>DASTRL010000001.1:0-13655 GCA_035761265.1 Steroidobacteraceae bacterium
CCGCCGGCCGGCGCCCGCCAGCGCTGGCACCAGCTCTACGGTTCGGCCCGCAGCCTCGCCATCGCCGAGGCGGTCGAGTCCGACGAGCGGCCCTGGCTCGTCATCGCGCGGGACGCGCGCGAGCTCGACCAGCTGCGCGCCGAGCTCGGCTTCTTCCTCGGCCTGGGTCGGGACAGCACGCGCGCCATCCACGTGCTGCCGGACTGGGAAGTGCTGCCGTACGACGTGTTCTCGCCGCACCCGGACATCATCTCCGAGCGCCTCGCGGCGCTCGCCGAATTGCCGCGGCTCTCGGGCGTGCTGCTGGCGGCGGCCGATACGCTGGGACAGCGGCTTGCACCTCGCGGCTACGTCGACGGGCGCACCTTCAATCTGGCCGTGGGCGACCGCCTGCCGCTCGAGCCGCTGCGCGCGCGCCTCGTCGAAAGCGGCTACGCCTCGGTGCACCAGGTGACCGCGCCCGGCGAATTCGCGCTGCGCGGCTCGCTGTTCGACGTGTACCCGATGGGCACGCAGACGCCGCTACGCGTGGACCTGTTCGACGACGAGATCGAGGCCATCCGCGAATTCGACCCGGAGTCGCAGCGATCGGGCCAGGCACTGCAATCGGTGCGCCTGCTGCCGGGCCGCGAGCTGCCGCTGGACGCGGACGCGGTCAAGGCCTTCCGCCTGCGCTATCGCAAGCGCTTCGAGGGTGACCCGACGCGCAGCATCATCTACCGCGGCGTCAGCGACGGGCTCGCGCCGCCGGGCATCGAGTTCTACCTGCCACTCTTCTTCGACGGCACCGACACGCTGCTCGACTACCTACCGCCCGGCACCGTGGTGTGCGCTGCGTCCGACATCGCCGGCGCCGTGGAGCGCGCGGCCGCCGTGGTCGCCGAACGCTACGAGGAACGCCGGCACGACATCGAAAGACCGGTGCTCGCGCCCGCGGAACTGTTCCTGACGCCGCAGGAGCTCGAGGCTCGACTCGCCTCCTTCACGCGCATCGACTACGAAAGTTTCAAGGTCGAGGATCCGGTCGCGGGCTACAACTTCCCCACGGCCGCGCCGCAGGAGTGGCGCGTCGATCTGCGCGCGGAGAAACCGCTCGCGCCGCTGGCGTCATTCGTGCAGGACTATCCAGGCCGCGTGCTGCTCGCCGCGGATTCCGCGGGGCGGCGCGAAGTGCTGCTGGAGATGCTGCGCGCCACCGGCATCACGCCCGCCGCCGCGGCCGGCTGGCATGCCTTCGTCGACGGCGATGCGCACTTCGCCATCACGATCGCGCCGGAGATGGCGGGCCTCAACATCCTCACGCCGCCCATCGCCGTGTTCGGCGAGGCGCAGTTGTTCGGACAACGGGCGCGCCAGGAACGCCGCCGCCGGCGCGCCACCTCCGACCCGCAGGCCATCCTTCGCGACCTCACCACGCTCGGGCCGGGGTCGCCCGTGGTGCACGAAGAATATGGAGTGGGCCGATACGTGGGCCTGCAAGTCATGCAAGTCGCCGGGCAGGACGGCGAATTCGTGGTGCTGGAATACGCGGGCGGCGACAAGTTGTACGTGCCGGTGCAGCAGCTGCACCTGGTCTCGCGCTACTCCGGAGCGGCGCCCGAGAGCGCACCGCTGCACAAGCTCGGCACCGACCAATGGGCCAGGGCGCGCAAGCGCGCGGCCGACCAGATCCGCGATGTCGCCGCCGAGCTCCTCGACCTGTACGCGCAGCGCCAGGCGCGCCGCGGGCCCTCTCTGCCCACGCGCGAGCTGGAATACCAGGCCTTTGCCAGCAGTTTTCCGTTCGAGGAGACCGCCGACCAGGCCGAGGCCATCCGGCTGGTCTTGCAGGACCTCGAGAGCGAGAAGCCCATGGACCGCGTGGTCTGCGGCGACGTGGGATTCGGCAAGACCGAGGTCGCGATGCGCGCCGCGTTCATCGCGACGCAGGCGGGCAAGCAGGTGGCGGTGCTCGTCCCCACCACGCTGCTCGCGGAGCAGCACACCAACAATTTCCGCGATCGTTTCGCCGACTGGCCGGTACGCATCGAATCCCTGTCGCGTTTCCGGAGCTCCAAGGAATCGAACGCGGTGCTCGAGGGCATCGAGAATGGCACGGTCGACATCGTGATCGCCACGCACCGGCTGCTGCACGCCAACGTGCGCTTCAAGGAGCTCGGGCTGGTGATCGTGGACGAGGAACATCGCTTCGGCGTGCGCGACAAGGAGCGCCTGAAGGCGTTGCGCGCCGAAGTGCACGTGCTCACCCTCACCGCCACGCCGATTCCGCGCACCTTGAACATGGCGCTGGGCGGGCTGCGCGATCTGTCGCTGATCACGACGCCGCCGGCCGAGCGCCTCGCCATCAAGACCTTCGTGACCGAGTGGCATGCGCCGACACTGCGTGAGGCCGCGCTGCGCGAATTCCGGCGCGGTGGCCAGGTGTACTTCGTGCACAACGTGGTGGAGACCATCGAGAAGACGGCGGCCGAGATCGCCAGGCTGATTCCGGAGGCCGAGGTGCGCGTCGGCCACGGGCAGATGCGCGAGCGCGACCTCGAGCGGCTGATGGTGGACTTCTACCACCGGCGGTTCAACCTGCTGGTCTGCACGACCATCATCGAAAGCGGCATCGACGTGCCCACGGCCAACACCATCATGATCGATCGCGCCGACCGCCTGGGCCTCGCGCAACTGCACCAGCTGCGCGGGCGCGTCGGGCGCTCGCACCATCGCGCCTATGCCTATCTACTGACGCCGCCGCGCAAGGCGCTGTCGGCGGATGCCGTCAAGCGCCTCGAGGCCATCGAATCGCTCGAGGAGCTCGGCGCCGGTTTCGTGCTCGCTACCCACGACCTCGAGATCCGCGGCGCCGGCGAGCTGCTGGGCGAGTCGCAGAGCGGCGAGCTCACGGAAGTGGGCCTGACGATGTACCTCGACCTGCTCGAACAGGCCGTCAAGGCGCTCAAGGAGGGCCGCGAGCCCGCGCTCGACCGCCCGCTCGCGGCCACGGCCGAGGTGGAGCTGCGCCTGCCGGCGCTGCTGCCCGAGAGCTACGTCGCCGACGTGCCCGTGCGCCTGGCGTTGTACAAGCGCCTGGCCGCGGCGCCCGACAATGCCGCGATCGACGCGTTGACCGAGGAAATCGTCGACCGCTTCGGTCCGCTGCCCCCGCCCGCCGTCAACCTGCTGCGGGTGGCCCGGCTCAAGCTCACGGCGCGCGCCATCGGCGTACGCCGCCTCGATCTCGGGGCACAGGGCGGATATGCGCTGTTCGAGGAGCAGAACCAGGTGGACCCGAAATCGGTCATACGCCTGGTGCAACATCCCGACCGCGACTACCGTCTGGAAGGCCCGCTCAAGCTGCGTATCTCGCGCGAGACGGACGATGACGCGGAGCGCTTCGAATTCGCCGAGAATTTCCTCGGCGAACTGCGCGGCTCCGCGGCGGTCCGGGGCGGCCCGGGCAAACCGGCGGGCGCCGATCCGGCACGCAAACCCTCGTGAACCTCCCGCTATACTTTCGCCCCATGAAGCTGCTTGCCGTGCTGCTGGCGATGCTGGGCCTCGCACCCCTGACCTGCGCGCAGGCGCAGAACGCCGCCCCGCAGACCGTCTACAACATCGAGATCATCGTGTTCCGCAACCAGGGGGGCGCCGGCGGCGCCGAAGACTGGAACGCGAAGCCGGTGGCGCGCGGCCCGGAGACGCCGGAATCGCCGTTCGCGGGACGGTTCGTGCAGTCCGTTCCATCTTCGCAGTACAAGCTCAACGGCGTCGCCGCGCGCCTGCAGAACTCGGCTAACTACCAGCCCATCGCGCATTTCGCCTGGCAGCAGACGGCGAGCTCCTGGGGTTCGCGTGCCGGCTTCACCATCGCCAAGCTGGCCGGCAACGTACCCGGGCTGTCGGGCACCATCTATCTGGAGCGCGGCACCTATCTGCATCTCGGCATGGCGCTCAACTACCAGTCGTCGAGCGTGCCTGCCAGCCTCGGCGCCCCACCCGGCCAGGTGTTCAGCATGAGCGAGTCGCGGCGCGTGAAGTTCGACCAGTTGAACTACTACGACCACACCGCCTTCGGCGTGGTCGCGCTGGTGACGCCGGCGAATCGCTCCACCGGAGGCCGCTGATGTCCATCGCGTCGAGGCCCTTCGGCCGCACGGGCTGGAACGTCTCCGAGATCGGCTTCGGGGCCTGGGCCATCGGCGGCTCGTGGGGCGAGGTTGCGGAGTCGGATGCGCGCGATGCGTTGTTCGCGGCACTGGAAGCCGGCACCACGTTCATCGACACGGCCGACGTCTACGGCGACGGCCGCTCCGAGCGGATCATCCGCGAAGTATTGAAGGAATGGCGCGGCCCGCGGCCCATCGTCGCCACCAAGTGCGGCCGTCGCCTCGCGCCGCACGTCGCCGGCGGGTACACGCGCGCGAACCTCGAGGGCTTCATCGATCGCAGCCGCGAGAACCTGGGAATGGACCGGCTGGACCTCGTGCAGCTGCACTGCCCGCCCACCGGCGTGTACTACCGTCCTGAAGTATTCGAGGCGCTCGATGAGCTCGTGGCGGCGGGCAAGATCCGCTTCTATGGCGTCTCGGTCGAGAAGGTCGAAGAAGCGCTCAAGGCCATCGAATATCCGGGCGTGGCCTCGGTGCAGATCATCTACAACGTCTTCCGGCAGCGACCGCGGGAGCTGTTCTTCCGCGAAGCCCGCGCGCGCCAGGTCGGCGTGATCGCGCGGGTGCCGCTCGCGAGCGGCCTGCTCACCGGAAAGTTGCAGCGTGATTCGCGCTTCGCGGCCGACGATCACCGTCATTTCAACCGCCATGGCGAGGCCTTCGACGTGGGCGAAACCTTCTCGGGCGTGCCCTACGAGGTGGCGCTCGAAGCCGTCGACGCGCTGCGCGGGCTGGTCCCGGCGGGCTCTGCGATGGCCGCCTTCGCGCTGCGCTGGATCCTGATGGAGGATGCGGTCTCGGTCGTCATTCCCGGCGCGAGGAACCGGTCACAGGCGCAGGCCAATGCGGCCGCGAGCCAGTTGCCGCCGCTGCCGCCGTCGACGATGCAGGCCCTGCGCCAGCTCTACGAGGAAAGAATCGCGCGGCACGTGCACCACCGCTGGTAGCGGCACGGCGCCGGCAATCAGCGGAAGTCGGATTCTTCCGCGACGATGATGCGGTTGCGCCCCTGTTCCTTGGCGCGCGCCACCGCCGCCTCGACGGCGTGCAGGAACTTCTCGGCGTCGTCCTCGGGCCGCGCGGTATGGATGGCCACGCCCCCGCTCACGGTCACGTACTTCTGCGTGGATCGCGGATGATGGATCTGCTGCTCGCGCACGCGATGCGCGACGGTGGTGGCATGCTGGATGACGTGATCGGCCTGCGTGCCATGCATCAGCACGATGACGCTGGCGCCATCCCAGCGCCCGACCACGTCGGTGCCGCGCCGGAAGGAACCTGCGATGGCGCGCGCCACGCGCTTGACCACGGCATCGCCGCCGGCGCGGTCGAAGATCTCGTTGTAGGGACCGAGCTGGTCGATATCGAACAGCAGCAGCGCGATGTCGGTCTTGTCGCGCTGCGCCAGCGCGAAATCGCGCTTCAGCACGTCCTCGAAATAGAAGCGCGACGCCAGGCCCGTGAGCCGGTCCTCGCGCACCCAGTTGGGCAGGCCACGGATGCCCGACTCGCCGTTCGCCTTGGGCCGCGTGCCGCCCTCGCGGTGGTAGCCGATGAAATGCGTCACCTGCCCGTTGCCATCCTTCAGCGGGTGGATCTGCATGTCGTTGACGAACACCGTGCCGTCCTTGCGCACATTTCGCAGCAGGGCGCGCGCCGGCTCGAAGTGGCGCAGCGCATCGCGCAATGTCGCGAGCTCCGGCTGCTCGCGATCCGCGCCCTGCAACAGGCGCAGGTTCTTGCCGATCAGCTCGCCGATCTCGTAGCCGGTGAGGCGGCAGAAGGCCGGGTTCACATAGACCACGGGCTGCTCGCCGCGGGCTTCGCAGATCACCACGCCTTCGGGCGCGACATCGAGCGCGCCCCGCAGGAAATCACCGTTGAAGCCATTGCTCACGAGTGACCCGCCGTCAGGCTGAGCCTGGGAGCAGCCGCGGAATTCGCCAGCAGCTCCTGGCTGGCGCGCCAGGCATCGCCTGCGAACAGCGCCTCGCGCTCGGGCGCGGCGCGGCCGCGCATGCGCACCAGTCGCAGGTGCGAGCTCGGCTGGGCTTCGCACTTCAGGCCGTCGAGTAGTTGGGCCACCGAAGCGCGATCGTTGCACACCGGCAGCACGTCGCAGCCGGCGGCGAGCGCCGCCGTGGCGCGTGCCACGATGTCGCCGTATTCGGCGGCACCTCCCATGGAAAGGTCATCGGTGAACACCGCCCCTTCGAAATGCAATTCCTCGCGCAGCGCGTTCTGCACCCAGCGGCGCGAGAGGCTCGCGGGCTCCGGCGCCACCGCCGGAAACAGCACGTGGGCCACCATGACGCCCGGCAATCCATTGGCGATCAGCCGGCGATAGGGCGCGAGGTCATCGCCGAGCTCGTTCCAGCCGCGCCGGTCCACCGGCAGCGACTTGTGCGAGTCCGCGGTCACGGCGCCGTGGCCGGGGAAATGTTTGGCCGTCGCGGCCATGCCGGCGTCCTTCATGCCCTGCATGTAGGCCAGCGCGAGCTGCGCGACGGCCTCGGGCTTCGAATGGAAGGCGCGGTCGCCGATGACCTCGCTCACGCCGTAGTCGAGGTCCACGCAGGGCGCGAACGACAGGTCCACCCCGTGGGCGCGCAGCTCCGCGGCCATGAGCCACCCCATGGATCGCGCCAGCTTCAGGCCCTGCCTGGGGTCGAGATCCCACGCATGACCCATGCGTCGCGGCGCGGGCAGCGCGGAAAACTCGGACCGGAAACGCTGCACGCGCCCGCCTTCCTGGTCGACGGCGACGATCAGCGCCGGGTTGCGCACGGCGTGGATATCGGACACCAGGCGGCGCAGCTGTTCGGGGGAGGCGTAGTTGCGTGTGAACAGGATCACACTGCCGACCAGCGGATGGCGCAGCACGTCGCGGTCCTCGGGCGTGAGCTCGAGGCCGGCGACATCGACCATCAATGGGCCCAAGGTCACGTCAGCGTCCCGTCTTCCGGAGCCCAGGGGCTACGGCGCCCGTTCGAGCACCGCCATGGACTCCACGTGTGTGGTGTGCGGAAACATATCAAGTACACCGGCGGCCCGTAAGCGAAAGCCATGCTCCTGGGTGAGCAGGCCAAGATCACGCGCGAGCGAGCCCGTGTGGCAGGAGATATACACCACCCGGTGCGGCCTAAGCTGTGCAACGGCGCTCAAAACCTCGCGGGCGCCGACCCGGGGTGGGTCTAACAGGACCTTGTCATACCCCCCTCGCATCCAGGGCAGCGTCCTGTCGGGGGCCACCGACAGGTCGGCCACGTGGAAAGCGGTGTTCTGCAGGCCGTTCCGCCGGGCATTGGCACGCGCCCGTTCGATGAGGCCGGCCTCGCCCTCCACCCCAACTACCGCGGCCGCGCGCCGCGCCAGCGGCAGCGTGAAATTGCCCAGCCCGCAGTACAGGTCGAGCACCCGATCGCCCGCAGACACCTGCAGTAGTTCGATGGCGCGCGCCACCATGGCGTTGTTGATCGCGCCGTTGACCTGCACGAAGTCGGTGGGACCGAAGTCCAGCCGCAGGTCGAAATCGTCCAGCCGGTAGTGCAGGTCCACCGGCCCGGGAGTCAGCGGCGCGACCGAGTCCAGCCCGCCCGGCTGCAGCAGGATGCGCAGCCCGTGCTCGCGCTCGAAGGCGCGCAACGCTTCGAGATCGGATTCCGGCAGAGGATCCAGCACGCGCATCACCAGCACGCGCTCGCCGTCCGACAACGACACCTCGATTTGCGGAACGCTCTCACGACGCTGCATGCCGGTCAGCAGCTCGCCCAAATTGCCGACCAGGCTGGCGACGGGCTCCGCCAGCACCTCGCAACGCGCTACGTCGGCGACGTACTTGCCCTGCTTCTCGCGGAAGCCGACCAGGCTGCGGCCCTTCTTCGACACGTAGCGCGATGACAGGCGCGCACGGCGCCGGTAACCCCACACGGGGCCTAACAAGGGAGCCAACCACTCCTCGGGAGCCACGCGCCCGATGCGCTCCAGGTTGTCGGCCAGCTCCTTCTGCTTGGCGCGCAGCTGCGCCCGCGGGTCGAGGTGCTGCAGCGCGCAGCCGCCGCACACGCCGAAGTGTGCACAGCGTGGTGCCACGCGATCCGGCGAGGCCTCGTGCACCTCGATGAGCTCGGCTTCGTCGTGACTCTTGTGAAAGCTCACGCGGCGGAAGCTGACGCGCTCGCCCGGCAGCGCGCCCGCCACGAACACCGTCTTGCCTTCGCCGCGGATCACACCCTCGGCCTCGTGGGTGAGATCGACGATCATGCCGGTCTCGATCGCGGCGTTGGCAGCCCGTGCGGCGCGCCCCATCACGAGCTCCACGCCGCGAGAAACTCGTCGAAGTGCGGCTGTCTGGCCTCGGTGAGCCAGGCGCGGGTGCGCGCCAGCTCCTCGGCGAGGCCGCCGTCCGTGAGACGCCCGCGCATGTGCTGGAAGCGCAGGAAGATCAGCCAGGTGTTGACGACGTCGGTTTCGCAGTAGCGCCGGATGCGCGTGAGCTCACCGCGTTGAAACGCGCCCCACACCTGCGAGCCGTCGAAGCCGAGCTTGCCGGGGTAACCCAACAACACCGCCGTGTCGGACAACGAGGCGCGCGCGCGATTCTGGTAGCCGGCGAGCACGTCCATCAGGTCCACGTGCCGCCAGTGGAAACGGCCGAGATAGTTGTTGTAACGAAATGCGTTGTCCTCGTCGCCGGTCTCCCAGTAGCGAGGCGCCGCCACCTGGTGGCGCAGGGCCCGGTAGTGCAGCACCGGCAGGTCGAAACCGCCGCCATTCCAGCTCACCAGATCCGGCGAAAAACGCTCGATGCCGTCGAAGAAGCGCTGTACCAGCTCGCGCTCGGTGGCGCCCTCCTCGCCCAGGCTCCAGACCCGGAATCCCTCGCGGGAGCGGAACGCGCAGGAAATGGCCACGATGCGGTGCTGCTCGTGCGGCAGGAAGTCGCTGCCAGAATCCTGGCGGGACTTGGCCTGCATGGCCTTGGCGACCTGGTCGTCGCCGAGCCCCTCGAGACCGAACAGGCGCCGGCCGAACTCCACGTCCGGCACGGTCTCGATGTCGAATACCAGTGAATTCATGAGGATTTGCGCCCGCGTGCCGACTTCTTGCGCGCCACTTTCGCGCGTACCTTGCCGACGGCGCGCGCGATCCGGCCGCGCGCCGCCGTCTCCAGCACCGCCACCGCGACGATGAGCCCGGCCTCGTCGGTGAGCGTCACGTGGCCATTGCCGATGCCGAGCTTCTGCCGCATCTTCTCGCCGCGCGGCGAATACACGACTTCGGGACGGCCCCAGGCGTTCTGCACCACGCCCACGTCGCGGATCCACATGCCATGCGCAAAGCCCGTGCCCATGGCCTTGACGATGGCCTCCTTGGCCGCAAAACGCATGGCGAGAAACCGCTCGGTTCGCTTCGTTTTGGCCAGCTGCGCGTGCTCCTGCGGCAACAGCAGCCGTTCGACGAAGTGCTCGCCGTATTTGTCGTACAGCTTCTTGACGCGCGCGGCCTCGAGCACGTCGACGCCGATGCCGAAGATCATCGACGCGCCCCGAGCATCAGCGCCTTCATGTCGCGAACCGCGGCTTCGAGTCCCGTGAAGATCGCGCGCGCAATGATGCAATGGCCGATGTTGAGCTCGACGATCTCCGGGATGGCGGCCACGGGAATCACGTTGTGGTAGGTGAGCCCGTGCCCGGCATGCACCTCGAGCCCGAGGTTCGCGGCACGTTTTGCCGCGGTGGACAGGCGCTCGAGTTCGCGCGCACGCGCGGAGCCCGTGGCGTCCGCGTAGGTGCCGGTGTGCAGCTCGATGACGGGTGCGCCGCTGCGCCTGGCGGCCTCCACCTGCGCCAGGTCCGGCGCGATGAACAGCGCCACGCGAATGCCCGCCGCGGACAGCTCGCTCACGCCCGCCGCGATGCGCGCCACGTCGGCGGCCACGTCGAGACCACCTTCGGTGGTGATCTCGACACGATTCTCCGGCACGAGACAGCAATCGTGCGGGCGCACGCCCGTCGCGATCTTCAGCATTTCGGTGGTCAGGCCCATCTCGAGGTTCATGCGCGTCTGCAGCAGCGGCCGCAGCGAGTGCACGTCCCGGTCCTGGATGTGGCGGCGGTCCTCGCGCAGGTGCAGGGTGATGTTGTCGGCTCCCGCCTGCTCGGCGAGCAGCGCCGCGTGTACGGGATCGGGATACGGCGCACGGCGTGCCTGGCGTACCGTGGCGACGTGATCGATGTTGATACCGAGTTCGATTCGGGACAGGGTGCTCATGGATTTCCTCGCCGCAGCATCGACCGCGCGACGGTGCGCGTGCGCAGCTCGCGGCCTTCCAGACAATGATCCAGGGCCTGGCGCAGCACGCGCCGCGCCACGTCGAGCGATTCGACGTCGGCGAGTTTTTCCTCCTGCAGTGCAAGCAGGCAACGGCCCGGGTAGGCGCCGGGCGCATCCTCACGCACCTCGGCCAGGCCTTCACCGACACGGAAGCGGTAGTAAGTCCCGGACTGTACTGCGAACTCCAGGCCGTAACCCAGCGATGCGAGCAGGCGCTTCTCGAAGACGCGCAGCGTGGGCTCCGGCGCGGTGTCGGCCGCCAGGCTGCACAGCGCCGCGGCGTAGTCTTCGAACAGCTGCGGCTGCGGATCGTGGCGGGTGGTGAGGTTGATGATCAGCTCGTTGAGGTAGAACCCGGACAGCACCTGTCGCGAGGGCAGCGGCGGCGCCTCGCCGTCCGGCTCGGCCGCGGTCAGTTGCGCCGCATCGCCGCGCCCGCTCCACGACAGCAGCAGCGGCCGGAACGGCATCAACAACGAGGCGAGCTTCGATTTCGGACCGCGCGCGCCGCGCGCGAACAGCGTCAGGCGGCCATGCGCAGCGCTGAACACGTCGAGGATGCGGCTGGTATCGCGGTACTCGCGACTGTGCAGCACATAGGACGGCTCGAGCGTGATGCGTTCGCGCGGCATCATCACTCGAGTCCCAGTTGCGCCAGCGCGCGCGCATCGTCGGCCCAGTCCTCGCGCACCTTGACCCAGAGGTTCAGGTGCAGGCGACGGCCGAGACGGGAATTCAGCTCCTCGCGCGCCTTCTGCCCGATGCGCTTGAGGCGCGAACCCTTGGCGCCGATGACGATGGGCTTCTGGCCGGAGCGATCCACCCAGATGACGGCGTGCACCACCAGCTGCCCGTCCTGCTCTTCGAGCTTCTCGATCTCCACCGCGATGCCATATGGCAGCTCCTCGACCAGCTCCATGGTGAGCTTCTCGCGGATGGTTTCGGCGATCTGGAATTCGATGCCGCGATCCGTGCGCTGGTCGGCGGGAAAGAGCTGCGGCGATTCGGGCAGTCGCGCGGCGATCACCTCGACCAGTCGGTCGAGATTGACGCCCTTCTGAGCCGAAACCGGCACGACGTCGAGAAAGCCGTGCTTCGCGGCGAGCTCCGCCACGAACGGCAGCAGTCTTTCCTTGGGATTGACCTTGTCGACCTTGTTGATGACCGCGATGGAATCGCGGCCGGAGTCGCGGATGCGCCGCAGCACCGCCTCGTCTTCCTCACCGAAGCGCAGCGCTTCGACCACGAACACCACGAGGTCGGCATCGGCCAGGGCCGCGGCCGCGGTGCGGTTCATGGCCCGGTTCAGGGCGCGCCGCTCACCGAGATGCAGTCCGGGCGTGTCGACGAAGGCAAGCTGCACCCCGGGGCGGTTGAGCACGCCCAGCACGCGGTGGCGCGTGGTCTGCGGCCGCGACGTCACGATCGAGACCTTCTCCCCGACCAGCGCGTTGAGCAGCGTCGACTTGCCGACGTTGGGCCGGCCGACCAGCGCCGCGAACCCGGCGCGAAATGCCGCGGCTTCACTCATGGAGGCCCATCGCCTGCAGTGCGGCGCGCGCCGCCACCTGCTCGGCGCGGCGACGGCTGGGTCCTTCGCCTTCGGTCTCGATGCCGGCGTGCGGCAGGGCGCAGGACACCAGGAACATCTGCGCGTGCGGTTCGCCGCTGGTTCGCTTGACGGCGTACACCGGCAGCGGATGTCCACTGGCCTGCAGATGTTCCTGCAGCCGTGTCTTGGCATCCTTGAGCGTGGAAGGCTCGGGCAAGGCGGCCATTCGCGCCTCGAACAGTGGGCCGATGCGGGCCCGCACGGCTTCGAGTCCGCCGTCCAGATACAGCGCTCCACACAGCGCCTCGAAGGCATCCGCGAGGATGGACTGACGGCGGAATCCGCCCGTCTTGAGCTCACCCGATCCCAACAACAGCAACTCTCCAAGTCGCATGCCTTGCGCGATCTCCGCCAGGGGCTCCTCGCTGACGAGCCGGGCACGCAGCCGCGACAGGTCGCCCTCGCTGGCGCCGGGGAACTCGCGATACAGCCGCTCGGACAACAGCAGGTTGAGCACGGAGTCCCCGAGGAATTCGAGGCGCTCGTTGTTGGCACCCTCGGCGCTGCGATGCGTGAGCGCGACGACGAACAACGCCAGGTCGCGCGGTACGTAGCCGAGCCGCGCGGCGAGCGAGTGCGCCTGGGACTCAGCCGTGCTCATGAGTGGCGCATTCAGCCGATGGGTACCGTTTCATTGAACGACATCAACAGCGACAGGTTGCCGAACAACGGTGCCGTATCCTCGTATTCGGCATGCATCTGCCAGCCGTTATCGCCCTTGGTGACCTCGACGTCCTTCGGGTCCATCTCGACGTATCCGGTGTCGAAACGCCGCTCGAGCGCGCCACGAATTGCCTGCGGCGACAGCGCTTCGTCGGACTTCAGTTGCGTGGCCGTTTCCTTCATGGCCTGCACGAGTTTGTAGTAATTCAGATATTTCGGCGTCACGCGGATCGCGGCGTAACCGACGATCGCGACGGGAATCAGCAGGCAAATCCAGCCGATCATCGTCACTCCACGTTGTCTGCTTCTCATCTGTCCTCCCAGGATTCGATCACTCGATACCTTTGCCGATGCGGCTCCAGTTGACGACCTTGGAACCGGGGCGCTCCAGGTCGAAATTGAACCAGATTCGCGTGGCCTTGCCGACAATGTATTCATCGGGCACGAAGCCCCAGCGCCGGCCATCGTCGCTGTTGTCCCGGTTGTCGCCGATCATGAGGTAGTGGCCGGCGGGCACCACCTCCACGACCTTGTCGCCGGAATCCCGCCCGTCCGGGCCCACGTTTTCGTTGCAGATATAATTGCCCACGTCGCGATCGATCTTCTTGCGATCGCACTGGGGCAAGGCGGTGCTGCCGGAGAAGCCGAAGGACCGCGAGCGCTCCAGTGCGTCCGCGGAGTGGCAGGACATGACCTGGTGGGTGTGCTCGCCGAGCTTCTCTTCCGACAGCCGCAGCCCCAAGTAGCAGCCATCCGAGTAGTAGCCCTTCGGCTCCTGCGGGATCAGCTGGCCATTGATGACGAGCTGGTCGTCGCGAACCTCGACGCGGTCACCGGGCAATCCCACCAGGCGCTTGATGAAGTTGACGTTGGGATCCGGTGGATAG
>DASTRL010000002.1:0-4119 GCA_035761265.1 Steroidobacteraceae bacterium
GAACCGTCCTTGTACGAGTTCCAGGTCGCGCCATCGAACACGAAGCCATCGAGCACCAGTCCGTCGCTGTTCTCCTCCGAGTAGAGGATGGTACCGCCCGGCCGGCCCTTGGCCTTCTCGTCCGCATCGAGCGAGAAGCGCGTCGGGTTCGCCCACGGTTCGCGCACGGTGAATCCCGCGTCGTAGCCGCCCAGCAGCGCCAGGTTGCGCATGGTCAGCAGCCACTTGCCCGAGCGCAGCTTGCCGAAGTATTCCCCGGCGGCGACGTGGATCGTGTCGCCGCCCTCGCATTTCTCCAGCGCCTGGAACGGATCCCGAAACGGCTTCTCGCGGCTGCCATCACCGCCCGAGGAGCCGGCGCGTACGAACAAGTCGCGTCCCGCCGGTCGCTGCGGCAGCGGCGGCGTGAAAATCGGCGCCGGCGACACGTCCTCGACGATCAGCGTCGCCTTCTGCCGGGTGACACCGAGGTCGGAGCGATAGACGCCGCGCAGCCAGTAGGTCTTCTCCACTTCGACACCGCGCGTATAGCTGCGCGATTCGCGGTATTGCCGCGAGGCGAACGAATTGCGCGCGATCAGCACGAACAGCGAGTCGTCGTCGCTGCCCGGCTGGTAGACACGCACGCCCATGTGCGTCTCGGGTCCCGCGTCGGCGAGTAGTTGGGTGTTCTGCTCGCCGCCGAAGCCCACGCGCAGCTCGACGCGCGTGTTCGCAAGTCCCGCCTCGGGCGCCACCATCGCCCCCCATTCGATGCGCCGGCAGTCGGCCGCGGGCGGTGGCACGCGCGGTGTCAGCGACACGGGCAACTCCGCGGCATGGAAGCCGGGCCCCGCGCCGATCGTGAGCCTGCCGATGTCGTTCACCGCGTAGCGGGGCGACACCGCGCCTTTGCCGTCATCGGGCTCGACGTCGGCGGGCGTCAGCGGCGGCAGTCCCGCCGCCACGCGCAGCGCGTTCGATGCGCTGTGCGGCGGCGTGGCATAGCGCGCCCACAGATCGCGCGTGACCGCGTCGAGCCACGGGGCCGGCAGACCGGTGATGGACGGGTCGCGCACCTCGTTGCCGGCACAACCCTTGAACCCGATGTCTTCGAGCTCTTCGAGGTTCTTGTCCCTGATCTCGCCCTTGAACCCGGAAGTGTTACACGTGATGAGATCGTGCGGTGACGCGAAGAACAGGTTGCGCTCGATGGCGACACGGCCCGCATCGAGCAGCACGCCGATCGCGGCATTGCCGCAGGCCACGAACACGTTGCCCTCGATGAGCGCGGGCGCCTGCACGCGGACGCCCTGCGAACGATCGCCACCCTGCCCGGCGGGATCGTTCAGGTCGTGCGCGAAGCAGAATGCATTGCCTGTGACCACGATGGGCTGCTCGATCAGCTGCGACGAGCTGCGCAAGGCAAGCATCGCCAGGCCGATCACGTTGATGACCACGTTGTTCTCGAAGCGCGACCCGCTGCCCTGCAGCTCCACGCCGCCGTTGGCGCTGTTGGCGAACACACAGTTGCGGATGACGACGTCCGGCGCGCTGAAGGAGGCCGACATGCCGTCCATGGACGGAATCTGCCCGATGCCGCCCTGCGCATCGTCCGAGTACTTGTTGCGACCCGCGGCGTCGAAGCACAGCCCATCGAGAACGAGGCCGGAGTGATCGTCGCGGCCGGCGATGAGATTGCTCTCGCGCGCGTACTCGTAGCCCGGTTGGCAGGCGAATACCGAGGGCGTCTTCCAGGGAGTGCGCGTCGTGAAATCGCGCGAGTACCCGCCGAGCACGGTGAGCCGCGGGCAGGCGATGAACCACGAGGAGCGATCGAAACGGCCGTGATACACGCCCGCCGCGACGTGGATGGTGTCGCCGGGCTCGGCGCGGCGGAAGGCAACCCAGGGGTCGTGAAACGGGCGCTCGCGCGTGCCATCGCCGCGCACGCCGGTGGGCGCGACGAACCAGTCGGAATTGTTCGCCATGGGAATTCTCCAGCTCAGATCTTCATCTGTTCGTCGATCTCGCGGATGGCATTCCGGAGCTCGGCCAATGCCTCGTTGATCTCCTTGATCATCTGCTGCACTTCCGCGTTGGCGGAACGCTTCGGCTCACTGTCGCGCAACGAAGCGATCTGCAGCTCCTGCGCCGTGTATTGCTCGAGCAGCTTCTGCATCTCGTTGTTGAGCTGGCCGCGGAAATTCTCGAGCGTCGAGGGGTCGCTGAACAGCGTGATGAAGGATGTCTTCAACGCCTCGAGATACATGGGATGCATGTTGTCGAACAGGATCCTGGCCTTCTCCACGATGGGTTCGGCCTTGTTCTTGAGCACTTCGACACAGGCGCGGCCGAACGCCTCCCAGTCCTGGGCGTCGTAGTCGCCGCGCTCGGCATCCTTCCAGGACATCGCGAGCTCCTCGGCGCGCTTCTGGATGTCGCGCACCGCGCCGTCGCCGATCTTCGCCTTCGCGTTGCTCACCAGCTCGGAGTTGCGCGCCAGGATCTCCTTGATCGCGCGTTTCTTCTTCGTGAGCTCGCGCACGGTGCTCGATCCTTTGATCAAGGTTTCCGTCATGCGCCGGGCCTTCGGCACCAGCGCTTTGGGGATCTGCGGCAACGCGATCGCGGCCGCCGACACCAGGATGCTGCCGATCTCGGCCGCCACTTCGCGGACCTTCTCGCTGAATCCGGCAAACGTCGTCCGCGAGACTTCATCGATGACCTTTGCATCCTCGCGCGCGCGCTTCAGGTCCTCCTCGAGCTTCTTGTAGATCTCGACGTCATTCCTGCCGATCTCGAACATCGCCTCGGTGATGAGGCCGATCCTTCCGCCCTTGCAGTTCTGCCACGCCGTCTTCTCGCCTTCGTAGAAATCGCTCATGCCGAGGCCGCGGAAACCATCGGGGATTTTCCTGGAAATCTCGTTGTTCAGCCGCTCGGTGAGATCGAGACCCTTGTCGCACAGGTTGTCCCACGGGCTCTGGATGTCCGTGTCGCGCTTGAGCGCATTCTGCAACTCATCGAACAGGCGGCCGCGGTCGTCGTAGTGGCGCTGGATCAGGCTGTCGATCGCGGCGAAGTCGTCGTTGGTGATGATGGCGGTTTCCGCCCACTTCTTGTATCGCTCCGTGACCTTGCGCATGTCCGCGTCGAATCCCATCGATCTCTCCTTGGTATGGGTGGGTGACAGCGCGATTCTGCGCGACAGCCACGGTCATCAACCCAAGAAGACGCAATCGGGAGGCAGAACTGCCAAATTATTCCGGGAAATTTTCGGAGGTGCCCGCATGGCGGAACCCGCCGGCCTTGCCTCCCGATTTCCGACGAGCAACCCCCTTGAAGGATTCCGCGGAATTCCTATTCTTCGCGGTCGCCCCAATGGCTCGAAATGGAGGTCCCATGAACAGAACGGCAAGGTTGCAGTTCCAGCGGCTTCCCCCGGAAGCGCAGCGTGCGGCGCTCTGGCGACTGGCCTGGAGCGGCCTGAGCGTCGAACAGATGGCCGAGCGCACCGGCTGGTCCGTCGATCAGGTGCGGCGCACCATGGAAGAAGAGTCGCAGGCACAGGCGCCGTGGCAGCCCGCCGCGAGCTGGGCCGCGGTCCGGCAATCTCTGCCGGCCTAGCTACCCGGGCGCGCCGCTCACACCGGACGCAGCTGCTCGGCGATCGAGCGGGTCTTTTCCGTGACCGTGTCGCCCGTGTGCCGGGTCGACTTGCGCTCGATCAGCAGGATGCGGCATTCCTGCTCGGCCACGGGATTGTGGCGCACGCCCTTGGGCACCACGTACATCTCGCCGGCGTTCAGTTCGACGGCGCCGCTCTCCATCTCGATGCGCAGCCGCCCCTCGAGCACCAGGAACAGCTCGTCCTCGTCCGCGTGGCTGTGCCAGGCCAGGGTGCCGTGCACCTTGGCCACCTTGATGTAGACGTCGTCCACCTCGCCGACCACGCGCGGCGACCAGAGCTCGGAAAGCGCGGCGGCGGCCTTCTGCACGTCGATGACTTGCGGCATGCGGGAATCTTAAGCGCCGGTCCGGCCGACCGCCACGGTGATGCACGCCAGGCCAGGATCACCCGGGCAGCTCGCGCCGCCCAGGTGACCCCCGCCTGCCCCGTTAGTTAGGATCCGCGCG
>DASTRL010000003.1:0-14461 GCA_035761265.1 Steroidobacteraceae bacterium
GTGGACGTCATCGCGTTCTCCCCCGTGGTGGAAACCGGCTGGGAAACCGTACTGCGCGAAGCCAAGGCCGCACAGATTCCGGTGATCCTCACCGATCGGGCCGTCGAGGTCAGCGACGATTCGCTGTACGTCTCGCTCATCGGTTCGGATTTCGTCGAGGAAGGCCGCAAGGCCGGGCGCTGGCTGGTGGACTACTACGCGAACGGACCCGGCAAGGACGTCAAGGGCGACATCAACATCGTCGAGCTGCAGGGCACGGTCGGCTCCGCGCCGGCCAACGACCGCAAGAAGGGCTTCACCGAGATCATCTCGGCCGATCCGCGCTACAAGATCATCCGCTCGCAGACCGGCGACTTCACGCGGGCCAAGGGCAAGGAGGTCATGGAGGCCTTCCTGAAGGCAGATGCGAAGAAGATCAACGTGCTGTTCGCGCACAACGATGACATGGCCATCGGCGCCATCCAGGCCATCGAGGAAGCCGGGCTCAAGCCGGGCACCGACATCATCATCGTGTCGATCGACGGCGTGAAAGGCGCCTTCGAGGCCATGATCGCAGGCTCGCTCAATGTCACTGTGGAATGCAGCCCCTTGTTGGGCCCGCAGCTGATGGCCGCGGTCAAGGACGTGGTGGCGGGCAAGGCCATCCCGAAGCGCATCGTGACCGAGGAGTCGGTATTCCCGCGCGAAGTCGCGGCGCAGGAGCTGCCGAAGCGCAAGTACTAGCCTGCGCCATGATCCGTTCCTTCGGCACGCTCGGGGGCGGCCAGCGCGTCGACGCCATCGTGCTGGGACGGGCGCACGGGCTGCAGGTAGAAGTGCTGACCTACGGCGCCATCCTGCACCGGCTCACCTATCCCGTGGCCGGGGTTCGCCGCGACCTGATCCTGCGGCTCGATGGCCTCGACGACTATCTACGCGATCGCGCCTACGTCGGGCCGCTGGTGGGGCGATTCGGCAACCGCATCGCCGATGCGAAGTTCTCGATCGACGGGCGCGAACACCGCCTGACCGCCAACGAAGGCGTCAATCACCTGCACGGTGGCGCACTCGGTTTCGGCAGACGGCTGTGGCGCATCGTCGATGCCGGTGAACACCGCGCCACGCTCGGATATCGCTCGCCGGCCGGAGAAGAAGGCTACCCGGGCTCGCTCGACGTCACGCTGACCCTGCTCGCCGGCGAGCACTCCCTGTCGATCACGATCCAGGCGCAGACCGACGCGCCGACGCCGGTGAACCTCACCTATCACCCTTACTTCAACCTCGCTCCGGACCCGCGCACGGATGCCACCACGCAGCGGCTGCGCATCCCGGCCTCGCACTATCTACCCGTGCGGGCCGGGCTCATCCCCACCGGCGAGATCGCCCCCGTCGAAGGCACGCCATTCGATTTCCGCCACGCCCGGCGGGTCGCACCGCCGGATCCTCGCGCGCATCCGCAGCTTGCCCATGCCGGCGGCTACGACCATTGCTGGGTGCTGGACCGCGACGCGGATTGCGCCTGCGAACTGTGGTCGCCGGACGGCGATCTGCGCCTGAAGATGCTGGGCAGCGGTCCCGGCCTGCAGTTCTACAACGGCCAGTTCCTGCAGCGCACGCATCCGGCCATCGGCAGCGGCATCATCCTCGAGCCGCAGGGCCTGCCCGATGCGCCCAACCAGCCGCGGTTCCCGGATGCGATCCTGCGTCCAGGCCAGGAGTACCGCGCCGCCATCGAGTACCAGCTGCATGCGTAGCCGCGGCGGCATTCTCGCGCTGCTGGGGCTGTGCACGGCGCTGCAGGCCGCCGAGCCCGAATACTCGGCAGACGTGCGCATCCACGATCCGGTCATGATCCGTGAAGGCGACACTTACTATCTCTTCGGCACCGGACGCGGCATCAGCGTGTACAGCTCGAAGGACCGCCGCGCCTGGAAGAAGGAGCCGCCGGTGTTCGATACGCCGCCGGCGTGGACGTCGAAGGTGGTGGCGAATTTCCAGGGACGTTTCTGGGCGCCGGACATCTCGCTGCACGACGGCACTTACCATCTTTTCTACTGCGTCTCCGCGGGCGGCAAGATCACTTCCGCCATCGGCGTCGCCACCAACCGCACGCTCGACCGCCGCTCGCCCAACTACCGCTGGATCGATCACGGCATCGTCGTGCAGTCCATTCCCTACCGCGACCTGTGGAACGCCATCGACCCGCAGCTCGTGGTCGACACCGACGGCACGCCATGGCTGGCCTTCGGCTCGTTCTGGGCCGGCCTGCGCCTCGCGAAACTCGCGCCCGATCGCCTGCACCTGGCCGAGCCGCAGGAATGGCACTCGCTGGCCAAGCGCGAGCGCTCGGTGCTCATCGACGACGCCGAGCCCGAACCCGCCTCGGTCGAAGCCCCCTTCATCTTCCGCAAGGACGGCTGGTACTACCTGTTCGCGTCCTGGGACCACTGCTGCCGCGGCGTGAACAGCGACTACAAGGTGGTCGTCGGCCGATCACGCGCCCTCACCGGCCCCTACCTCGACGTCCACGGGGAGCGCATGGACAAGGGCGGCGGCACCGTGCTGATCGCCGGCAATGCCGACTGGCCCGGAGTCGGCCACAACAGTGTCTACAACTTCGACGGCCGCGACTGGTTCGTCGTGCACGCGTACGACGCGCACGACCGCGGCACCTCGAAACTCAAGATTCTCGAGCTCGGCTGGCATGACGGATGGCCCACGCTCGACGTGAATGCACTCGGACGCCAACCGCAGGAGTCGCCATGAAAACTCGATCCTCTCGCCGCGAGTTTCTCTCGCAAATGGGCCTTGCCGGCGCCGGGCTCGCCGCCGCCTCGGCCTTCTCGCTGCCGGGTTACGGGCAGGCGCGCGGCCGCACCGCGCGCGCGACCCTGGGCCTGGTCGCGCCGCGCGCGGATTTCAACCGCCGCCTGTTCGGCGCCTTCCTCGAGCACCTCGGGCGCTCCATCTACACGGGCGTCTACGATCCGGGCAATCCGTTGTCGGATGCGCGCGGCTTTCGCACGGACGCCATCCGCGAGGTCGCCGGGTTGCACGTTCCCATCATCCGCTATCCCGGCGGCAACATGGTCTCGGGCTACCACTGGCTCGACGGCGTCGGCCCCAAGGACAAGCGTCCCACGGTGCTCGAGCGCGCCTGGAATTCGCTCGAGACCAACCAGTTCGGCACCAACGAATTCATGGACTGGGCCAAGGCCGTCGGTACCGAGCCGTTGCTCGGTTTCAACCTCGGCACGGGGACCTCGGAGATGGCCGTGGCGTACATCGAGTACTGCAACTTCGCCAAGGGCACCAAGTGGAGCGACCTGCGCCGCTCGCACGGCTACGAGCAGCCCCACAAGGTCAAGTACTGGTGCCTGGGCAACGAGATGGACGGCCCCTGGCAGATGGGGCGCCTCACCGCGCGCGAGTACGGCCGCAAGGCGCGCGACATCGCGCAGCAGGCGCGCGTGATCGACCCGGACGTGAACCTGATCGCCTGCGGCTCGAGCAACACCATTCTGCCGACCTACCTCGTGTGGGATCGCGAGGTGCTCGAGGAATGCTACGACATGGTCGACGGCATCTCGCTGCACAACTACTACGGCAACGAGCCGGCGCTGTCCGGCGGCAAGAGCGAGCGCTTCCTTGCGATGAACCTGGACATGGAGCGCCAGATCCAGGAGATCACCGCGGTGTGCGACTACATCCAGGGCGTGACGCGCTCGCCGAAGAAGCTGTGGCTGTCGTTCGACGAGTGGAACGTGTGGTACCGCGCGCGCTCGCGCGAGCACCTCGACGGCAAGGGCCAGTTCGCGCCGCACCTGCTCGAGGAGGTGTACAACCTCGAGGACGCGATGCTCACGGGCGGCTTCCTCAATACGCTGATGCGCCAGTCGGAACGCGTGCGCGTGGCCTGCCTGGCGCAGATCATCAACGTGATCGCGCCGCTCGTGACCAACGAGAAAGGCATCCTGCGCCAGTCCATCTACTACCCTTATGCCATGGTGCTGAAATACGCGCGCGGGCGCGTGCTCGACATCCAGGTGGAGAGCGAGACCTATCCGATCCGCGCCGCCGGCCTGCGCCCGGACTTCGCGCGCAATGCCGATGTGCCCTTCCTCGACGTGGTCGCGACCTACGATGCCAAGGACCGGCGCATCGCCGTGTTCGCGCTCAATCGTGACCTCGACTCCGAACGCGAGCTGGCGCTGACTTTCGAGGATGTGGCGCCTTCGAAGGTACTGGCCTGCGAGACGGTCACGGGCCCGGACCTCAAGGCTTTCAACACCTTCGAGAATCCGGAGCGCGTCGTCAGCACGAAACTGGATGCAGGCAGGGCGGGCACGAAGATGTCGGTGAAGCTGCCGGCCCGCTCCTACACCGTCATCCAGATGTCTGCGTAGACTGCGCACATGAGGCATCGACACTCACGCCGCGACGCGCTGAAGATATTCGGCGCCGCGGCGGCGGTGGCCGTGCACCCCGGCCAGTTCGCCCGCGGCGCTTCCGCCGAGCGCCCGCCGCATCGCTATTTCACGCTGGCCGAGGTGAAGCTGGGTGAAGGCCCGTTCCTGGACGCGCAACGCCGCGATGCCGACTATCTACTGAAGCTCGAACCGGATCGCCTGCTGGCGAATTTCCGCGCCAACGCCGGCCTCGTGCCGCGCGCGCCGGTGTACGGTGGCTGGGAATCGGTCGAGCCCTGGATCGACATCCGCTGCCATGGGCACACGCTCGGCCACTACCTCGGCGCGGCCGCCTGCATGCACCAGGCCGGCGGCGATGCGCGCTTCGCCGCACGCGTGGACCACATCGTGGCGGAGCTCGCCGCATGCCAGGCGCGCACCGGCGGATGGCTCACGGCATTTCCCGACGGCATCGCACCGCTCGCCGACAGCCTCGCGGGCAGGCCATTCGCCGGCGTTCCCTGGTACACCACGCACAAGGTGCTGGCCGGGCTGCGCGATGCGCACGTGCATCGAGGCAGCGCACAGGCACTCGAGGTCCTCGCCCGCTTTGCCGGCTGGATCGATACGGCCTGCAAGGGCGTGAGCGAGACCTCGATGCAGCAGATGCTCGATCGCGAACACGGCGGCATGGCCGAGGTGCTGGCCGATACCTTCGAGCTCACCGGCGAGCGAAGATTCCTGGAACTCGCACAGCGCTTCGTGCACCGGCGCGTGCTCGAGCCTCTGACCCGGCACGAAGACCGCCTGGACGGCCTGCATGCGAACACGCAGATCCCCAAGATCATCGGGCTGCAGCGCATCGGGCAGTTCGCGGGCCCCGCCGAATACGGCCCCGCCGCGGAGTTCTTCTGGGAAACGGTGGTCGGCCAGCGCAGCTTCGCCACGGGCGGCCACGGCGACAACGAGCATTTCTTTCCGGTGGCGGACTTCGCCTCGCACCTGGGCTCGGCGAAGACCATGGAGACCTGCTGCACGCACAACATGCTGCGCCTGACCCGTGCGCTGTATGCGCGCCACGGCGCCAGCCATTACTTCGATCACTTCGAGCGCGCGCTGTTCAACGGCATCCTGGCCTCGCAGGACCCGGACTCCGGCATGATGACCTACTTCCAGGCCACGCGACCCGGCTACGTCAAACTATTCCACACGCCGTTCGATTCGTTCTGGTGCTGTACCGGCTCGGGCATGGAGAACCACGCGCGCTACGCCGAGAGCATCTATGCGCACGATGGCGACACGCTGTTCGTCAATCTGTACATGGCCTCGACGCTCGACTGGCGGGAGCGCGCGACGCGCGTGGTACAGGCCACGCGCTTTCCGGACGAAGACGGCACGCGCATCAGCGTGCATCCGGGCAGCGCGCGCCGGTTCACGCTGGCACTGCGCCAGCCCTGGTGGTGCCCGCAGATGACCGTCATCCTCAATGGACGTGAGCGCAAAGTCGCCCGATCGCCCGGCGGGTACTTCCGGATCACGCGGCGCTTCAGGCCGGGCGACGTGCTCGACGTGCGGCTGCCCATGTCCCTGCGCCTCGAGCCGCTGCCGCACGCGCCCGAGTACGCCGCGGTGATGTACGGGCCCATCGTGCTCGCGGGTATCGTGGGCAAGCCGGTGAACCCGCAGGCGCAGATCATCGTCAACGAACGCAAGTCGGGCGAGATGCTCAACGAGACCGTGCAGATGCCGCGCTGGCCACGCCCGCTCGCGGAACTGCCGGCGCATTTCACGCGCACGGACCGCGAGCGCCTCACGTTCATCGCGGCGGGATTCGACGGCGGGCCGGTGCAATTCATCCCGTGGCATCGCGTGGCGCACGAGCGCTACAACCTCTACTGGCGCAGCGCGTCGGAGGTGGTGTCAGGCAGGGATTGTCGACACCCCGGCCGCCCGCAGCCCGGAGCGGGCGCGGAGCCGACAATCCCTGCCTGACACCACTTCCCGATCCGGGCCCTTGCCAGGCTCCAAACCCCGAAAACTCGTGAACTGGAGCCTTTCCTAGGGAAACCCGGTGTGACCCGCGTCACCGTGGTTTTGTCACATACCGGCCAAGATTCCCCTCGTCTGAATGGGCGTACTCACGCCCGGAGGGAGCATCGTGGCCATACAAAAAGTGCTGATCGTCGATGACGCACGACCGGATCTCATGAACCTGGAAAGGATCGTGAGCGCCGCGGGCTATACGACGATCACCGCCACCAGCGGCCAGCAGGCCGTGGAGATCTCCAAGGCGCAATTGCCCGACGTCATCCTCATGGACGTCAACATGGATCAGATGGATGGCTTCGCGGCGACGCGCGCCATCGGCGGCGATGCCGCCACCAAATCCATTCCCGTGGTGCTGGTCACCAGCAAGAACCAGAAGGCGGATCGCGTCTGGGCGCAGATGCTCGGCGTCAAGGGTTACGTCACCAAGCCCTACACGCCCGACCAGATCCTGAGCGCCATCACGGCCTGCGCCTGAACCGGACATGCCCGCCACCACCTACCAGCTTCCGGTCGGATTGCCGCCATTGCCCGCGGAGCTCGCGGCACTCGCCGGCACGCCGGTGGGTGTGGAGCCCAATCCGGATGAAATCGTCCGCCAGGCATTTCGCATCGGCCACCTGCGCCTGCTCGCGCCATTCCACGTGTCGAGCGAGCTCACCGAGATGCCGAACGTCTATCCACTGCCGCGCATGCCGGAGAACCTGCTGGGCCTCGTGAACCTGCACGGCCGCATCGTGCCGCTGTTCGACCTGGCCGCGCTGTTCGAGACCGAGCACCTGGCGCGCGAGAAGCGCATGTTGCTGGTCATTGGCCACGGCAACGATGCCGCCGGCATCGTCATCGACGGCCTCCCGCGCCGCATGGTGTTCATGCCCGACGCGCGCATCGCCACCGCAGAATTGCCCGCCGCGGCGGCCTCCGCCGTCGTGGCCACCTATCTATCCGGCAAGGACGCCTGGTTCGAATTCGACTACGCGCAACTCCTCGAACAACTCGTGAGCTAACCCATGGCCTTCCGCACTGTCTTCGGCGCCCAGTCCATCCGGCAGAAACTGCTGTTCGGTACGCTGTTCCTCGCCATCATCCCGGTGGCGGTCACCTCGGTGATGCTGGGTCGCGAATCGCTGCGCCAGGGTCGCGCGGCGCTGGAGGCGCAGGCGCGCGAGGCGCTGATTGCGCAGCGCGCCGCCAAGGCCGCGCAGATCACCGACTATTTCGACACGCTGTCGAACCAGGCCCAGGTACTGGCCGCCTCGCCCGAGGTGATCAACGCCATGCGCGAGCTGCCGGCCGCCTTCGACAATTCCGTGATCAGCATCGCCGACCTGCCGGCCGAGCGCGCGCGCCTGGCGCGCTACTACGTCACCGACTTCATGCAGGAATACGAGAAGCGCAACACGGGCCGCAAGCTCGACATGGCCGCCACCGTGGCGCAGCTGACCGATCTGGCGATGAACCTGCAGTACCAGTACATCGCCGCGAATCCGAATCCACTCGGCGCCAAGAACACGCTCGACCGGGCCAACGACGGCTCGCGCTACAGCGAGCTGCACGGCCAGCTGCATCCGTTCCTGCGCACCGCGCTGCGCCAGTTCGGGCTGTATGACATCTACCTGGTCGACCCGCGCACCGGCAACATCGTCTACACCTCCTCCAAGCAGCTCGATTTCGCCACCTCGCTGGTCAGCGGTCCGTATTCGAAGACCCGCCTCGCGGACGCGTTCCGCCAGACCTGGGCGCTGGAGCGCGCCGGACAGGTCGCGCTCTCGGAATTCGGCGAGTACCTGCCTTCGTACAACGACCAGGCCGCCTTCCTCGGCACGCCCGTGTTCGACAGCGGCAAGAAGATCGGCGTGCTCATCGTCCAGGTGCCCATCGACAAGATCAACGCGGTGATGACCTCGGACGGCAAGTGGAAGGAACAGGGCCTCGGTGACACCGGCGAGACCTATCTCGTCTCCGCCGCCGACGGCACGCCGCGCTCGATCGCGCGCCAGGCGGTCGAAGACATCGGCTCGTATGCGAAGAGCGTCGGCGAGGCCGGCTTCGCCAGGGGCGTGGTGAATGCGATCAGCATGAAGGGCACCGGCATCGGTCTCGTGCCCATCAAGACGCAGGCCACGAAGGATGTGTTCGAGAAGGGACAGGCCGGCTTCGGCGTGTATCCCAACTACGTCAACGTGCCGGTGCTCGGCGCCTATGCGCCGCTGTCGGTGCTGGGCCTGCGCTGGGCCATCGTCGCGGAGATCCAGAGCGCCGAGGCGCTAGCGCCCGTGGCGCGCGTGCGCGAGAAGGTGATCATGTGGTCGGTGGGCATCTTCGTCGGCCTGATCCTGCTCGGCCTGTTCATCGCGTTCGGGCTGTTGCGTTCGGTCACGCGTCCCATCACCAGGATCCAGGACACGGTGACGGCCATCGCCAACGGCGACTTCAACGCGCGCTCGCAGCTCGGCGGCGACGACGAGTTCGGACAACTCAGCCGCGCCTTCGACAACCTGCTGGATGATCGCGTCGCAAGACTCGCCGAGGCCGAGCGCGAGAACGAGGACCTGAACAACTCGGTCGTGCAGCTGCTGCAGGCAGTGGCGCAGCTGTCCAACAAGGACCTGACCGCCAAGGCGCCGGTGAGCGCGAACGTGATCGGTACCGTGTCCGACTCCATCAACCTGCTGGCGCACGAGACCGGCCGCGTGTTGTCGGAGGTCACCAGCATCGCCTCGCAGGTGAAGCTGTCCACCGAGCGCGTGAAGCGCCAGGCCGAATCGGTGAACGCCACCGCCGCGGCGGAACGCTCGGACGTGGAGCGCGCCAGCGAGAACCTGGCGAATGCCAACAAGGTCATGACCCAGGTGGCCGAACTTGCTGCCGCTTCCAACCGTGCCGCAGAGCAGGCGACCTCCTCCACGGTCACCGCGCTCGCCTCGGTGAACGAAACCGTGCGCGGCATGGAAGGCATCCGCGAGTCGATCGCCGAGGCCGAAAAGCGCATCAAGCGCCTGGGCGAGCGTTCCCAGGAAATCACCGGCATCGTGAACCTGATCAACACGATTGCTGAACGCACGCACGTGCTGGCGTTGAACGCCTCCATGCAGGCCGCCGCCGCCGGCGACGCGGGCCGCGGCTTCGCGGTCGTGGCCGAAGAAGTGCAGCGCCTCGCCGAAAGCTCCCGCCAGGCGACCCAGCAGATCGCGCAGCTCGTCAACAACATCCAGATCGAGACCGCCGACACGATCAACACCGTGAACAAGACCATCTCGCAGGTGGTGTCGGGATCTGAGCTCGCCGCGAAATCCGGCCAGCAGATGCGCGAGACGCAGCAGTCCACCGCGTCGCTCGTGGAGCTGGTGAAGCGCATCACCTCCAGCGCTCAAGTACAGATGAAGATCGCCACCGAGCTGCGCAACCGTGTGCACCAGATCGGCGCCAGCACCGAAAAGACCGCGGCGGAGATCCTGCTGCAGTCCGAGGCCACCGCGGACCTGTCGAAGTCCGCCGACCGGCTCGTGGAATCCGTCAGGGTGTTCAAGCTGCCGACGGCGAGTCGGGCGGCCTGAGCGCCGGGCAGCAGGATACAGGGAGGGTAGATAGGCCAGATGCGAGGACAGGATCTCCTCACCGCGCTCGCCGACGAGCTCAGGGGTATCGCTCCGGAGCTCGCGCAGGCCTACGACTCGGGTTCCGCGCAACCCGCGGCGGCGGCGCACGCCTATGTAACGACCGTCAACCGGCTTTCTGAAGCCGCGGGCTACATGGGTCTCGAGGGCGTGCAGCGCATCTGCGCCTGCGTGCTCGAGAACCTCGCGCACCTGGACACCGGCGACGCCGACGAGCGAGTGCTGGTGCGCCCTTTTTTCACCGAGTGGGCCGGGCTGCTCGAGGCCCATCTGCGCGACGCGGGCGCGCCCGCGCACATCGATGCGCTGCTGCGGCACTTCGCCGGCGGCTGGGTGCCGTTGCCGCTCGAAGGCGAGTCGCTCGCGCTGCTGCGCGCCGGGCTCGAAGCCTCCAGCAGCATCGGCGCGGCGCTCGATCAGACCGAGGACGCCACGCCCGAAGCGCTCACCGCGGCGGATCTCGCGCTCGCCATCGGCAACGACGTCGACGCGGCGCTGCTCGATGCCTTCATCAACGACTCGCCGCCGCAGGCGGCGGAAGTCACGCAGTCCCTCGCCGGATGGCTCGAAGCGCCCGCGCGCCGCGAGCTGCTGCTGCAGGCCAAGCGCGCCGCCCACACGCTCAAGGGGTCCGCGAACATCCTCGGCATCCGCGGCGTGGCCAAGCTCGCGCATCGTCTCGAGGACGTGCTGGAGATCTGCGAATCCGACGCGACCGCGCCGGCGGCGCACCGCGCGCGCGCGCTGATGTCCGCCGCCGATTGCCTGGAGCAGATGGTCGCCGCCGTGTGCGGCGAAGACAACGCGCCCGAGAACGCGCTCGGCGTCATCACGCTGCTCGACGCGGCGCGCGACAACGCATTCCGCGACGAGGTATCACAGGCTTCGCCGCCTTCCCTGTCCGCGCCCGCCCCGGCGCTGGCCGGGCCCGTCCCGTCCGCCGCCCGCCCCGAGGCGCGCGCGATGACGCGCGTCCCCACGCAGCTGCTCGACGACATGGTGCGCATGGTGGGCGAGCTCACGATCAAGATCGGCGAGCTGGAGCAGGAGCTGAAGAACGCATCCGCCCACTCGAGCGAGCTGGTCGAGCAGGACCGCAACATCCAGAAGCGGCTGTTCGAGCTCGAGAATTCGGTGGATATCCGCGGCGTCGCCGCGCGCCACAAGCTGCACGCCGTGCCCGGGACACCCGCCTCCAGCTACCAGGCGCAGTTCGACTCGCTGGAGATGGACCAGTACAACGAAGTGCAATCGCTGACGCGCGCGCTGATGGAAGAAACCACCGACGCGCGCGATCTCGGACTCGGTCTGAAGGACGAGCTCGCGGGGCTTGCGGGCATCGTGCACCAGCAGCAGCGCCTGATGCGCGAGCTTTCGCACATGGCCTCGCAGACGCGCATGGCGCCGGTGGAAACGATCGTTGCACGCCTGCAGCGCAACGTGCGTCAGACGGCCGCGGCCACCGGCAAGCTCGCGCAGCTCGTGGTTCTCGGCCAGGAGATCCTGGTCGACGCCGACGTGCTGAACCAGCTCATCGATCCCCTGCTCCACATCCTGCGCAACGCGGTCGACCATGGCATCGAGACGCCGGACGAACGCGTGCGCCTGGGCAAGGCACGCGCCGGCACGATCACGCTCACCGTGACGCGCCGTGGCCAGGTGGTGACCGTGCAGGTCGCGGACGACGGCCGCGGCCTCGATCTCGAGCTCGTGCGGCAGAAGGCGATCGAGCGCGGACTCATCGCGCACGACGCCGCGCTCAGCGAGGCGGAGATCGCGCGCCTCACGCTGCTGCCCGGCTTCTCCACGCGCGACGCGGTCACGGAAATCTCCGGCCGCGGCGTCGGCCTCGACGTCGTCGCGACGCGCCTGCGCGCGCTCGCCGGCTCCATCGACATCCGCAGCCTGCGCGGCGCGGGCCTCACGCTCGAGATGCGCTTCCAGGCCTCGCTGGTTGCGACGCACGCACTGTTCGTCCGCGATGGCGGGCAGGTCTTCGGCATCGCCAGTCACACCGTGCAGCGCGCCGTGCCGGCGGTCGGCGTGTCGCTGGTGCGCGAGAACGGCGTGCAATACGCCGAGTTCGATGCGCATCGTTATCCGGCGCACGAGCTGGCGGCGCTCACGGGCCTCGCGCCGGCCAACAACCCCGAGCGGCGCAACCTGGTGGTCGCGGACAGCGAATCCGGCCCGATCGGCCTGCTGGTGGACGCCATCCTCGACGCGGGCGAGCTCGTGACGCGGCCGGCCGGCAGATTCCTGAAGCGCATTCCCGGCGTGGCCGGCATCGGTCTTCTCGGCAACGGCAGCGTGATCCCGCTGCTCGACGTCGCGGAGCTGGTGCGCAGCCCGCGCGAACAGTCGCTGCGCAGCGCGGCCGCCGCGCGCTCGCAGGCGCGCGACCTGCGCCCCGGACGGGTGCTCGTGGTCGATGACTCGCTCTCCGTGCGCCGCGCCATCGCCTCGCTGCTCGAGGACCAGGGCTACGAGGTCACGCTGGCGCGCGATGGCATCGAGGCCGTCAAGGCGCTCGAGATCGCGCGCCCCGACGTGCTGCTGACCGATCTCGAAATGCCCAACATGAACGGCCTCGAGCTCACGGCGCACGTGCGTTCGCGCCCAGAGCTCGCCGGCCTCACCGTCGTCATGATCACTTCGCGCTCGATGGACAAGCACCGCCGCCAGGCGATGTCCGCGGGCGTGAACGCCTATCTCAACAAACCGTTCTCCGACCACGAATTGCTGCAACACGTCGCCGAAGCCGTTACCGGGCGCGCCGAAATGCGCGCGGCCGCCGGTTGAGGTCAAAGGTACTGCCCTAAAGGGACTGACAATGAGTAACAAGACCCGCGTCCTTCACGTCCGAGTCGTCGGCTTCTCCGCCCCGGAGCGCCAGATGCTCAACTCGATCTTCCTGCTGTCGGTCGCACCGGCGCGCCAGATCGGCTACAAGCTGTGGAATCCGGAGACCGGCGTGGCGCCCGACATGTACCTGCTCGACGGCGACAGCGACAGCGCGGTCGCGAGCTGGCAGGCGACTTTCGCCAGCACCTCCGATCGCACGCTGGTGGTCGGCGCGAAGAACCTCGACCTCGGCGTGGCTTCCGCCTCGCGGCCGCTCGGCCTCAAGGTGGTCGGTGCCATGGATCGCCTGGCCATTGCCCTGAGCAACGTCACGCGCGAATCCGCGGCCCTCGATGCGTCGGCGCCGAACCCCGGCGGCACGCTGCCCACCAGCGGCTTCGCTGCGACGCCGAAGCAGGAGCAGACGCTGACGCGCGCCACCACGGGCATGACTTCGAAGCAGCCCGCGCTCTCGGCGAGCATGAATGCGATGTCGCCGCTCTCGCCCGCCGCGAACAGCCTGGCTTCCGGCGCGAGCGCGAGCGTGGGCGCCTCCAGCACGATGTCGGCGAGCAGTCATTCGATGACGGCCAGCACGTCCGCCGCGGTCGGCCTGGCCGCCACCAGCACTGGTGTGTCCACGAGCGCGGCGACCACCTCGCATGCGAACACGATGTCCTCGGCCATGCCGGCGACGATGACCGCGGCGGCACCGGCCGCCACGGTCCTGCCCAACGTCACGTTGCAGCCGAACGTCACGCCCATGCTCGAGAAGTCCTTCGACAAGTCGCTCAACGAAAAACCGGTCACCGAAAAGACGGTGGACCAGATCCTGAGTGATCGGCCGATGGCCGAGAGACCCATGACGGCGAAGCCGTCCGGCGAGAAAACACCGGCCGAAAAGGCGCCGCCCGAGAAGGCACAGGAGAAGACGCTGCCGCCGCCGGCCTTGAACCTGCAGTCGAGCGGCGTGACGCCGCTGTCACCGTCGGCGCTGTCGGCGGCCGTCGCGCCGAATCCGCGCAGTAGCCTGCGCGTGGTGCCGACTCCCAACCCCATCCAGGCACCGACTCCGCCGCTCGCCGCCTCGCTGCCCACCGCCGCCCGGATCGCCGACGTGCCGATGCCACCGGCTGCGCCACCGCTGACGGCGAAGATCGCCGATGCGCCCATGCAGCCGCCGCCGACCGCGCCGATCGTGACCGTGAATGTGACGCCGCCGGCGCCCGTCATGCCGAGTTCCACGGCGCCCACCCCGCGCCACCAGGAACACAACTTCCGCGTGCTCGCCGTGGACGACAGCCCGCTGATGCGCACCTTCCTGCAGAACAAGCTCGCGCCCTACGGCATCAATCCGGAGTTCGCGGCCACGGGCGAAGAAGCGCTGTACCGGATCTCCAAGCAGCACTACGACCTGATCTTCCTCGACGTGATGCTGCCCGGCATGGACGGCTACGACGTCTGCAAGGCGATCAAGAAGAACAAGGACAACGCGCTGATGAAGGTCGTGATGCTGACCAGCAAGGACAAGACCTTCGACAAGATCCGCGGCACGATGGCCGGCTG
>DASTRL010000004.1:0-12907 GCA_035761265.1 Steroidobacteraceae bacterium
GCTCTGCGCGCGCGCGCGCGTGAGCGCCGCCAGGGCTTTGGCGGCGCGCCCGCAACGCAGCAGCGTCATCGCCTCCTCGTACTCGAGCGCATCCACGGTGGCCGGAGAGCCATTGCGGACGGAGTTCTGCGCCAGCAACTCGTCGAGAACGCTCAGTGCCTCGAGCGGCAGGCCGCCCTCCCGCAGCGCGATCGCGAGCGCGCCCCGAGCATTGTTCATCGAAGGCGTATCTGCTTCGCCGATGGTCGTGCGCAGCTCGATGCTCTGGCGCGCGGTGGCGACCGCTTCGCGGAAGCGCCCGGCCTGGGTGTAGGCACGCGCCAGGACGAACAGAGTGTCGGCATGACTGCCGGTGCGACCGAGGCCGCCCTGGTCTTCGACCTGCCGTGCTTCTTCGATGGCGGCCACCGCGCGACCGCTGTCACCCGCGAGTCGCGCGATCGCGGATTCGTCGGCAAGACAGGCGCTCAGCGTTTCCGTCGGGACCGGTCGCAGGTTGCGCAATGCCTCGAGAGACTCGCCCACCAGCTTTCGTGCCGCATCGAACTGCCCGCTCATGGACACATCGCGGGCGTGCCAGCAGCCGAAGATGGCGACACTCTCGGCGTCGCCGACGCTTCGCGCGAGCGGCTGAAGTTCCGCGACCAGCTGCCGGTGGCGCGCGAAATTGCCGAGCTCGCGAAACCGCCCGGCGAGGCCGGTCAGCAGCCGCACGCGCAGGAACGCATCATCGTCGTACTGCGCCCGTACCATCTTCACGGCGCGTTCGATTTCCTGCTCCACCTCGGTTGCGGAGCGGCCGCTGGCGAGGTCGGCGTTGAAGAAGTCGTTGAGGTTGGCCGCGGCATTCGCGGCGCGTCCCGCGCGCCGCGCATTCTCGGCCTCGGCGTCGGCGCGGTACTTTTCGCGCAGCGCGGCGTCGCGCTGCAGGCGCGCCTCGTGCGCCTGCCACAGCGCCACGCCCGAACCCACCAGCAGCGCCGACACCACGGCGGCGCCGGCGCCGACACCGAGGCGATGTCGCACGATGAACTTGCGCGCGCGATACCAGCGGCTGTCCGCCTGCGCGAGCACCGGCTGGTGCGTGAGATACCGCGTGATGTCCTCCGCCAGGGCGTGCGCCGTCGCGTAGCGGTCTTCCGGCCGCTTCTTGAGCGCCTTGAGGATGATCGTGTCGAGGTCGCCGCGCAGCGCCCGGCGAAGTTGGGCGGAGGCGGCGGCAGCGCTCGGCGGCAGGATTTCCTGATGCAGGATCGCCAGCTCCAGTCGCAGTCGCGCGCCGCGCTCGACCTTGTAGGGCCGCGTGCCCGCCAGCAGCTCGTAGAGAATCACGCCCAGCGAATAGACATCGGATGCGACGCCGATGGGCTCGCCGGCCACCTGTTCGGGAGAGGCGTATTCGGGCGTCATGGCGGAGCCCGCGAATTCGGTATGGGCGGAGGAGGGGGCGGCATCCCCGGCGAGTAGTTTGGCGACGCCGAAATCGAGCAAGCGCACTTCGCCCTGCGCGTTCACCAGGATGTTCGCCGGCTTCAGGTCGCGATGCACGATGAGCTTGGCGTGCGCGTAGGCCACCGCCGCCGTCGTCTGCAGGGCGAGCGCCAGGCGATCCGCGATCGGCAGCGCGCGTTGCGTGCAATATTCATCGATGCGCTGGCCTTCGACATACTCGAGCGCCAGAAAGGGACGCCCGTCGGCGGTCAGGCCGACGTCATAGAGCCGTGCAATGTTCGGGTGATTGAGCGCAGCGAGAATCCGCCGCTCGCGTGCGAATCGCTCGGCAAGCACGGATCGCTCCGCCATGACTCGCGGCAGCTTCAGCGCCACCGGCCGGTCCACCAGGCCGTCGGTGCGTTCGGCGAGCCAGACGCTGCCCATGCCGCCGGCGCCGAGCAGCCGCATCAGCCGATAGGGACCGATGACATCGCCGGGTGCCTCGCCGGTCGCGGCGGGCCCCGCGAAGTCGGCCGTCTCGATGCGTGGCAGCGTCTCGAAGGTCGCACCCGGCAGGTCGCGAGTGTGTTTCAACAGCGCGCGCAGCCGCGGTTCGAGGGGACGGTGTTCCGGCGGCAGGCTGATCAGCCACTGCTCGCGTTCGGACGGCGCAAGGTCGATGCCGACGTCGAGCAGCTCGCGAAGCGCGGCCCAGGTGGCTTGATCGACGTCGAACGGATTCATCCGGGAGTCCGCTGCGTGGATTCAGCTCAAGGACTCGGCCAGAAAGAGGCGCGCCTGCTGCCAGTCGCGGCGTACGGTGCGTTCGGTCACGCCGAGAACCGCGGCGATGTCCGCTTCCGTGAGCCCGCCGAAATATCGCATTTCCACCACCTGCGCCATGCGCTGGTCGAGTTTGCGCAACTCCTCGAGTGCCTCGTGCACCTTGAGGATCTGCTCTTCGCCACGGGCGGCGACGTTTTCCATTTGCGTCGTCAGCGTGATCGGGGCGAGGCCGCCGCCGCGCTGCGCGGCCTGGCGCTCCCGCACCAGATCGACGATCACCGAGCGGAACACCTTGCCTGCATAAACGAGAAATCTCAGCCGATCCGGAAATTCGACCCCGCTGCGCCCGGCGAGACGCAGGTACGACTCGTGCACGAGCGCGGTGGTGTCGAGGACGACGTTGCGGCCACCGCCTTGCAGGCGCGCCCGGGCCAGCTTTCGCAGGTCTTCGTAGCTCTCCTGGAAAAGCGCGTCGATGGGTTGCGAAGTTTCCATGGGCCGGCTCGGGATCTAGAGTATCAAAGGCCGGAGATTTGACGTATCGAGCCATGACCACGGCGGGAAATCCGGCCTGCGGAGGCTTTCGTGCGCAGCGCAGCCACCGATTTCCCGCATCTCGAGCTCGCCGGATCCGCGACGCAGTCGGCGAGTAGCTAGGCGATCGGCATCGCAAGCGGGGCAGTCACATGCGCGCGCGTGTTCCCTCAATATCGCTCAGCGCTGCGCATCTGAAGCGGATCCCGGGTGCGCGCGTTTCGCAACTCGTCGTTGACACCTATTGTGCGTGGCGCCGTCCTGGTGCTAGTTTTTTTCGCGTCTGATACATAGACAGCTGAACAAGCCCTGCGGACAGGGCGTGAATCCGAGGGGGACAATCATGACTTTTCGATCGCTTCGCGTTGCGATGCTCGCGACGGCCGCCCTGTTGTTGGCCGCCTGCATCCCGGATCTCGTGGCCGATGCCGGACCGGATCAGACCGTCAACGAAGGTGCCAGCGTCACCGTACGGGCCGGCGCGAATGTCCTCGACCACATCGTCAACTACAAGTGGGTGCAGACCGCCGGGCCCAAGGTCAACTTCAAGGTTTCGCGCAAGGGCGTGCTCACCTTCACCGCGCCCGAGACCGAAGTGCAGCAGAAGCTCACGTTCGAGCTCACGGTCATGTACGAGCGCGGTTACCGCAGCAAGACCGATTCGGTCGACATCACGGTGAACCAGATCAAGTTCTTCGGCACCGCCGCAGGCAGTGCCCAGGACTACGCGGTACTGCTCAACTGGTTCGACCAGATCACCCCGGAGAATGCCGGCAAGTGGGGCAGCGTCGAAGCGACGCGCGACGTCATGAACTGGCAGCCGCTCGACGACGCCTACAATTTCGCGAAGCTCAACCACCTGCCGTTCAAGTTCCACACGCTGATCTGGGGACAGCAGGCGCCGGCCTGGATCACGAGTCTGCCGGCGGACCAGCAGCTGGCCGAGATCGACCAGTGGATGGCGGCGGTTGCCGCCCGTTACCCGGACATCGACTACATCGACGTGGTCAACGAGCCGATCAACACGGCCAACGCGTTTCGCGACGCGCTGGGCGGCGCGGGCACGACGGGCTATGACTGGGTGATCAAGTCCTTCGAGATGGCGCGCGCGCATTTCCCGCATTCCAAGCTGCTCATCAACGAGTTCAACACCGTCATTCTCGGGCAGTTCACCGACAACTACCTGGCCCTGATCAAGCTGCTGCAGGATCGCAAGCTGGTCGACGGCATCGGCGAGCAGGGGCACTTCCTCGAGCGCGCGGACGTCGCGGAGGTCAAGGCCAACCTCGACAAGCTCGGCGCGACCGGGCTGCCCATCTACATCTCGGAGCTCGACCTGAATTTCGCGGACGATGCGCGCCAGGCCAACGTGATGCGCGATCTGTTCAAGGTGTTCTGGAATCACCCGCAGGTCGCGGGCATCACGCAGTGGGGGTTCCGCCAGGGTGCGGTGTGGCAACCGAACACCTATCTGGTGCGCAGCGACGGCACGAGGCGCCCGGCGCTCGACTGGACCGAATGCTACATCGGCGGCGGCGGCGACTCGTGCACCGTGCCCGAGTACCTGCCGGCGGGCTGGAAGGGCGGCGAGTTCGGGCTCACGCTCGAAGCCGAGCAATTCGATGCCGGCCAGGGCCTGCTGGCTCTCGGCAACATCGTGGCCTACACCGATGACGGCGACTGGATCGCCTTCAGGAACGTCGAGCTGCAACAGGGCTGGAACAAGTTCTGGGCCACTTACGCCAAGGGCAACACAGAACCGGGCAGCATCTCGGTGCATCTCGACAGCCTGGACGCGGCGCCGTTGTTCACGCTGGACCTGCCGTCCACGGGTAGTTGGGGCACTTCGAAGACCGTGGAGCAGGACTGGCCGAGCCTCACCGGTACGCATGACGTCTACATCCGCTTCAACGGCGGTCCCGGCGTCGCCAACCTCGACAACGTGCGCATCGGCAAACCGCAGCCGCCGTCGGGTGTGAACCTGGTGACGGACGGCGGCTTCGAGACCGGCACCGCCGGCTGGAGCTCCTGGAACGGCGCGCTGCTGTCCACCAGCAATGCGCAGGCGCACGGCGGCAGCCAGAGTCTGCACGCGACGAATCGTCCTGATGCCAACCAGTTCGCGGTCTACAGCCTCAACGGCAAGGTACAGACCGACACCACCTACTCGGTGAGTGCCTGGGTGCTCATCAATGGCACCGGCAACGGAACCGTTCGCCTCGCTTCGAAGGTGGCCTGCGCGGGCGCGGCGGACACCTATCCCTGGCTGCAGAACGACACGGCCGTCGTTCCCGGAACCTGGACGCAGCTGGCCGGGAATCTCACGATCCCGGCGGGTTGTACGCCCACCGATGTCGCCATCTTCTTCGAAGGCACCGATCCGGCGTTCGACGTGTACGTCGACGACGTCAAGGTGCTTCCGCCGGGCAACGATCTGGTGACCGACGGCGGCTTCGAGACTGGCACCGCCGGCTGGAGCTCATGGAACGGCGCGACGCTCGCCACGAGCAATGCGCAGGCGCACACCGGCAGCCAGAGCCTGCACGCGACGAACCGTCCCGATGCGAATCAATTCGCCGTCTACAGTCTCACGGGCAAGGCTCAGACCAACACGACGTACAGCGTCAGTGCGTGGGTGCTGATCGATGGCAGTGGCAACGGCACCGTGCGTCTCGCCTCGAAAGTGGCCTGCGCCGGTGCCGCGGACACTTATCCCTGGTTGGAGAACAACACCGCCGTGGCGCCGGGTAGCTGGACGCGGCTCGCGGGCAATCTGGTGATTCCGGCGAGCTGTACACCGACGGATGTCGCGATCTTTCTCGAAGGCACCGATCCGGCTTACGACGTTTTCGTCGACGACGTGTCGGTTACGCCACTCTGACAGGACGCATCCTGCCCTCTCTCCAGACGTGGGAGAGGGCGGGGCTTGCATCGAAACGGGGCGGATCGCCTGATCCGCCCCGGTCGAAATCAGTAACGCGGTCGGATGAAGTGTGCAAACACGTACTCGGCCACGCGCGGGCAGGCCTCGCGGCTCGCGTCGTTCTCGAAGGTGAAGTGAATGCCGCCGTAGACGCGACTGTTGGCCTGGTCGGTTGCCATCTGCCAGAAGCCCGAGTACGGCCGCGTCACGTCCGGATTGCCGGCCATGCCGATCCACACCGCGTTGAACGGCACGGTGTCGGTGCCGTAGTAGAGCGCCAGGGCGCGCGCCGCGCTCGAACCGACGCAGGCCTGATTTCCGGCATGCGATGGATAGGGCGGCGTGGTCAGCAGCGGCGTCCAGCTCGGATCGGAGTCGGTGAGCGGGTTCATGTCCTCATCGGCGCGCCGGATCGCGCTGATCGGGCGCCACAAGGCGTACACGAACTTGCTGCTGTGCGAAGTCTGCACCCCATCGTGAATCGAAACATTCAGCAGCGTGAACAGCCGCGCCGTCTCGATCAACGACAGGTGATGATCGCGCGCGGTGTCGCGCGCCACGTGGTTCCACAGGCCCCAGTGCACGGTGCTGGAGGTGACGCTGGCGAACAGTCGTGCCAGTTGCGTCTGCTCGGCGGTGCGCTCGATGCTGGCGGCCGATCCCAGGCGCTTCACTTCGTTGAACGCCTCGGCGTATTCGGGGCTGTCCAGCGCGGGCGGGCGGCGCGGCAGGTACTGCGTAGGCGTCAACAGGGCGAAGGGCCGCGTGGTCGCGAACTGCGCAAACTGCGCCGCCTGGAATGACGGCGGTGTCGGCTGCCACACTCCCGGGAAGGCGGGCAGTACGAATGCGGGCGGCGTTGCCGACCAGCCGTCGTTCTGGCGCCAGTCGAGCACCTGCTTCGCGATCGACTTGCCCACCTGGGCGCCCAGCCTGGCGCGATAGGGGTTCAGCAGATCCAGGCGCGCCTCGAGTGCCGCGTCGAACTTCGCAACCTGATCCGGCGCCGTGAACAAGGCCGCGAGGATGTCGTGACCTGCCTGTGCGGCGGCGGCTTCTGAAGATGCGCCCGGTGCGCATGGCACGCTGAAGCGGTAGCGCCCATGACTCCGTTCGATCGAATTGACCGCGTCGAACATGGCGACGTGCAGCATGGCGTAGAAGCGCGGCGGGTTCAGGCCGCCGGCCGGCACCACCGACTGCAGTAGCTCGTTCCATTCGATGATCACTTCGGCGTCGGGTCGCCCCGGCATCGCCTGGGCCGCGATGGCAAGCAGCCCGAGCAACATCGATGTGGCGAAACTCCTGAATAGTTTGGTTATTTTCATGGCGCGCTCCTCTCCTGGATGTGCCGGCCTGTCCGGGTTGGCTGCACGCTCGATCCGGGAGTCACGCGAGACAAGCGGTAAGATGCGGCACGAGCCCGCACGAGGTCTATTGCCGCTGTTTGCGGTGCGTCGGCATGCCGAAAATGTGCGGATGCTTCAGGACGAAGAAATGAATTTGCCCGTCACCGGTCCCGCGAACGAGTCCGCCGCGCCGCAGCAGGGCGAGCGGCTGGATTCGTGGAAGGCGATCGCCGCCTACGTGAAGCGGGATGTCACCACCGTGCAGCGCTGGGAGAAGCGCGAAGGCATGCCGGTCCGGCGTCACCTGCACGAGAAGCGGGGCTCGGTCTATGCATTCCGTCGCGAGCTCGACACCTGGATGGCCACGCGCGGTGCCCAGCTCCCGCCGGAGCGGCGCCGGGCAATCCGCCCCGCGTATCTCGCCGGTGCCCTGGCGCTCGTGGCCCTCGCAGGGATGCTGGCCTGGTGGCTGGTGCATGCGCAACGCGATCCGGCGCAGCCACTGCGGGATGCCCGTGTCGTGCCGCTCACGGACTTCGAAAGCGTCGAACGCGCCGCCGCGATCTCGCGCGATGGTCGCTTCGTGGCATTCCTGTCGGATCGCGATGGCAGGATGGACGCGTGGGTGACGCAGGTCGGCAGCGGTGAGTTCCGCAACCTCACGCAGGGCCAGGCGCCCGAACTACACAACCCCGAGATCCGCAGCCTGGGCTTCACGCCCGACGGCAACCTGGTGACGCTCTGGACGCGCGTGGCCGATCCGGCGCCCGGTGCGTCCGCGGTGAACATGTGGGCCGTTCCCGTCATCGGCGGGCCGCTGCGGCCATTCCGAAATGGCACCGTGGAAATGGATTGGGCCCGCGACTCATCCAGTGCCGTTTTTCACACCGCCGATCCGGGCGATCCCACCTTCCTGGTGACGCCCGGTGAACGCGAGCCGCGCCGGGTGCACGCCGGCGCGCGCGGCATCCATTGCCACTTCCAGACATGGTCGCCCGACGACTCCTTCATATATTTCACCCAGGGTATTCCGCCGGATGAAATGGACCTGTGGCGCATGAAGCCGGACGGCACCGCGGTCGAACGCCTGACGTCTCACAACTCACGTGTGCTGTATCCGGCATTTGTCGACATGCACACCTTGCTGTATCTGGCGACCAGCGACGAGGGTGCCGGCCCGTGGCTGTATTCGTACGACCTCGAGCGGCGCCGGTCGCAGCGCGTGAGCTTCGGCATCGAGCAGTACACCTCGCTCGCGGCGAGTGGCGACGGTCGCCGCCTGGTGGCTACCGTCGAGCGCGCGAAGTCCAGCCTGTGGCGCATCGCGATGCAAGAGGGCATCGCCGCCGAAGGCGCGGCGCGGCGCATCGAGCTATCGTCGGTCGGCGGATTTGCGCCGCGAGCCGGGCCAAACTACCTGCTGTACGTGTCGCCCAAGGGGACTGGCTACGGCATCTGGAAGCTGGCGGGCGGCGCGGCCACGGAACTCGCCAGCGGCAGCGATGCGCGCATCGTCGGTGGCGTCGCCATCTCGCCCGACGGCAGCTTGCTGGCTTTCACGGAGGAGAGTCGCGGCGGCACGCGGCTCAATGTCATGGGAGCCAACGGCGGCGCGGTGCGGGCGATATCCGGCGAGCTCGACATCCGCGGCGCGCCCGCGTGGACGCCCGACGGTGCGTCGCTCACCGTGGCTGCGGTGAGCGGCCGCGGACGCAGACTCTTTCGGATTCCGCTCGATGGGTCGAAACCGGCGATGGTCTTCGATCGTGATGCGATCAACCCGCAGTGGTCCAGCGATGGCCGCCTCCTGGCCTATGCGGACATCGGCGTTGGCCCGACCTATGAAGTGAAGTTGGCGAACGCCGACGGCACCCCGCGAGCGCTCGAGTCCATTGCGCTGCCGCGCGGTTCGCGGCGCATCTGCTTCGTGCCCGGCAGACATGCGCTCGTGGTGCTGCAGGGTGAGATGACGCACATGAATTTCTGGTACCTGGACCTCGATACCGCAGAGAAGCGTCAACTGACCGATTTTGGCCGGGGATTCACCATCGGCGACTTCGAAGTGACGGCCGCCGGCGAGATCCTGTTCGACCGGCGCGATGAGAATTCCGACATCGCATTGATCGAATTGCCGGCTTCGTGAGAATTCACCCGGCGCTCACGGCGCGTTCACGCACGACCTTCAGCAGCGGTTCGCCATAGCGCTCGAGCTTGGTGGCGCCGATGCCGGAGATACCGCGCAACCCATCGAGCGAGGCCGGAAGCCGGCGCGCGATTTCCTCAAGCGTCGCATCGTGGAATACGGTGTATGCGGGGACGCCGTGCTGCTTCGCGATGCCCTTGCGCCACTCGCGCAATGCGTGGAAGACATCGGCGGCCTCGCCGGCGAGCACTGCGCGCGCCGGCACGGTGGATGGCTCGCCGCGTTTCGCCCGTCGTGGCCGCGCAAGTTTCTCCGAAGGCTTGCGCAGCTTGAGCGTCCTGCGCCCGCTCAGCACTTCGCGGGCGTCGGGCGTCAGCTGCAGGATGTTGAACCGGTCGTAGTCCACGCGCAGCAGCCGCAACGCGACGAGCTGACGGATGACGGCGCGCCATTGCATCGCCGACAGCTCCTTGCCGATTCCGAACGTGCTGACGCGATCGTGACCGTACTGCTCGACCTTCGCGGTGCGCTGCCCGGTCAGCACGTCGACGATCTGCACCGCACCGAAGCCGAAGCCGCTCGCGCGCTCGCAGCGGTAGATGCAGGACATGAGCTTGCGGGCAGCCTCGGTTGCATCCCATTCCTCGGGAGGCGAGAGGCAGTTGTCGCAGTTGCCGCAGGGGCGGCTCGCCTCGCCGAAGTAGTCGAGCAGGCGCACTCGCCGGCAATCGAGCGTCTCGCACAGGCCCAGCAATGCATCGAGCTTCGCACCGGCGATGCGCTTGATCTCCTCACCCGACGGCGACTGGTCGATGAGGCGGCGCTGCTGAACGACGTCGGCCAGACCGTAGATCATCCACGCATCCGCGGGCAGGCCGTCGCGCCCGGCGCGGCCCGTTTCCTGGTAATACGCCTCGATGCTCTTCGGCATGTCGAGATGCGCGACGAAGCGCACGTCCGGCTTGTCGATGCCCATGCCGAAGGCGATGGTCGCGACCATGACGATGCCGTCTTCGCGAATGAAGCGCTCGAGATGTTCGCTGCGTGTTTCGGCGTCCTTGTCCGCGTGGTACGGCAGCGCATTGATGCCGGACTCCGTGAGGAACGCGGCCGTCTCGTCGACCGACTTGCGCGTGAAGCAGTAGACGATGCCGGAGTCGCCGTCGTGCTCGTCGCGAATGAATTGCAGGAGCTGCCGGCGGGAGTTGTCGCGCTCGGCGATCCGGTAACGGATGTTCGGACGATCGAAACTCGAGACGAAGACGCGCGCGGAATCGAGCTTCAGGCGCGCCAGGATTTCCTTGCGCGTGGTGGCGTCCGCGGTGGCGGTGAGCGCGATGCGCGGGACCTGCGGATACCGATCCGCGAGCAGCGACAATCGCAGGTACTCCGGACGAAAGTCGTGACCCCACTGCGAAACGCAATGCGCCTCGTCGATGGCAATGAGCGCGATCGGCGTTGCGTCCAGCAGCTCGAGGCAGCGATCCGTCACCAGCCGCTCGGGGGCGACGTACAGGATCTCGACCTCGCCGGCGCGCACCCGCTTCTCGACGCGCTGCTGCTCGGCCCAGGACAAGGAGGAATTCAGGAATTCCGCGCGCACGCCGGCTTCGCGAAGCGCGGCGACCTGGTCCTGCATCAATGCGATGAGCGGCGACACGACGACGCCCATGCCTTCGCGCACCAGTGCAGGTACCTGATAGCACAGCGATTTGCCACCGCCTGTCGGCATGAGGACCAGCGCGTCTGCACCTCCCGCCACGTGCCCGATGATGTCGGCCTGTGGGCCGCGAAAGGCGGAGTAGCCCCAGACCTGGTGCAGGACCTGGGTGGCGCGGCTCAGCAGATCATTCATGGCGGCGATTGTTGGCACATTGGCGGTGCGCGCAAGTGATGTACTGGTTCATTCGCGCCACAAAGGCTCGACCACGGAGGCGATGTCCTTGTCCTGGTACCCGGCGTTGGCCGCCTCGATGAAGCGCTGGCGCGCCGCGCGTGCATCGGCGAGCTCGATGCCTTCGGCCGCGAAAGTCTCCATCGCGTAGGTCAGATCCTTGACCATGAGCGGCACCAGGAAGTTTGGCGTGTAATCGCGCGAGACCATGCGCTCGACCACCATCTTCACGAGGGGGCTTCCCGGTGAACCGGCGGCCAGCACATCGGCCACGCGGCGGACATCGAGACCGCTTCGCCGGGCCATGGCAATGGCTTCGCCGAGGCTGGCCAGTTGCACGCCGCACATGAAATTGTTGATCAGCTTGAGAAGCGCGCCGCTTCCGGTCGGCCCGACGTGGACCTGGCCGCGTCCCATGGCCGCGAACAGCGCAGCGGCGCGCTCGACCACGGCTGCATCACCGCCGACGAGAAAATTCAGGGCGCCCTGTTCGGCCTGCGGTTTGCTGCCCGTGACGGGCGCATCGAGAAAACTCACGCCACGCGCCCCGGCCTGCGCGCCGAGTTCACGCACCCAGCCTGCCGTGAGCGTGCTCGATTCGATGGCCAACGCGCCTCGCGCCATCGCCGCCAGTGCTCCCGCCTCACCGAGCCAGACCGCGCGCGACGCCGCATCATCGGCGAGCATCGCGATGACCGCCTCGGCATCGCGCGCGGCATCGGCCGGTGTCGCGGCGATTCTCGCGCCGGCCCTCACCAGGGCGTCCGCGCGGCGCGGATTGCGGTTCCAGACCGTGAGCTTAAAGCCGTGATCCAGCAGGCGCCGGGCCATGGCCGCGCCCATGAGGCCGAGGCCGAGGAACGAAATGCGGTTCATGCGCCAAGACTAGCGCGAATCGCCCATCGCCTTGGAAGCCGTGACGAGCGTGGTGGCTCGGAACACGAAAACCTTCATGGACCACGCGCTTGCGATCGGCGATCGACCGGATGTTGTGGATCGCGAGGCTCGACACCACGATATCGAAACTTGCATCCGGATACGGGAGTCGCCGCGCGTTGTCATGAACCAGTGTAGGCAGCAGCGCCATCCCGGTTCAGACGCATTCAGAGCGCTTCGAGGAACGCGACCAGGTCCTCGCGTTCCTGTGTCGTGAAGACGAATCCGAGCGCCTGCTGATAGTGCAGCACCACGTCGTTCAGCGTGGCCGCGATGCCGTTGTGGAAATAGGGCGCGCGAGCCGAGAGGCCCCGCAGTGAAGGCACCTTGAAGCGATCCATGTCATCCCACTTGCCGCTCTTCAGGGCGCGCCCCGGATCGGTCGTTTGACGCTCTTCGAGCGTGTTTCTGTTCCGGACGGTGTAGAGCGGCATCCCGGGCTGGCGAAAATCCGCGCGCGACGCGCCGACGTCGAACAAAGTCCCGTTGATGTTGCTGCCATTGTTCTGGGCGCTGTGGCAGCCGTTGCAGCTGCGCCCGCCGGCGTTGCGTGCGTTGAACAATTCCTGGCCGCGCGCGATCTGCGCGCGCCGGCGATCGCTGCTCCTGGTGCCGCACGAGCCGGGCGCAAGGCCGATCCAGGCATCGAAGAGATCGAAGCGCCCAGCCACCGCGGGCTGCGCGGAGAGATTTTCGGGGCCGCCGCGCGCGCCGCAACTGGTCAGCGAGCCGACGCCGAATACGAACGTCTGCGCAAACCGGAGCGTCTGTTCGAACGCGACGATGTCCTCGATGGTTTCCGGGGATCCAGGCGCGCCTGCCTGCCCGCCGGTGATGTTGCCCGCGGCCTGGTGCGCCAGGCCATCGTGCACACTCAAAGTGCCATCCGTGTCCTGGTCGTGCCAGCC
>DASTRL010000005.1:0-11627 GCA_035761265.1 Steroidobacteraceae bacterium
CTGGGCCTCACCTTCGGCGTCGATCCGAAGAGCCTGTCGCTCAAACTACCGGTGGTCGGGCGGCTCGGGCCGCACGAGGTGCCCGAGCCGCGCACGCTGTAGGCGAAGTGGTGTCAGGCAGGGAAAATGGGAAATGGGGACATTCCTGATTTGCAAGCAAACGGGGACGTACCTGCGGCAGGTGCGTCCCCGTTTGCCCGCGAAGCGGGCAAATCAGGAATGTCCCCATTTTCCAATTCCCTTCCCCACCCGGCACCTCCTCGTACGGGAGTAGATAGGTGGTCGATTCGGAGACGCTGACTTTGTTCGCGGGCAACGCCAACCAGGCGCTGGCCCACGACATCGCACGTCACCTGATGACGCCGCTGGGTCGCGCCTACGTCGGCAGGTTCTCCGACGGAGAAGTGAACATCGAGCTGATGGAGAACGTGCGCGGGCGCGATGTGTTCATCGTGCAGCCCACGTGTCCGCCGGTGAACGAGCACCTGATCGAGCTGCTGGTGATGGTCGATGCGGCGCGGCGCGCGTCCGCGGCGCGCATCACGGCAGTGGTGCCGTACTTCGGCTACTCGCGCCAGGATCGGCGGCCGCGCGCCACGCGCGCCGCGATCACGGCGAAGCTGGTGGCGAACATGTTGCAGAGCGCGGGCGTCGACCGGTTGCTGACCATCGACCTGCACGCGGAGCAGATCCAGGGATTCTTCGACATCCCGGTGGACAACGTTTACGCCTCGCCGGTGCTGCTGGGCGATGCGTACCGGCAGCGCTACGAGAACATGATCGTGGTGTCGCCGGACGTCGGCGGCGTGGTGCGCGCGCGGGCGCTGGCCAAGCGGCTCGATGACGCGGATCTGGCGATCATCGACAAGCGCCGGCCGCGGCCGAACGAGTCGAAGGTGATGAACATCATCGGTGAGGTCACGGGCAAGACCTGCGTGCTCATCGACGACATGGTGGATACCGCCGGCACGCTGTGTGCGGGCGCGCAGGCGTTGAAGGACGAGGGTGCGGTGAAGGTGGTGGCGTACATCACGCACGCCATCCTCTCCGGCAACGCCATCGACAAGATTTCGAAGTCGGCGCTCGACGAGCTGGTGGTGACCGACACCATCCCGCTCTCGCCCGCGGCGAAACAATGTGGACGCATCCGGCAGCTGTCGGTTGCGGGGTTGCTGGCCGAGACCATACGTCGCATCCGCGACGAGGATTCGGTGAGCAGCCTTTACCTGGATTAATGGGGACATTCTCCGTTTCCTAGCAAACGGGGACAGTCTTGGTAGTGCGAAGCATCGAGTTGAATGGAATGAGGTCTGTCCCCGTTTGCTAGGAAACGAGGAATGTCCCCATTTTGGTGGCGGCGCTGGTCGCGGCGTCCGCCGAACGTAGTGAAGTAACTGGAGTCAGTCATGCGTATTTCTTTCGAAATCGGCGCCGACTTCCGCGAGACGCAAGGCAAAGGTGCGAGCCGCCGCCTGCGTCACGCGGGAAAAGTCCCCGCCATCCTGTACGGCGGCAACAAGGAGCCGCGCAATCTCACCCTCGACCATCAGAACCTGATGACGCTGGTGGACAACGAGAAGTTCTACTCGTCCATCATCAACCTGAAGGTGGGTGATCTGAAGCAGGCCGCCATCGTCAAGGACCTGCAGATGCACCCGGCGCGCAACGCCATCGTGCACGTCGACCTGCAGCGCGTGCTCGAGGACGAGCCCATCCGCCTGCACATCCCGGTGCACTTCAAGAACGAGGCCACGGCCCCCGGCGTGAAGACGCAGGGCGGCGTCGTCTCGCACCGCGTCGCCGACGTCGAAGTGAAGTGCCTGCCGAAGGACCTGCCCGAGTTCATCGAGCTCGATCTCTCGTCGATGAACATCAACGAGTCCAAGCACCTGTCCGATCTGCCGCTGCCTCCGGGCGTCACGATTCCGGCGATTGCCAAGGGCAATGCCGTGGTCGTGTCGATCCATCCGCCGCGTGCCGAGGAGCCGGAACCGACCGCCGAAGTCGCCGCCGCGACGCCTGCCGAAGGCGCCGCTGCTGCCCCGGCCGCGGGTGCGGCCGCTGCCGCTCCGGCGGCGGGCGAGGCTGCCAAGGCGGGCGACGCCAAGGCTGCCGCCGCTCCGGCCAAGAAGGAAGGTGGCAAGAAGTAAGCCGCGCACGGCGGAGCGGATGCGAATCCGCTCCGCCGAAATGGGGACATTCCTCATTTCGCTGTCACAATCGAACGCCGCCGTTTCGGCGGCGTTTTCACCTAACTAATGCCCGGTACCGCTCTCAAACTCGTCGTCGGTCTCGGCAATCCAGGGGCCGAATATGCGCGCACGCGCCACAACGCCGGCTTCTGGCTGGCGGACGAACTGGCGCGCCGTCACGGCGGCGTTTTCCGCCACGAGGGCAAACACCAGGCCGAGCTCGCGCGGGTGCGCATCGCCGGTGAGGAAGTCTGGCTCGCCAAGCCCATGACCTTCATGAACCGCAGCGGCGGCCCGGTGTCGAGCATCCTCAATTTCTACAAGATCGCGCCGCGCGACATGCTGGTGGCGCACGATGAAATCGACCTGCCGAGCGGCACGGTGCGCCTCAAGGACGGCGGCGGTCACGGCGGCCACAACGGCCTGCGCGACCTGATCGCCGCGCAGGGCGATGGCTTCTGGCGGCTGCGCATCGGCGTCGGCCATCCAGGGCACAAGAGCGAGGTCGTGGACTTCGTGCTCACGCACGCGGGCAAGGACGAGCAACGCATCATCGACGAGACCATCGTCGCTGGCGCGGATGCGATCGAGGAGATGCTGCGCGCCGGCGCGCAGATCGCCATGAACAAACTGCATGCGCGAGCCGTGAAAACGGCCGCGCGAGAGGGCCAGTGAGATGGGAATCAAGGCCGGCATCGTCGGACTTCCGAACGTGGGCAAGTCCACGCTGTTCAATGCGCTGACGCGCGCGCAGATCGCCGCGGAGAACTATCCGTTCTGCACCATCGACCCGAACGTCGGTATCGTGCCCGTGCCCGATCCGCGGCTCGACGAGCTGGCGAAGATCGTCGTTCCGGAGAAGATAGTCCCGACCACGGTGGAGTTCGTCGACATCGCTGGTCTGGTCGCGGGCGCGTCGCAGGGCGAAGGCCTCGGCAACAAATTCCTCTCGCACATCCGCGAGACCGATGCCATCGCACACGTGGTGCGCTGCTTCGAGGACCCGGACGTGGTGCACGTCTCGGGCGGCATCGACCCGATCCGCGACATCGAGATCATCGACACGGAACTGTGCCTCGCGGACCTGCAGTCCGTGGAGAAGGCGGTCGACCGCAATGCCAAGATGGCCAAGGGCGGCGACAAGGACGCGACTCGCAAGCGCGATCTGTTCGAGCGCATGCGCAAGCATCTCGATGAAGGCAAGCCCGTCCGCTCGATGGGGCTCACCAGAGAAGAGAAGGCCGACTGCCAGGAGCTGCACCTGCTGACGCTCAAGCCCGTCATGTACGTGGCGAACGTCAAGGAAGACGGGTTCACGAACAACAGGCATCTCGATGCCGTAGTCGCGCGCGCCAGGGGCGAGAATGCCGTGGTGGTGGCGGTGTGCGCGGCCATCGAGGCGGAGATCTCGCAGCTCGACGAGGCCGACCGCGCCGATTTTCTCAAGGACCTGGGCTTGAGCGAGCCTGGCCTGAATCGCGTGATCCGCGCGGGGTACGAGTTGTTAGGTCTGCAGACCTACTTCACCGCGGGCAAGAAGGAAGTGCGCGCCTGGACGGTGCGCGCCGGTTCGACGGCTCCCCAGGCGGCCGGCGTGATTCACACCGATTTCGAGCGCGGCTTCATCCGCGCCGAGGTCATCGCCTTCGACGATTTCATCCGCTACAAGGGCGAAGCCGGCGCGCGCGATGCGGGCAAGCTGCGGCTCGAGGGCAAGGAATACCTCGTCAAGGAAGGCGACGTCATGCACTTCCGCTTCAACGTGTAATGGGGACAGTCCCTCTTTCCTAGCAAACCGGGACAGTCCCTCTTTCCCAGGAAAGAGGGACTGTCCCCATTCCCCATTCCGGTACGATGCCGGCCATGCCCTATGCCTTCGAATCCTTCTGGATGGGCTCGCTTGCCAGCCTGTTGGCGGGGCTGGGCACCGCCGCCGGCGCGCTGGGCATCTTCCTGCTGAGACGACCCAGTGCGCGCGCCGAGGACGGCATGCTGAGCGCTGCGGCCGGCATCATGCTGGCCGCCACGTTCTTCTCCCTGCTCCTGCCCGCGCTCGCGCAGGCCGATGAAATCACCGCCCACCGCGTGCTGGCGGTGGCCATCGTGGCCGCCGGCGTGCTCGCCGGCGCCGGCGGTCTGTTCCTCATCCATCGCTATGCGCCGCACGAACATTTCATCCTCGGCAAGGAAGGCCCTGCGGACTCGCGTCTCGCGCGCATCTGGCTGTTCGTCATCGCCATTACGCTGCACAACTTCCCCGAAGGCATGGCCGTGGGCGTGGGCTTCGCGGGTGGCGATGTGCAGAACGGCGTTCCGCTCGCCATCGGCATCGGGCTGCAGAACATACCCGAGGGCTTCGCGGTGGCGCTGTCGCTGATCTCCGTCGGCAACTCGCCGGCACGCGCGTTCTGGGTCGCGACACTCACTGGCCTGGTCGAACCGGTGGGCGGCGTGTTTGGCGCCGGCATCGTGTCGCTCGCGGAGCCGCTGATGCCCGTGATCCTCGGCATGGCGGCCGGCGCGATGCTGTTCGTCATCAGCGACGAGATCATCCCGGAGACGCACCGGCGCGGCTATGAAAACGTCGCCACCTTCAGCCTGCTGGGCGGCTTCGTCGTCATGATGATCCTGGATACGGCGTTCGCCTGAGCGGGCCCAGGACTGTCCCCGTTTGCTAGGAAACGAGGAATGTCCCCATTAAGGCTTGGCGACTTTGAGCAGCATCTCCGCTTCGTAGTCGGCCAGTGGCACGTCCACGGACTTGCGCGCGGCGGTGGGCAGCGCGACGGTCGGGATCTCGCCGCCGCCGATGCGCAGTAGTTTGGCCATCTCCGGCGCCTCGACCGGCTTGGCGATGTAGAAGCCCTGCGCCAGCGTGCAGCCGTGCGTGCTCAGGAACTGCAGCTGCTCCTTGGTCTCGACGCCTTCGGCGACGACCTTGAGGCCGAGCTGCCGGCCCATGGCGATGATGGCCGCGCAGATGGCGGCGTCGTTCGAATCGCGGCCCAGGTCGGCCACGAACGAGCGGTCGATCTTGAGCGCTTCGATGGGGAAGTGCTTGAGATAGGCGAGCGAGGAATATCCGGTGCCGAAGTCGTCGATGGCCACGTGCACGCCGAGCTCGCGCACCGCGCGCACTGCGAGCGCCGCCGCGGCCTCATCGACCATCAGCAGGCTCTCGGTGATCTCGAGCTCCAGACAGGCGCCCGGCAGGCCGGCCTCGTCGAGATGCGCGAACACCCAGTCCGGGAACCCGGGCGCCTCGAACTGCGCGCCGGAGACGTTCACGGCCACGCGCAAGTCCCGGCAGCCGTCCTTCCACCAGGCGGCGATCTGCTTGAGCGCCTGGCGCATCACGAGGTCGGACAGCGGCACGATGAGCCCGGATTCCTCGGCCACGGAGATGAATTCATCCGGCGGCACGATGCCGCGCGTCGGATGGCGCCAGCGCACCAGAGCCTCGACGCTGGCGATGCGCCCGGAGGAAAGCTCGATCTGTGGTTGATAGGCGAGGAACAGCTCGTTCGATTCGAGCGCGCGCCGCAGCTCGGTTTCCAGCTCCAGCCGCGCCACCGAGCGGGCACGCATGTGCTCGCCGTAGATCACGCCGCGGTTGCCACCCTGCGTCTTGGCCTCGTGCAGCGCCAGGCCCGCGGTGCGCAGCAGCTCGTCGGCGAAACTGCCGTGATCCGGGAAGATGGCGATGCCGATCGTGCAGGTCACGAAGAAGTCGCGGTGCCGGATCATGTACGGCGAGGAAAACGCCGACATGATGTTCTGGATGGCGTTCTGCACGTCGGCGTCGGATTGCAGGTGGCGGATGGCGACCGCGAACTCATCGCCGGTGAGGCGCGCCAGCGGCATCGTCACGGCGCCGTCCTTCTCCAGCTTGAGGAAGGTGCCGAGTCGTGAGGACACGGCCTGCAGCAGCGCGTCGCCTGCGCCGTGCCCGATGCTGTCGTTGATGCGCTTGAACTGGTCGAGGTTGATGCGCACCACCGCGAACCGCTCGCCGGTGGTCGCCGCTTCGCGCCGCGCCTCCTCCAGCAGTTGCAGCAGGTACTGGCGGTTGGGCAACTGCGTCAACGGATCGAAGAACGCCAGCTCGCGGATGCGGTTCGCGGCGCGATGCCGTTCGGTGACGTCGCGCAGCACGCACAGCAGGCGGCCGCGATCGTAGGGCACGATGCGCGTCTCGAAGCGCCGCTCCTGGCCCTGCCGCACGCATTCGAATTCCACCTCGGTGCGCTCATTGCGCACGCGGCAGTCGTCGAGCGCATGCGCGATGGCGCGCGCCGCGTCGCCTTCGACGAGATCGGTGATCTTGAGCTCGCAGCCGCGTCCCGCCGCGAGGAACGGATGATTGTCGGTGGCTCCGAGGCGATCCACGATCCGGCTCTGCGCGTCCACGATCAGCAGCAGGTCGGGCAGGGCGTCCAGCATGGCGCGCTGCCGGCCCTCGCTTTCCTCCAGCTCCTGCACCAGCCGGCCGCCGCGCACCAGGTACTGCACGCGATGGCCCAACAGGTTCCAGTTGATGGGCTTGGCGAGGAAGTCCGTCGCGCCCGCCTGGTAGGACTGGTTGATCGAGGCGACGTCGTCGCGCCCGGTCACCATCATGATGGGCAGGTGCGCGCCGCCCGGCAGCGCGCGGATGGCCTTGCAGGCCTCGTAGCCGTTCATCTGCGGCATCTCGACGTCCATGAGCACCGCATTGCAGGCGCCCGCTTCGACGGCGGCCACGGCCGCCGCGCCGTCGGCCGCCTCGGAGATCGCGAAGCCCGCGCGCTCCAGCGCGCGCCGCATCAGCAGGCGCGAACCCGCGTCGTCATCGACGATGAGGACGTGGATCTGTTCTCCTGCCATGGGGTTCAGGCCACCTTGGCAGAGCCGTCGAGCGCTTCGAGCTCGGAGAGCGCCACCGTGCGTTGCGCACGCAACTTGGTGACGGAATTGGGCAGATCGCTGAGATCACCGCCGCGCGCCGAATGCTCGATCTGGCGCGCGATGGCCGCGACATTGGTGGCACCCAGGTTGGCACTGGAGCTCTTCAGCGTGTGCGCCGCGCGGGCCACGGACTCCGAGTCGCCCGCCTTCATGGCGTTGTCGATGTCGGCCAGCAGCTGTGAGCTGTCGTCGCGGTAGAGTGCGATGAGGCGCGACAGCAGCCGGTCGTTGCCGTCCGGATCGAGCTGGCGCACCGCGTCGATGGCCGAGTGATCCAGCGTCACCTTGTTGGCCGCCGAACGCGAGACCTTGCTCGGCAGCAGGATGTTGCGCAACTGCGCCAGCGTGAAGGGCTTGGCCAGGTAGTCGTTCATGCCCGCCGCGAGGCATGCCTCGCGGTCGCCGGCCAGCGCATTCGCGGTGAGCGCCACCACGCGCGTCGGCTCCTTCTTCCTGGCGGTCTCGCGCTCACGCAGCTTGCGCGTGGCGATGAAGCCGTCCATGACGGGCATCTGGCAATCCATGAGCACCACGTCGAAGTCCTGCTTCTCGAGCGCATCCAGCGCCTCGACGCCGTTGCCGGCATGCATCGCATCGCAGCCCAGGCGCTGCAGCATCTCGAGCGCCAGCGTGCGGTTGACCATGTTGTCTTCGACGAGCAGCACGGAAAGATGGTCGAGCACGGGTTCGTTCTCCGGAGCGAGCATGGCGGGGGCGGAGCTGACTTCCTGGAAGGGCGTGGACTGCAGCGCTTCGTGGAGCGCACGGCGCAGCATGCTCTGGCGCACCGGCTTCGCGAGACGGCGCATCGGCGCGAGCTGTGCCGCGAGCGCCATGTCGAGGTCGTCGGCCACCGAGCTCACCATGACGGCCGGGATGGACTTCCACTCCGGACGGCGCCGCACGCCCAACAACCAGTCGACGCCATTCTGCTCGGGCATGTGCCAGTCGAGCACGATGATCTGCGGCGGCGTGCCCGCCGCCTGCATGCTCGTGAGGTGATTCTGTGCGTCCATGGCGCTCGCGGCCGCGGTCACCACGAAGCCCCAGGCCTCGAGCTGCGAGGCGAGGATCTCAACGTTGATGGCGCTGTCGTCGACCACCAGCACGCGCGTGCCCGGCGCGAGCAACAGGCCCTGCGCGGAGTCCGAGGCGATGGCCGGTGCCGCGGGCAAGGTGATCGAAAGCGAGAAGGTCGAGCCCTGGCCCGGCTGACTCACCACCGTGATGTCGCCGCCCATGAGAGTCGCGAGCTGGCGGCTGATCGCGAGGCCCAGTCCCGTGCCGCCGAAGCGCCGCGTGGTCGAGCCGTCTTCCTGCACGAATGCGTCGAAGATCGCCGCCTGGTTCTCCGGCAGGATGCCCGTGCCCGTGTCGACCACGTCGATGACCAGCGACACGTGCGACTCGGAAGGATTCACGCCGCGCGCGCGCACCAGCACGTGGCCGCTCGCGGTGAACTTGAGTGCGTTCGACACCAGGTTCATGAGGATCTGGCGGATGCGCAGCTCGTCGCCCTTGGCCCAGCGATGCAGATAGGGGTCGATGTCGAGCAGCAGCTCGATGCCTTTCTGATGGGCGCGCTGCGCGAAGAGGTCGATGACTTCCTCGACCACCTGGCGGATGTCCAGGTCCTGCGATTCCAGGCGCAGCTTGCCCGCCTCGATCTTGGAGAAGTCGAGGATGTCGTTGATGATGGCGAGCAGCGCGTCGGCCGAGCTCTGGATGGTCGCGGCGAAGCGGCGCTGGCGCGGGTCGAGCTTCGAATCGAGCAGCAGCTCGGTCATGCCGAGCACGCCGTTCATCGGCGTGCGGATCTCGTGCGACATGCGCGCGAGGAATTCGGATTTCGCGCGCGAGGCGGCCTCGGCGATGCGGCAGGCCTCCACGCTGTCGTTCATGGCCTGGCGCAGCGTGCGATTGGCCTCGGCGAGGCTGCGGGTGCGCTCCTCCACCTGCGCTTCGAGGATTTCCTGCTGCTTGCCCAGTTCCTGCTCGCGATTGCCGATCTGGCCCAGCATCACGTTGAAGCCGCGCATCAGGTGGCCGATCTCGTCATCCGTGGTCACGCGCGCGCGCTTGCTGTAGTCGCCGTTCTCGGCCGCCTGCATGACGTCGACCAGGTGCAGCAGCGGAGCGCCGATGTGCTGCTGCACGCTGCGCGCCATCAGCCAGGCGAGCGCAAAGGCCACCACCGAGCTGCCGAGCAGGATCGCGAGCTGCATGATCAGCTTTTCCTGCAACTCGGAAAGATTGGCGCGCACGTAGAGGTGGCCGATGACCTTGCCCTGGTCGGTGATCGGATAGACCAGGTGCAGCGCGCTCAATCCATCGAAGCGATGCTGGTGCTCGCTGCCCTGGATGGCCTGCTGCTGCCACAACTGCGTCGCCGTCGGCTTGCCACCCGGCGTCATCAACATGGTCTTGCTGCCCGCATAGTGCATCAGCACGCGCTTGTCAGCGTCTATCAGCAGCGCCTCTTCGACGTTCGGCTCCACGCGCAGCGCGCTCACCAGCGCTTCCGACTGCCCGAAATCCTGGCTCTGGATGGCCGTCGCGCTGCGGCCCGCGACCACGCGCGCCACGGAGTTCAGGTGCTCGTACGCTTCGCGATGGCTGTAGAAATAGGAGGACACGCCCTGTGTCAGCGCGGCGATCAGCAGCGCGATGGAAGCCGTCAACGCACTCGCCGCGATGAGCTTCGTGCGTAATGGCAGATGAGCCAGCGAAAGGCGTTTCATTGGACGGTACTGTTCCTGGGCGCAAGGTGCGCCCTGTGGTCGTATCGGCTTGATTCCGTTCACACTTGACCGAGCCGGGCGCGAATTGAGAGCTGGGTCCCACCGCCGCAGATTGGGACTGACGCCGATTGACACGGGTTAAGCGGAGGCTTGACAGAGGCCATCTGGCGGCACGTGCCCCGCGGCCGCTAAGTGATTGTTTTCGTGGGGTTTGCCTTGACAGGGCGGGGCGGGGCCTTGAGAATCGCGCCCCTTCGTTTTGACGCCCGATCGGGCGATTTCCGGCGTGGAAAGGTAGCTCAGCCGGTTAGAGCACGGCACTCATAATGCCGGGGTCGAGGGTTCGATTCCCTCCCTTTCCACCATTCTCTTCAAGCGGTTGCGCGCGCGGAGCCGAGCGCAACAAAACGATTGCGGGACTTTTGCGGGACGCGGTCTGGCACACCTTGTTGGCTGCGTCGATCAGATTGCTGATCTCAGCTGCCGAATAGTGCGTCGTGATTCGCGCGGACTTGTGGCCCAGCAAGTCCTGCCGATCCTCGAAGCTCACGCCTGCGGCTCTCAGTCGCCGTCCGAAGGTGTGCTTGAGGTCGTGCACCCGGATGAACCGGAAGCCCTGAGGGCAGGGCACTCCGATCGTCTCCGCATATCGTTTCGCGGCGCGTCGCCGCGCTGCCTTCCAGCCAGAGTTGTTGATCCCTCCGATCGGATGGCCGTCGCGCGTGAACACGAATGTGCCGTGCTTCCTGCGCATCGACTCGATCACCGATTGCGCGACGTCATTGAGGATGACGACACGGTCGGCCTTGTTCTTGACGATGCGGGCCGGAATCACGAACACGCTCCTTTCCAGCTCAGGCAGATTCACTTCCCATTCCCATCTCAGCTGTACGACTTCCTGTTCGCGCGTTCCGGTGTTCACCTTGAAGAGCGCCATGTGCGCGAGGTGCCCGTCCAGTTCGCTGAAAAGTAGCCGCTGCTCTTCCCAGGACAGGGGATACGGTTGGCGGGCGTCTTCGTGCGGCAGCAGTCGCAACAGCGGGGCGGTCTCGAGCCACGTGTGGCCGCTCTCGTCCCGCCAGGCTCTCGCCGCGAGAATCAGAATCCGACGCACCACCGCCAGATCGCGGTTGATGGTGCCGGGACTGATCTTCGCCTTGAGCCGCGCCTGGACGAACTTGCTCAGCGAATCCTGGTGTATGCGAGCGAGTGACAGATTCCCGATGTAGGGATCGAGAGTCCGCAACCCGCGTGCGTCGCGCTCCAGGCTCCGCTTGTGCAAATGCTCGTTCAGGTACTTGGTCGCTGCTTCCCTAAACGTCCGTTCCCGCCTTTGGCCGTAGACGAGCTGCTGGCGAAGTTGTTCGAGCCTCCGATTGAGGTATCGCGTCGCTTCGTCGAGGTCGCTCGTGCCACAGCTTTCGCAAAGGCGTCCGTATCCCTTGACCCATTTATCGACATGCCAGACCGTGCCACGTTTGGCGAGGCCGGGCGTTCGTCGTTGTCCCATGGCTTACTCCTGTCAGCCGCGGGACGTCCGTTGCGGGACTTATAGTCATCCGCCCAGGAGTCGAGGTCAAGGCGATCAAAGGCAATGCCCTGAGCGCCAATTGGAATCGCGGCGATGTTGGGCCGCACGTCGCGATTGAAGCGATTCTTGTCCATGCCGAGGTACGAAGGCGCGTCCCGCAATCGAAGGAAGCGCGGGACCGACCCTTTGTAAATAGCCTGCATGCCACTCGCCAAC
>DASTRL010000006.1:0-2352 GCA_035761265.1 Steroidobacteraceae bacterium
TCGCGCCGTCCGGATCCACCTGCACGGCGATGGTGATCGGCCGGCAGCACACCGAGCAGTCCTCGACGTAGCGGTGCGACTCCTCGGCCGGCTCGACATAGATCTCGATCGCCTCACCGCAGTAAGGGCAGTCGATCAGCACGGTATCCAGCATGGCGGCGACTCGTGGCGGGAAGGGGCCGTGATTGAAGCACACCCGCGCGCCCGGCCCCACGTCCAGGTCGCCGCATGCGCGCGCGGTGCTCAGCCGCCCGGCAGCAGCGCGCGACCGATCAGCGCCGGCGACCACTGCTCCGGCTTGAGGATCAGGAACAGACCGGCCTTGCGGGTGCGCCGGGCCAGCTTGAGCAGGTCGCGGTCCTTGCTGATCAGCCACTGCGCACCGCTGGCCTGCGCCAGCTCGAGAAACTTCTGGTCGTCCGGATCGCGGCAGGCGGGCAGCGGCGGGAGGTCGGCCGGGACGGCCCGCTCGGGCAGCGCCAGCATGGCCGCGTCGAAGCGCTCGCGCAGTTCGGCGCGCTGCTCCGGACGGATCGGCACGCTGGGGTAATGCAGCACGCGCAGCCATTCCTCGCGGCAGGCGGCATCGGCCACCGCCTGCACGCGGCCGTCGGCCAGCGCCCCGGCCAGCGGCGCGCAGGCCGCGTCGCGGAACAGGAAGAGGTCCAGGCAAACGTTGGTGTCGAGCACGACGCGCGGAACGCCGTCGTGGGCAGCAGCAGGCATACGGCATCGCCGGTGGAAAAAAGCGCACGCACTGTAGCCCATACGAAAGCGGCCCCGTGGGAACGGGGCCGCTGCGCCGGTCCGGCGTCGGACGGTCAGTGCTGGTGGTGCAGCGCCTGCTTGAGATCGCGCATCTGGTCGTGGCCGGTCTTCACCGACACGTAGGCCTGCATGATCACCGAGCGGGTCGGCGGCGACAGCTGGTCGTCCTTCAGCGCATCCTCGAACTTCGCCTTGATGTGGTCCTCACCGCGCTCCACCTCGTCGACCACGGCGGTGTCGCCGGAGCTCAGCGACTTGCGCAGGTTGACGAACATGCGGTGCGCCTTGGCCAGCACGGAGCCGTCGTCCTCCGGCTCGGCGCCGAGCATGCGCACCTGGCGCTGCAGCTGGCTGGTGACCTGCGAGCGTTCCTGCGCGCGGCTGGCGAAGGTGCCTGCGAAGCGGGTGTTGTCGGCGTCCTTGGCGGCTTCCTCGTAGCCGTTGGCGCTGTCGATGGTGGTTTCGATGAGGTCGTTGAGAACCTTCACGTCATGGTCGGTACGGCTCATGGGGAGCTCCTCGGTAAAGTGGGGGACAGCGCGGGGAGATGCGCCGAGCGAACCGGCATTCGCTGCACACCATGCTGCCCATCGCACCCCCCCAAACGCGTGAAAACCTTGGCTGCGCGATCTTCATCGATGTGACCGCAGAGCGCCCGCGCGCTCACGCTGCTGAACCGCGTTCAGGCTCCCGCGGCGGCCGTGCCTGCGAGCGCGGCGACCGCCTGCGGAATGTGCTCGGGCGCCTCCACCGTGGCGACATGCGCATGGCCCGGCTCCAGGCCGTGATCGAGCTCGTGACTCCAGGTCACGTGATACGGCACGTGCACGCCCCAGCCGCCGAGGCGCACCACCGGCTCGATGTCCGAGCGCAGCGAGTTGCCCACCATCAGGAACTGGTCCGGCGCGATGGCGAACTCCTCGAACAGGCGCCGATAGGTGCGCTCGTGCTTCTCCGAGACGATCTCGATACGGCGGAACAGATCTGACAGGCCGGACTGCTCCACCTTCTGCTCCTGATGGAACAGGTCGCCCTTGGTGATCAGCACCAGCGGAAACTCGCGCCCCACCGCCTCCACCGCAGCGCGGATGCCCGGCAGCAGTTCCACCGGGTGGCGCAGCACGCCCTTGCCGATCTCCACCAGACGATGGATGTCCTTAGCCGAGATGCGTCCGTCGGTGACCGCAATGGCGGTTTCCACCATCGACAGCGTCATGCCCTTGGCTCCGTAGCCGAACAGCGCGAGGTTGCGCCGCTCGGTGGCGAGCATGTCGTCGTGCACGCCGCGGTCGCCGAGGTCGACGTAGCGCCCCACGATGTCGGCGAATGCGGCGCTCGCCGCCTGGTAATAGCCCTCGCTGTGCCAGAGCGTGTCGTCGCCGTCGAAACCGATCATCTTGATCATGAAAAGACCTGTGCCTGTGCAGAAAAAGGAGTGATGCAGAGCGGGCGCGTGGCCGGGCCGGGGCGCTGCCATCGGCGCCGGTGCGCCATCGAGCGGCATCATCGCAAGCGATTGGCGCAACGCGGGGCCGTATTCTCGCACTCGCTTCGATGGGCGGTGACGAGGCATCATCGAACGCC
>DASTRL010000007.1:0-18277 GCA_035761265.1 Steroidobacteraceae bacterium
CGCGTATTGATGCCAGAGCAGGTTTGCGGAGGCAATGGCGCCAGGAGAAAAATATTTTTCGCCAAAAGTGAGATAAATTCTCGAGTCGTGACACGCGCTCATATTCGAGCGTTTGCAGCAGATATGCAGCTTGGATTCCGAGAGATTTGCCAGTGCTGGCTGGCCACGTTTCGGACAACCTCGTCTGCCACCCTCCGACCGAGGCGCAGTCGAAAAGCAGCCCGGGGCGGGATCGGCCCCGGGCGACTATCAAGTATCGTCAGCGCGGAACAACCTTCCCATCCGTGTCGAGCACGGTCACCTCGCCAAAATTCAGCGCGCGCACCGGCTTCTCGATCTTGGCCAGATCGCCCACCACCACCCAGGTCAGCGCATCCGGATGGATCAGCTTGCCGGCCGAGGCATTCACGTCCGCAGGCGTGAGCGCGTTGATCTCGCCGACGAAGTCGTTCCAGTAGCTGTCCTTGAGCCCGAAGGTCAGGATCTCGGCGTAGGAGTCGGCGATCTCGGTCGAAGTCTCGTTGTTGCCCGGCAGCGCGATGGCCACGCTGTCCTTGGCGAAATCGAGCTCGGCCGCGTCGGGCTTGCGCGTGCCGATCACGTCGCGCAGCTCCTTGAGGATCTCTTTCATCGCATCCGCGGTCTTGTCGGTCTGCACGCCGCCGCCGGCGCGGAACGTGCCCTGGCCCACCGCATCCGTGATGCGCGAGCCGGCGCCATAGGACCAGTGCTTGTCCTCGCGCAGGTTCATGTTGAGGCGCGAGGTGAAGTTGCCGCCGAGCAGCGTGTCGAGCGCCACGAAGCGGATGTGGTCCGGGTCGGCGCGCGTCGGGCCCACGGTGAGCGCGACGATCTGCGACTGCTCGGCGCCCGGGCGGTCGATGAGGAACACGCGCGGCTTGGGCTGCAACGGCACTTCGGCGATGTTCTTCTTCGGCACGGGCTCGGCAGGCGCATGCCACTCGCCGAAACGCTGCTCGAGCAGCGGCTGGATCGTGGCGAGCGTCGTATCACCCACCACGAGCAGCACGGAGTTGTCCGGCCGCACCCAGCGGCGGTAGAACGCCGCGAGATCCGCGCTCTTGAGACTCGCCACCGCCGCTTCCGTCCCCGAGCCCGATGCCGGGTTCGAGTACGCATGACCTTCGCCGTACAACAAGCGCGGCGCGATCCGGTTCACGATGGCGGCGGGCTGTGCCTTCTCCTGCTGGATGGTCGCGAGCGTCTGGCCGCGCAGCCGCTCGAGCTCCTTGTCGGGGAACGTGGGGTTCAGCAACACGTCGGCGTACAGCTCCAGCGACTCCGGCAGCCGCGCCGTCAGCGCGTTCATGCTGAGATACGAACGATCCAGCGACGAGCCGACGCCGAGCGTCGCTCCCAGCGATTCAGCGCGATCGGCGATCTCGAGCGAGCTGCGCGTCTTCGTGCCCTCCTGCAGCATCAGCATGGCGAGCCGCGCGGTGCCGGGCTTCGCCTGGCTGTCCGCCGCGAACCCGGCGTCGGCGATCAGCGTGAAGTCGACCACGGGCGCGTTGTGGCGCTCGACCACCACCACGCCCAGGCCGTTCGAGAGCTTGGCGCGCTGCGGCGGCGGTAGTTTGAGTGAGGGCGGCTCGCCCGTCGCCGGGCGGTGGCTGCGATCGACCGTGGAGACCGTGGTCTTGTAGTTGCCGGCGGGCTCGACGTTGAGGACGAACACGCCGTCGGACATCCAGCGCTTCGCGGCGCCCTGCACGTCCGCCGGTGTCGCGTCGTTCAGCCACTGGAGGCGCGTCTTGTAGAAGTCGGGCGAGTCGCCGTACACCTGGCTCTCGGCGAGGATCGAGGACTTGCCGCCGAAGCCGTCGATGCGTTCCACGCCGCGCACGAACGCCGCGTAGTTGGCCGTGCGCGTCCGCTCGAGCTCCGCGGGCGTGGGACCTGAGGCGAGGAACCTCGCGATTTCCTCGTCCATGGCCTTCTCCACGACGGCCGGATCGCTGCCCGGCTTCACGGTGACCACGAGCTGTAGCTGCGAGCCGATCTCGAAAGGCCCGACGAAACTGTTGACCGCGGTCGCGGTGCGATCCGTGTACACCAGGCGCTTGTACAGGCGGCTGTTCTTGCCGCCGGCGAGCAGGTCGCCCGTCATGTCCACCAGCGCGAAATCGTGCTGCTTGTAGCCCGGGATGTTCCACACCTTATATATGCGCGCCTGCGGCACCCGGTCCTGCATCGTGGCGCGGCGCTCGCCGGTCATTTTCGCGACGTTCTCCTCCTGGCGGCGGAGCACCGGCCCGGGAGCGATGTCGCCGAAATACTTCTCCACCTTGGCCTTGGCCTCGGCCGCGGTGATGTCACCGGCGATCACGAGCACGGCGTTCGCCGCGCCGTACCAGGTGCGAAACCACTCCTTCACGTCATCGAGCGAGGCCGCGTTCAGGTCCTCCATCGAACCGATGGTTTCCCAGGAATACGGGTGCCCCGCCGGATACGTGTTCTGCGTGATGACTTCCGAGGTCTTGCCATAGGGCTGGTTCTGCCGCTGGCGTTTCTCGTTCTGCACCACGCCGCGCTGCTCGTCGAGCACCTTCTGGTCGATGGCGCCGAGCAGGTGGCCCATGCGATCCGATTCCATCCACAGCGTGAGATCCAGCGCCGAGGTGGGCACGTTCTGGAAGTAGTTGGTCCGGTCGAACCAGGTGCTGCCGTTGAGCTTGGTCGCGCCCGCGGCCTCCATGACCTTGAACCAGTCGTCCTTGTAGTTCTCCGAGCCGTTGAACATCAGGTGCTCGAACAGGTGCGCGAAACCCGTGCGCCCCGGGTGCTCGTCCTTGCTGCCCACGTGGTACCAGATGTTGACCGCGACCACGGGTGCCTTGTGATCCTCGTGCACGATCAGCGTGAGTCCGTTGTCGAGCACGTAGCGCGTGTACGGAATGTCGACGGCGGGCAGCGGCGCCGGCTTCTTCGCAGGAGTCGCGGCGACCGCGTTCAACGAGAAGAGCACGACGAACAAGGCGGGGCGAAGCATCTTCATGGAAAATCCCTTCGATGGCACCGGGCGTGAATGCTATCGCCATTGCAGCGGACGGTGCAGGCGCCACGGCGAGGCGAATCTCATGTGCGGCAGGACGATGGGCCCTATTGCCCCTGCGCGGAGCTGAAACCGCGACACACCACGGCGAGCTTGTTGCCATCCGGATCACGTACGTAGGCGGCATAGAAATCGGGGTTGTAGAGCAGCCGCAAGCCGGGCGCGCCTTCCGAGGTTCCGCCATGCGAGATCGCCGCCGCGTGGAATGCGTCGACCTCGGCCCAGTTGCGGGCCCACAAGGCCACCATGCTGCCGTTGCCCACCGATGCCGGTGCGCCGTTGTACGGCTTGCACACCCACAGCGCGTCCTGCACGGCGCCTTGCTTCTCGTACAAGCCCCAGCCGATCCACCCGGTCCAGCTCGTCTCGCTCTCCGCCGATGTGTCGCAGCGTGTGTAACCCAGCACGCCCAGGGTCGCGTCGTAGAAAGTTGCCGAACGCTCCAGGTCGTCGGACCCGAGGCAGATGTAGGCAAACATGGATGTCATGAGCGACCCTCCGAGAGCACCACGTCCGCGATCCAGTGGCGCCGGCGACGATCCAGCCGTGACTGCACATCCTCACCCTCGAAACTCGCCGGCTGCACGCGCAGGCGCACCCGATCGAAGTCGTCGAACGTGTTCACGTTGACCACCGCGTAGGTCATCTCCCCGATGCGCGAGGTGACGAGCGGCGCGACTCCGCAGCGTGCGCAGAGCAGGAACTGCGCGGTCTCGGTGCCGAATGCATAACGCGCCACCATGCCCGCCTCGGTGATGCGCGCCCGCAGCGTGGCGCGCGGGTTCGAAGTCCACACGCCGCCATGCTTGACGCAGAACGTGCAGCCACAGCTGCGCGCGGGAATCTCCGCCTCGTCCGGCCAGGCGAGCGAAAACGAAATGTTGCCGCAATGACAGCTTCCCGCGATGTCCATCAGCCCCGCTCCGACTTTCGAGTGAGTGCCCGCAATGTGTTCGCGACGCGGCGCGCGCGAGTCTCGGGCTTCTTCGCGCTGGAGATGGCCTCGGCAAACTCCCGGCGATGGGTGAAGCTGAGCGCGTGCCAGCGCGCCGCGGCCGCGCGGTTCTTGCGGAACGCACGCGCCAGCTCAGCGGGTATCTCCACGCTGCGCTCGGCTGTGTCGTGCGCGATCTTCACCGTCAGTGTTTCATTCCCGTCGAGCCCCGCCGCGTCGCGGTGGCTCTTGCGCAGCGGAATGCAGTGAATGCCGTGCATGACAAAGATGGTGCTGCGGTAGGTGTAGCCGTTGAGCGTGACCTTCACCGGCGCGCGCACCTTGCCGAACACCGCTCGGGGATCGAAGGGCACGGGCACGAAGCACATCGCGCCATCGCGCTGCAACTTCACCTTGACCGATTCAACCAGCGCTCTGGCCACGGTCGCTGCGCTCACGTGCGGATCACGACGGTCCCGGCGAGCTTGTCGTGCCATCCCTGCTTGCGTGGATCGAACGCCACCCACAGCAGGCCGAGCCCAAGCGGGAATATGGAAACGTAGTAGCCCAGGTACCGGCCAATGGCCTGTCCCTTGCTCATGTGGCCGAGCGTCTTCGCGTCGACGATCTTGAGCGACAAGGCCATCTTCCCCGGCGTGGCGTCGCGCGCGATCCAGAACGCCACGATGCCGATCGCCGGGAGCACCAGCGAGAGCAACACGTCGGCGGGACCCGCGAACAGGGGCTTGTCGGCCGCCATGTCGAGGCGACCTTCGAGAAGATCGAAATACGCCTGGAAATAACCGCGGCCGTAGATCTTCCACAGCAACGGCCCGACGATCATCGTCACCAGGATGCTGTCGATCAGCGACGCCACGGCACGTATCCAGAAACCGGCATACCTCGTCACGTCGCTCATCGACTTCTCCCGGAGGGTGCCCGCCTACTTCTCCCAGCGAATGTCCACGCCCTCGGACGGACCGATGGCGGTGCGCAGCATCGTCGCGAGCGCCTGCGAGCCGCCGTTGCTCTCGAGAATGTCCACGGTGTCGAGGTCGATGAAGTAGTCCACGTCCTTGCGGTCTTCTTCCTCGAGCACGTCGATCAGGCACTGCACGTCGGACTCCGAAACCACCCCGAGCAGCGCACCGGTGTTCTTGTTGTAGATCTTCGGCATCTCCTCCTCCCTTGCGCCCCGTCAGATCTTGACCGGGAACGCGTCTTTTCCGGCGTAGCGCACCTTGCCGCCGAGCTCGCCTTCGATGCGCAGCAGCTGGTTGTACTTGGCGATGCGGTCCGAACGCGACATCGACCCCGTCTTGATCTGACTCGCTGCGGTTGCCACCGCGATATCGGCAATCGTCGCGTCCTCGGTCTCGCCCGAGCGATGCGACACGATGGACGAATATCCCGCGTTGTCCGCCATCTCGATGGCCGCGAGTGTCTCGGTGAGCGTGCCGATCTGGTTGACCTTGATGAGGATCGAGTTCGCGATACCCTTGTCGATGCCTTCCTTCAGGATCTTCGTGTTGGTCACGAACAGGTCGTCGCCCACGAGCTGAATTTTCTTGCCGAGCACGTCGGTGAGGTTCTTCCAGCCATCCCAATCCTGCTCGGCCATGCCGTCTTCGATGCTCACGATCGGGTATTTCGCCGCGAGCTTGGCCAGGTACTTCACGTAGTCGGGCGAGGTGAACTTGCGGCCCTCGCCGTGCATGTCGTATTTGCCCTTGACGTAGAACTCCGAACTCGCGACGTCCATGCCGAGGTAGATCTGCTTGCCGAGCTTGTAGCCCGCCTGCTCGATGGCCTGGATGATGACCTTGATACCCGCTTCGTTCGAGGACAGGTTCGGCGCGAAGCCGCCTTCATCACCCACCGCGGTGGTGAGCTTCTTCTTCTTGAGGATGGCCTTCAGCGTGTGGAAGATCTCCGCACCGTAGCGCAGCGCCTCGCTGAAGCTGGGCGCGCCCACCGGGATGATCATGAATTCCTGCACGTCGAGCGAGTTGTCGGCGTGCGCGCCGCCGTTGATGACGTTCATCATCGGCACCGGCATCACGGGTTCGCGGCCCTTGGCGATGTACTTCCACAGCGATTGTTTGTTATCGGCCGCGGCCGCTTTCGCGTTCGCCAGCGAGATCGCCAGCAGCGCGTTGGCGCCGAGATTGCCCTTGTTGTCGGTGCCGTCGAGCTGGATCATCGTATGGTCCAGCGTTTCCTGGTCGTTCGCGTCCTTGCCCGCCAGCGCGTTCTTCAGCACGCCGTTGACGTTGGCGACGGCTTTTCTCACGCCCTTGCCGAGATAGCGCTTCTTGTCGCCGTCGCGCAGCTCCACGGCCTCGCGGGTACCGGTCGATGCACCCGAGGGCACGGCCGCGCGACCCATGACACCGGAATCCAGATATACGTCGGCTTCGACCGTGGGATTGCCGCGCGAATCAATGATCTCGCGGCCGACGATATCAACAATGCGACTCATAGAAGCGATTCCTCGAAGGGTTGTTGTTTGACGTTGGCGTCGATCGCCTTGAGCGTCGACAGAAGCGGTTCCATGCGCCCGAGCGGCCAGGCATTGGGGCCGTCGCTCAGCGCCTTTTCAGGATCGGGGTGCGTTTCCATGAACAGGCCGGCGATCCCCGCGGCCACGGCGGCGCGCGCCAGCACGGGAATGAATTCCCGCTGGCCACCGGAGCTCGATCCCTGTCCGCCAGGTAGTTGGACCGAGTGCGTGGCGTCGAACACCACCGGCGCCCCGGTGGCACGCATGATCGCGAGCGAACGCATGTCGGAAACGAGATTGCTGTAGCCGAAGGAAAAGCCGCGCTCGCAGACCATGATCTGCTGGTTGCCGGTGGAGCGGGCCTTGTCGACCACGTTCTTCATCTCCCAGGGCGAGAGGAACTGGCCCTTCTTGATGTTGACCGGCTTGCCCTGCGAACAGACGTTGATGATGAAGTTGGTCTGCCGCGCCAGGAACGCGGGCGTCTGCATCACGTCGACCACGCTCGCGACTTCGGCGAACGGCGTGTCCTCGTGTACGTCGGTCAACACGGGCACGCCTATCTTCTGCTTCACTCCCTCGAGCACCTTGAGGCCGGCGTCCATGCCCGGTCCGCGAAAGCTGTCCTTCGAGGAGCGGTTCGCCTTGTCGTAGGACGCCTTGAAGATGAAATTGACCTGCAGCTTCGCGGTGATTTCCTTGAGACGGCCGGCGATTTCCTGGGTCAGCGTCTCCCCCTCGATGACGCAGGGACCTGCGATCAGGAAAAGCGGCCGGTCGATGCCAGCCTGGAAATGGGTGAGCTGCACGGGGTACCTCGAAAAGCGAGTTGCGGAGGATACACGCCCCGCCCCATGGCTCGCAGCTATCCCGGATTGTCCTTCAGGACAATGCTCGCCGGGCTGAAAAAGTGCGCCCGCCAGAATGTCTGCAGTGACACATACGTGGCGTGAGGTTCGGGACCGGTGCCAAAAGATTGCCCGGCGGACGGGATTGCAATCACGGTCATGCCGGCGCCCCGGGCGGCTCGAACACCCGACACCGAATCCTCGAATGCGATGCACCTCGCCGGCGACACCCGCAACCGGCGTGCAGCTTCGAGATAGATGTCCGGGGCCGGCTTGCCGCGCGGCACCTGCTCCGCGGACAGCACGACATCGAACATGCCTTCGAGCTCGAGCGCGCCGAGCACGTGTTCGCAGAGCATCGATGGAGAATTCGAGGCCAGCGCCGTCTGCCAGCCGCGCTCACGGCAGGCGCCGAGCATTTCCCGCACACCCGGCAGCGCGCTTCCATGGCTGTCGATGAGCGCGCGGACTCGATTCATGACTGCGAGCTCGAGGTCGTCCGTGGTGCGACCCTGCCATGGGCGGAACGCGTACCAGTACCGGGCGACTTCCGCGGTCGTCATCGACGCGGTGACCTTCGACATCTCCTCGGTGATGTGGATGCCCACTTCGGCGAACGACTCCCGCTCGGCGCGTTTCCAGAATGGTTCGGAATCAATCAGCAGGCCATCCATGTCGAAGATGGCTGCGTCGAATCGTGCGAGCGACATCGCGGCGCCGCGCGATGCGGGATCGCTCATCGCTGCTTCTTCGCCACGTTCAGCGCAATCGCGTCACGAACCAATGCCTTGAGTGCCTTGCCGTCGACCGCGTCGCCTTCACGGAAGTCGATCGCGCGGCGCAGGTTTCCCTCCAGGCTGGAATTGAACAGCCGGGAAGGATCCTCGAGCGCAGCGCCTCGCGCGAACGTGAGCTTCACGACACTCTTGTAGGTTTCGCCGGTGCAGATGATGCCGTCGTGCTCGAACACGGGGACTCCCATCCATTTCCACGTTTCGACCACCTGCGGATCGGCCTCGTGGATCAGTCGCCGCAGGCGGGCCAGCATTTCGCCGCGCCAGTCGCCGAGCTCCGCGATATGTGCGTCGAGCAGCTTCGACGCAGATCCGGTGCTCTTGGGAGCGACCTTGGCCTTGGCCTTCACCTTTGGACCGGTTTTCCCTCTGCTCTTCATGTCCTCTCACTTCCTCGCCTGGATGATTTTCCAGCCATTGCCCGATGGATCGCGAAATCCTGCATCGACGGTTCCATAGCGATCCACGGGCTCCTGCGTGAATTCCACGCCCTTGGCGCGCATCTGCGCACAGGCCGCACGGCAGTCGTCGACGACCAGCACCAGCGGCGGCATCGCGCCCTTGGCCACGATGGCGCGCACCGATTGGGCCGTCGCCTCGTCGAGCACCGGCGGCCCGGGCACGAACAGGCCGAGCTGGAACGACGGCTGCTCGGGGTGCTGCACCGTCAACCAGCGATAATCGCCATTCTTCACATCGGTACGCACGCGAAACCCGAGCTTGTCCACGTAGAACGACAGCGCCTCATCCTGGTCGCGCACGTACAACCCCACGACTTCGATACCCTGGCTCATCTGACCTCCTTCAGTTTTCGGAGGCCCTTTTTACCGACCGCCGCCCGGCGCCGCTTCTCCGAAACTGCTGTCGTGAGATGAGGGCGGCGCGCGGCGCTGACGATGCAGGCAGGCACCGGGGCAAGTTCGCGGGCGGTCACCTTCTGGCCGGAGCGGATCGTGCCCGGATTCTCGCCGGTGATATCGCGAAAGGTTCGGCCGAATGTACCCAGGCTTCCCCATCCCGTCTGGAATGCAATTTCCGTGATGGACATTTCCGTGTCCCGAAGCAGTGCCGTCGCACGCTCGATCCGCCGCGTCAGCAGGTATCGATGCGGCGGGACGCCGAAAGCTTCCTTGAACGAGCGCGCGAAATGCGCCGCGGAAATGCCGCTGACGCGCGCCAGTCGGGCCACGGGCCATTCTTCGTGTGAAGCCGCATCCATGCGGTCTTTCGCACGCAGCAGGCGGCGCAGCAGCTCCGGATCCTGGCCTGCGCCGGGGACGGCTGCATCTGGTGACCTACGCCGCATCATCGCTGCTCGAACGCCACCACGACCACCACCACCACGCCAGAGCAATGGCACCCGCGGCCGCGCACGCCAGATGCAGCATCGGCAAGGACACCGCGCGATACAACCCGTTGGCTTGCGAGAACGGCGCCCACGGCCGGATGTCGGCATGCATGATGCTGTCCAGGAACACATGAGACCATGCACCGACGAATGCGCCGGCGCACACCGCCGCGATAGACAGCGAGCGCCACGCGACGAACGCGGATTCGGGCAGGCGCATGGCCAGCCGGCGCGCGGGAATGAACGTCAGCACGATCGCCGCCGCCGCGATCGACGCGCCGACATAGGTGTGCAGGAAGGTATGAATGCGTGGCTGATGAGTCAGCAGGTGGTACAGCGACTCGACGTCGATCAGGATGTTGACGGCCACGAACGCCAGGAAGCTGATCGTGCGCCGTGAGGCAACTGCGATGAATCCGCCGGGCCCGAAATGAAATGGCGTGACAGGCACTGAGATCGGTTCGAGCTTCTCAACGCGACGCAAACACTTCAGGCATCCCGATCACCCCAGCGCCAGCGCGGCGGCTCACCCTTGAGCCAGCAAACGACGATGAGCAGCACGGTCAACGCCAGAAGATAGATGAAATAGACCGCGCTTCCGCGAGTGGCTTGCAGGAACGGAATTCCCCCCAGCACCAGCGCCAGATAGGCAATCAGCACAGTCCAGCCCTGCCAGGTTCTTGGAGGACCCCATCCCCAGCCGTAGCGCTTGGCGGGAAACCAGTACTTTGAGTTCTCTTCGGACATCAACGGGTTCGCAGAGTCTGCAGGTGCGGGTGGTTCAATGATGTCGCGCGGCGTGCCGACTCCGCAATCTCCTCGGCGAGCTCGCCGATGTCGTACAGCGCACCGAGCTCCGACTCCGGCATGAAATACAGCACGATCTCCTCGTGCTGTTCCTCGCCTTCGAGACCCGAGCCGTGCTGCACGAAGGACATCGTGTCCTGGAAGACGAAGCCATTGGAACCGCCCTCCGCGGTGACTTCGCCGAGATAGACCAGCGGCTCGACGCCGGGCATCGTCAGATCGCGGTCCGCGAACGTCAGGCGGAAATAGGTACGGCCGATGATCAGGGTCGATGCCTTCATGTGTTCTCCGGGCTGCACGAGACAGAGTACGGGGACAGCCGGCTTCTGGCCCACGGGGGCGTCACTGCCCGGCGATCAGCGTGCCCTGGTGATACACGACCTTCCAGCCCTGCGCGGTTCGCCGCCACAGGGTCGCGCGGCGCGAAAGCCTGTCGTGTGCCTGTTCGAGCTGATAGGTGACCAGGTAGAGACCCGCGGCAACCTGCCTGCAGGCGAAATCGGTGACCACCAGGTGCTCGGCGGCCGAATGGTCGCGCAGCTGCAGCGCTTCGAGCACGAACTCGCGCGAGTATTTCCTGCCGCTCGCGCCGACTTCGAAGAATCCGTCGTCCATCATCGCTTCGAAGTCGGCACGCGTGGTCCCGAACTCGGGTCGGTGAAAGATGGGCTCGCGCACGGCGAGCTCGCGTCTCGCCTGTTCGATCGATGGCGTGTCGGCGGTCACCGGGATGCAACCGCCGCCGCGGTCAGGCGCTCGCGGCTTCCGGCAACTGCGCGTTGCGGTGCTGCCGCGCGGCGCGCACGAAGCCCGTGAACAGCGGATGGCCGTCACGCGGGGTCGAGGTGAATTCCGGGTGGAACTGCGTCGCGACGAACCATGGATGGCCGGGTAGTTCGACGATCTCCACGAGGTCGTCCTTCGACAGGCCCGAGAAGCGGAAACCGGCCTGCGTGTAGCGGTCGCGGTAGCCGTTGTTGAATTCGTAGCGATGGCGGTGACGTTCGAACACGGTCTCCCCGCCATAGATGGAACGTGCCAGCGAATTCGGTGCGATGCGCACTTCCTGCGCGCCGAGGCGCATGGTGCCGCCCTTGCCGGTGGCGTCGTCGCGCTTCTGCTCGCCCTTCGCCGAGTCCAGCCATTCGGTGATGAGTGCGATCACCGGATGGGGGCTCGCGCGGTTGAACTCGGTGCTGTTGGCGTTCTCCAGTCCGAGCACGTGGCGGCCGAATTCGATGGTCGCGAGCTGCATGCCGAGGCAGATGCCGAGATAGGGAATCTTGTTCTCGCGCGCGAAGCGGATCGCGGCGATCTTGCCCTCGATGCCGCGCTCGCCGAAGCCGCCGGGCACCAGGATGGCGTCCATGCCCGAGAGCGCGTGCGTGCCGTGCTTCTCGATGTCGGTGGACTCGATGTAGTGCACGTTGACGCGCGTGCGCGTCTTCACGCCGGCGTGCGTCAGCGCTTCGTTGAGCGAGATGTAGCTGTCCTTGACCTGCACGTATTTGCCGACCATGGCGATGTCGACCTGGCCGTCGGGATTCATCTTGGCCGCGACCACCTGCTTCCACTCGGTGAGATCCGCCGGCGGCACGTCGAGGCGCAGCTTGTCGACCACGATCTCGTCCAGGCCCTGCTCGTGCAGCAGCATCGGGATCTTGTAGATGTCGTCGGCGTCGACGCCGGAGATGACCGCACGCTCCTCGACGTTGGTGAACAATGCGATCTTGCGGCGCTGCTCGTCGGGCAGCGGGTTCTTGCAGCGGCACAGCAGCACGTCGGGCTGGATGCCGATGCCGCGCAGCTCCTTGACGCTGTGCTGGGTCGGCTTGGTCTTGATCTCACCCGACCCACCGACGATGGGGATCAGCGTCAGGTGCAGGAATACGCAGTTGTTGCGGCCGAGCTCGACGCCGAGCTGGCGGATGGCCTCGAGGAACGGCAGCGACTCGATGTCGCCCACCGTGCCGCCGATCTCCACCATGCACACGTCGGCATTGCCGGCGCCGAGCTGGATGGAACGCTTGATCTCGTCGGTGATGTGCGGGATCACCTGCACGGTGGCGCCGAGGTAGTCGCCGCGGCGCTCCTTGGCGATCACGCGTTCATAAATCCTGCCGGTGGTGAAGTTGCTGTGCCGGCCGGTGGTCGTGCGCACGAAGCGCTCGTAGTGGCCGAGGTCGAGGTCGCTCTCCGTGCCGTCATTGGTGACGAACACCTCGCCATGCTGGAATGGGCTCATCGTGCCCGGATCCACGTTGATGTACGGATCCAGCTTCACCATGGCGATTTTCAGACCGCGCGCTTCCAGGATGGCGCCCAGCGACGCGGCGGCGATGCCCTTCCCCAATGAGGAAACGACGCCACCGGTGACGAACACGTATTTGGTCATGGGATCCCGTCGCGAGAGATGAGTGACGACGGGCCGGCAGGTTATCAGAAATGGGGACATTCCTCATTTTCTTGTCACACACAGGCGCACGGCAGTCCGCTGCAAGACCTGCGGCGTCTTGACGACCAGACCTGATTTGCCCTCGCTTCAGGGGGCGCGCGCCCAATGGAGGCGCGCACGATGGCGGGATTTGTCATTTGCTGCGATGGAGGCGTCGATCCAACGGTCGCCAGCGGCGATCAGGCGATCCCCTGAGAACAACAGCGGCAGCCGTGCGCGCTCTTCAACGCTCATTTTCGCGTCCTGCAAGAGCTTCTTGAGTGCCCGCGTGCGCCCACGAGCCGTCGGGCGCAGCGTCTCGCCTCCAACGCGCGCACGAACTGCCAGCAGCGGCGGCAGCGCGTCGAGGTCGATCGGACCCTGCGCATCGGAGATGATCCTCAGCCGATCACCCGCCTGGTTCACGATGCACTCCGGCTCCCGTTTCCAGCGCCATGTTTTGAGTGGGTTTTCGGTCTCGATTCGTGCTGACACCTCAGAAACCACTTGAAGTTCCAGCCGTCCGGCGCGCCGCCGCATCACGCCTCCGGCCCAGTGCACCTGGGGTTGCGCATCCGGGCGTGCCGTGAGCAGGTTTTCGGCGATCTCCAGTGTCCTCGCAGACGATGGAGACTCGGCGCCCGCGTTGCGGATGAATTCCCGCAAGGCATTCAGGCGGCGGGTCCGTGGCAGCGACTTGAGGCCCGCGACGCGCAACGCCGCGCCGTCGACCACGCGTGCAAGATCCGCGCGTGCGATTTGCGACAGCAGCGACTGTGCGTCCGCCATGTGGCGCGCGGTGCGCGCGATCGCCACGTCCGCACCGGGCCAGCGCGCGCGGATCACCGGCAGAACCTCATGGCGCAGGAAGTTGCGCACGAATCGAAGCTCGGTGTTCGTGGGATCCTCGATCCAGCGCAGCCGGTGCGCGTTCGCATAGTCGAGCAGCGAAGCGCGTGGAATCTCGAGCAGCGGGCGAGCGATACGGCCGTCGCCGAAGCTCGCGATGGCGGGCATGGCAGCAAGTCCCGCGACCCCGGCGCCGCGAAACAGCTGCAGCAGCAGGGTCTCGACCTGGTCATCGCGGTGCTGCGCGGTGACGAGCACCTCGCCCGCCGTGATCGCGGATTCCAGCGCGGCGTAACGCGCCGCTCGCGCCGCGGCTTCCGGCGAAGCACCGCGCGCGAGTTCGACTTCCACGCGCAGACTGGTGAACGGCACGCGCCAGGAGCGTGCTTGTCGCGCGCAATGTCGACTCCACTGCGCGCTCGCGGATTGCAGGCCGTGATCCACGTGCACGAGGCGCAACGCGCCGAGTCTGCGCCGCTGGCGCAGCAGCAGGTGGGCCAGCACCGTCGAATCGACGCCGCCGCTGTAGGCGATGACGACACGCGGGCGCGGTCCCGCGAGTTTCTGGAGTTGCGCCGCGACGTCGCGCAGAGTCCCGAAACCGTGCTCGGTCGCGACCATCGAAGTCTGTCCCCTTTTGCTAGGAAATGGGGAATGTCCCCATTAGTTGGGCACTTCGCTGTACACGCCGAAGCCGTCGATGCGGGTAGTGCGCTGCGCGCGCAGCTTGTCGGGTGGCAGCTTCTCGAGCTCGTCCAGGTGACGGATCAGCGCAGCCTTGATCGAATCGGCCGTGGCCTGGGGATTGCGATGCGCGCCACCCACGGGCTCGGGCAGCACTTCATCCACGAGCTTCAGCTTGGCGAGCCGGTCGGCGGTGAGGTTCATGGCATCGGCGGCCACTTCTTTCTTGTCGGCGCTCTTCCACAGGATCGATGCGCAGCCTTCGGGCGAGATCACCGAGTACGTGGAGAACTGCAGCATCAGCAGCCGGTCGCAGACGCCGATGGCGAGCGCACCGCCGGAGCCGCCCTCGCCGATCACGCAGCTCACGATGGGAATGTCCATCACCGACATCTCGAAAAGGTTGCGCGCGATGGCCTCGGACTGGCCTCGCTCCTCGGACCCTACACCGGGATATGCGCCCGGCGTATCGATGAAGGTCACGAGCGGCAGGCGGAAGCGTTCGGCGAGGCGCATGAGTCGCAACGCCTTGCGGTACCCCTCGGGCTTGGGCATGCCGTAGTTGCGGCGCACGCGCTCCTTGGTGTCGCGGCCCTTCTGGTGCCCGATGAGCATCACGGGACGGTCGTCGAGGCGCGCGGGCCCGCCCACGATCGCAAGGTCGTCGCCGTACATGCGATCGCCATGCAGCTCGTGGAAGTCCCTGAAGATGAGGCCGGCGTAGTCGAGCGTGTACGGACGCTGCGGGTGGCGCGCGAGTTGCGTGATCTGCCAGGGCGTGAGGCTTGCGAAGATGCTTTGCGTGAGCTGTTCGCTCTTGGCCTGGAGGCGCGAGATCTCCTCCTGGATGTTGACCGCCGAGCCCGACGGGACGTGTTTCAGCTCTTCGATCTTGGCTTCGAGTTCGGCGATCGGCTGCTCGAAATCGAGGAAATTCACTGCCATAGGGGCGCGAGGATAGCAGACGCGGACCCGGTTGCTTTGAGGTCCGTCCCCGTTTGCTAGGAAAGGGGGACTGTCCCCCTTTCAGCGCCGATGCCGGCGTTGGTGGGCGGTGGGCTGTAGAGGACCGCGATTCGACCGCGTCCCAGCAGGGACTCCAGCGCCTCGATGAGCGCGGGCGTGGGGCGCACGTTCCACTCCGCGCCGAATGACAAGGTGCCGCGTGTGCCGGCGCCGTGATACTGAACGCCGATCTGGCAATTGCCGCCGCGGTACTGCGCCAGCACGGCCTGCAACTGCTCGAGCGGCAGTCGGTCCGCGGCCTTCACCTTGAGAACGATGCGGCGCGCCTCCTTCTCGCGCAGCCGCTCGAGTTCGCTGACCTTGGTGGCGCGCAGCACCCAGGTGTTGGCGAACTCGTCGAAGCGCAGCTTGCCCTCGACCAGCAGGAGCGCGTCCTTCACGAGTATCTCGCGGAACTGCTGGTACTGCTCGTCGAAGAAGCTCACCTGGATGCGGCCGGAATCGTCGTCCAGCGTGATCTCGGTGCGCGGACCGCGCTTGCGCAGCTCCTCCAGCACGCCGGCGATCGCCACGTTCTTGCCGCCGAAGAAAGCGCGGCCGCCTTCGGCGCTGCTCGCCGGCCTGTCCTGCTCCAGGTAATCGTTGATGCGCCCGGTGATGAAGCGCGGCAGGTCGTTGACGAAGCGATCGATGGGATGCCCGGAGATGGCCCGCCCCAGCGTCTCGCGCTCGGCGCGCAGCCGCACGGCATCGCTCCATTCGGGCTGGTCCGGCACGCGCGCCCGCACCGCCTCCGGTGCCTGCGAAGTAGATAGCCCGAAGATGTCGTGCTGGCCGGTTTCGTTGGCCTTGCTGTTCTGCTCGCCGAGCGCCAGCGCCGCATCCAGGCGCTTCATCAGCGTGGCGCGATTCGCGGCGAGACCGTCGAGACTGCCGGATTTGATCAGCGCTTCGAGCACGCGCCGATTGACCTTGGAGAGATCGAGACGGCGGCAGAAATCCTCGAGGCTGGAATATTCGCCCCGGGCGCGGCGCTCGTTGACGATGGCCTGCACCGCGCCCTCGCCCACGCCCTTGATCGCGCCGAGCCCGTAACGGATGGTCTTGTCGTCCACCACCGTGAATTCGTACGAGGACAGGTTCACGTGCGGCGGCAGCACCGTGAGCCCGACTTCCTTGCGGCAGTCGTACAGCAGGCCGACGACCTTGTCGGTGTGGTCCATGTCCGCCGAGAGCACCGCGGCCATGAAGGCGGCAGGCTCGTGCGTCTTGAGCCAGGCGGTATGATAGGACAGCAGCGCGTACGCCGCCGAATGCGATTTGTTGAAGCCGTAGCCCGCGAACTTCTCCATCAGATCGAAGATGTGCGCGGCCTGGGCTTCGGGCACGTTGTTCCTGACCGCGCCGGCCAGGAAGATGCTGCGCTGCTTGGCCATCTCCTCGGGCTTCTTCTTGCCCATGGCGCGGCGGAGCATGTCGGCGCCGCCCAGCGTATAGCCGGCGAGCACCTGCGCGATCTGCATGACCTGTTCCTGATACAGGATGACACCGTAGGTGGGCGCGAGCACCGGCTGCAACGAGGGATGCAGGTAGTCGATGGGCGCGGCATCCGGGCCGCCGTTGCTGGCACTGGCCTTGCCGTGCTTGCGCTCGATGAAATCGCCCACCATGCCGGATTCGAGCGGGCCGGGGCGGAACAGCGCCACCAGCGCGATGATGTCCTCGAAGGTATCCGGCTTCAGGCGGCGGATCAGGTCCTTCATGCCGCGCGACTCCAGCTGGAACACCGCCGTCGTCCTGGCGCTCTGCATGAGCTGGTAGGTGGGCGCATCGTCCATGGGCAGCGCCGCGATGTCGAACGGTACCGCGCCTTGTTTCTCCCGGCGCGCGTTGATCAGCTTCACCGCGCGGTCGATCACGGTCAGCGTGCGCAGCCCGAGGAAGTCGAACTTCACGAGGCCCGCGGCTTCGACGTCGTCCTTGTCGAACTGCGTGACGACGCTGCCGCCTTGCTCGTCCGCGTACAGCGGCGCGAACTCGGTCAGCTTCGAAGGGGCGATGACCACGCCGCCGGCGTGCATGCCGGCATTGCGCGTGAGGCCCTCGAGGCTCTTGGCGAGATCGATGAGATTGCGAATCTCCTCGTCTTCCTTGTACAGCCGCTTGAGCTCGGGCTCTTTCTCGAGCGCATCGTCCAGCGTAATGCCGAGCTCGAAGGGGATCAGCTTGGCGATCTTGTCGACGTAGCCGTAGCCCAGGCCGAGCACGCGGCCCACGTCGCGCACCACGGCCTTCGCCGCCATGGTGCCGTAGGTGATGATCTGCGAAACCTTGTCGCGGCCGTATTTCTGCGCGACGTACTCGATGACGCGGTCGCGCCCGTCCATGCAGAAGTCGACGTCGAAGTCGGGCATGGAGACGCGCTCGGGATTCAGGAAGCGCTCGAACAGCAGGTCGTACTTGAGCGGGTCGAGGTCGGTGATGCCGAGACTGAACGCCACCAGCGATCCGGCGCCCGAGCCGCGGCCCGGGCCCACCGGCACGCCGTTGGCGCGCGCCCAGCGGATGAAATCCGCGACGATCAGGAAGTATCCCGCGAAGCCCATCTTCACGATGACTTCGAGCTCGGTGTCGAGCCGCCGGCGGTACTCCTCGATGCGCGCAAGCTGCGCGGCATCGAAAGTCTTCTCGCGGGCGGCGAAACCCCGCAGCGATTCCTCGCGGATGTGTTCCCCGGCCGAAACGCCCTCGGGCAACGGATAGATCGGCAACCGCGATTCGCCGAGCTTGAGGGGCAGCGAGCAGCGGCGCGCGATCTCGACGGAATTGGCCAGCGCCTCCGGGATGTCGGCGAACAGCTGCGCCATCTCCTGAGGCGAGCGCAGGTATTGCGCCTCGGTGTACTTGCGCGCCCTGCCCGGGTCGGCGAGCTGCGTGCCGTCCGCGATGCAGACGCGCGCCTCGTGCGACTCGAAGTCCGCGGGCTTGAGGAAGCGCACGTCGTTGGTCGCCACCAGCGGCACGCCGCGGCGCG
>DASTRL010000008.1:0-12713 GCA_035761265.1 Steroidobacteraceae bacterium
GCGATCGAAGCGTTCCGACGTGTCCTCGTGATGCAGAATCCGGATATTCAAATCCGTGCGCAGCCGTGTATCTATAAAGATACAACTTCGTACTCGACTCGGCGCAAATAGCCATTTTTGGGTCGTGCCGATACCACATTGCGCTTTTCTTTTGGCGCCCGCAGGCGTAGATATGCAGGCACTCGCAGGAGGAGTCGCCTGCTCGAACCCCAGGCAGCCGACGCCGGACCGCGACGGCGAAGCGCGCGATCTAGTTAGAGGGGGGTGGGGGAGAGGGGACGGTCCGGAAGGGCCACGAGATCCCCGGAAGTCGGCGCCGCCCGGGCCATCGGGCGGCGCCTTTTCATTTCAGCGCCGCGTACTTCTCGGGGCTGAAGCCCACCAGCAGCTTCCTGCCGCGCTCGAGCACCGGGCGCTTGATCATCGAGGGCTGCTCGAGCATCAGCGCGATCGCGCGCGATTCGTCTACGCGCGCCTTGACCTCGTCGGGTAGTTTGCGGAACGTCGTGCCGGTGCGGTTCAGCAGCGCCTGCCAGCCCGCGACCATTGCCCAGCCCTCGAGCGTGGCGCGATCGATTCCCTGAAGCTTGTAGTCGTGGAACTCGTGCGCGATGCCGTGTGAGTCCAGCCACGCGCGCGCTTTCTTCATCGTGTCGCAGTTGCGGATGCCATAGATGATGGTCTTCATCCGCGTAGAATATCGTCCCCAGGGGAGGCGGATGTGAACAGCGATCAGCGGGCGTATCGCCTGAGCTCCATCGACATGCTGCGTGGCCTGGTCATCGTCATCATGGCCATCGATCACACGCGCGACTTCTTCAGCCAGTCGATGAGCATCGATCCCATGGGCGATCCGGATGCGCCGCTGTCGCTGGCGCTCACGCGCTGGATCACGCACTTTTGCGCGCCGGTGTTCGTGCTGCTGTCGGGCACCAGCGCCGGGCTCATGGCGGCGCGCAAGTCAGCGCGCGAGCTGGCGTGGTTCCTGTTGACGCGCGGCGCGTGGCTGGTGCTCATCGAGATTTTCGTGATTTCCACCGCCACTTCGTTCGCGCCCGGCGGAATCGAACAACTCGGCGGCAGGACGCTGGCCTTCATGCAGGTGATCTGGGCCATCGGCGCGAGCATGGTGTTGCTGGCCGGCGCGCAGTTCCTCGGGCGCAAGGTGTGCCTCGTGGCGGGCGCGGTCATCGTGCTGGGCCACAACCTGCTCGACGGGCACTGGCCGCAGTCGCAGGGCATCCTCGACACCGCGCCGCCTCTGTGGGCCGCGTTGCACGTGCCCATGTCGAAGGTGGCGGGGCCGTTCCATTTCCTCTTCCTTTACCCCTTGCTGCCGTGGTTCGGCGTGATGCTGCTGGGCTACGGAGCTTCGATGCTGTTCGAGCGCGACGCGGCAGCGCGCAACCGCTCGCTGCTGCGCTGGGGGCTGGCGATCACGGCGGGATTCCTGCTGCTGCGCTTCATCGACGGATACGGCGAGCCCAATCACTGGGAGGCGCACGCGCGCGGCGCGGCGACTCTCATCGATTTCCTGAACACGACGAAGTATCCGCCGAGTCTGCTGTTCCTGGCGATGACGCTGGGGCCCGCGGCCATTTTCTGCGCCTACGCCGACCGCATGCACGGGTTCTTCAAGGACATGTTCGTGATGTTCGGCCGCGTGCCTTTCGCCTTCTACGTGGCGCACTTCTACCTGCTGCACCTGCTGAGCCTGTTGTTGGGGGTGGTGCAGGGCGTCGACGTGAAGCTGCTCATGACCTTCCCGCCCTTCTATCCCAAGGACTACGGCGTGTCGCTGCCGCTGGTGTACCTGGTGTGGGCATCGGTCATCGCCATCCTCTATCCGTTCTGCCGCTGGGTGGCGGGCGTCAAGTCACGCTCCCGCGCCTGGTGGCTCAGCTACGTGTAATGGGGACATTCCTCGATTCCTAGCAAACGGGGACAGACCTGAGGCCTGTCCCCGTTTGCTAGGAATCGAGGAATGTCCCCATTTTCGCGGAACCCGCGTCAGACCTCGGGAGACAGACGCTGGCCCATCAGGCCTGTTGCTCGAGGTGTTCCTTGTCCGTGTCCTCCGAACTGCTGACTTTCCGTCCTCACGCGCCGCCGGCGGATCAGCGCGCCTATCGACTGAAATCCATCGACCTGCTGCGCGGGCTGGTGATCGTGATCATGGTGCTCGATCACGTGCGCGATTTCTTCCAGTCGGGCCTCACCACGGATTTCATGAACGATCCGAACGTCAGCCCGGCACTGTACTTCACGCGCTGGATCACGCATTTCTGCGCACCGGTGTTCGTGTTCCTCGCCGGCACCAGCGCCGGACTCTCGGTGCCGCGCAAATCGCCGGCGGAGCTCGGCAAACTACTGCTGCTGCGCGGCGCCTGGCTGATCTGCATCGAGTGGTTCGTGATCGCCACGGCCTTCAGCTTCGCGCCGCTCGGCAGCGCGCAGCTCGGCGGCAAGACCTTCGTGCTGCTGCAGGTGATCTGGGCGATCGGCGCGAGCATGGTCGTGCTCGCGGCGTGCCAGTTCCTCGGCCGCCGCGCCTGCCTGCTGCTCGGGCTGGTCATCGTGCTGGGCCACAACGCGCTCGATGCCGTCTGGCCGGCGCCCGACTCGTACGCCGCCGGCATGGCGCCGCTGTGGCTGTCGCTGCACGCGAAGATGCGGGGTGTGGTGGGCCCGTTCTTCGTGGTGTTCTCCTATCCGGTGATCCCGTGGATCGGCGTGATGCTGTGCGGCTTCGGCGCCTCGCTGCTGTTCGAGAAATCGCGGTATCGTGAGAGCGAGCTGCTGCTCGCCGGCATCATGCTGATCATCGCCTTCCTGGTGATGCGCAGCTTCGACGTTTACGGCGATCCGAATCGCTGGCAGTGGCAGTCCACGGGCGTGCTGCGCACCGTGCTCGACTTCTTCAACGTCACCAAGTATCCGCCCAGCCTGGACTATCTACTCATCACGCTCGGGCCCGCCGCCGTCGTGTGCGCGTTCGCGGAGCGCTGGCGCGGGCGGCTGGCGGACATATTGGTCACCTTCGGCCGGGTACCGTTCGCGTTCTACGTGATGCACTTCTTCCTGATCCACGCGCTGTCGGTGTTGTGCGGTGTGCTGCAGGGTTTCCCGGCCGCGGACTTCTTCACCGTGCCGTTCCTGTATCCGAGCGGCTATGGACTGCCGCTCTGGGGCGTGTACCTGGTGTGGGCGCTGGTGGTGATCATGTCCTGGCCGTGGGTGCGATTCGTGGCCGGCGTCAAGGCTCGTTCGCGCGCCTGGTGGCTGACCTACGTGTAAATGGGGACATTCCTCGATTCCTAGCAAACGGGGACAGACCAGCTGGCTCAGTGGACCGAACCCCGCGCCGCCCCCACCACCTCGCGCACCGCGTCCAGGATCAGCTCCGGCTCGGTGCGATGGATGGCGTGCGCGCTGCGCGTCGCGACCACGTGCCGGCCGCGCGTCGACAGGTGCGCGAGTTCCTCCTGCAGTTGGAACCAGGTCGCGATGCGCTCCTGCATGAAAGGTATGTTGGGTTTGCCTTCCGACAGCACGACCAGCGGCAGGTCTCCTAGACTCGGCGGATTCCGGCCCGCGGCGAGGTCGGCGCGAAAGCCATCGCCCTCGGCGAGCATCGTGCGGGGCAGGCGAGCCTTCAGATTGATGGCGATCAGCCGTTCGCGGATCGACGCCGGCAGAGGCGAATCCGCGAATCGCGCCTCCACCTTCCCGCTCAGCCGCGTCCAGCCGATCGGCGCGAGAAAGCGATCCACTTTCAGCGGATTGAAATAGCCGACGTCCGGATCGCCCAGGCGTGAGAGCTGCTGCTCGTGCGAGGAGTCGACCAGCACCATGCCCTTCACGCGCTCTGGAAACTGCCGGTAGTACTCACGGGCGTACATGCCGCCCGCCGACCATCCGACCAGCACGATGTCGTCGTTGATTCCCGCCCGGCCGAGCAGCGCGTGAAGCCGCGCAGCCACTTCGGTGGCCGGCGTCGGGTGGTCGAGCGGCTCGCTGTATCCCATGCCGGCCCGATCGTAGGCGCAGACGGTGGTAAGCGACGACATGCGCGCGTTGAGCGGCGCCCAGCCGAGCGACTGCGCGCCGATGCCTTGCTCGATGATGACCGTAGGGCTGCCGCGCCCTTCGCAGAAGATGTGCATCCGGTGGCCGTCCACGTCGACGAGCTTTCCTGGGGGCGGATACCGCGCGTCGTCGCGGGCCTCCATCGCGGTCTGGTAAATCCAGCCCGCGAGCGGCGCGACTGCCATCGACAGCATGAGGATCGTCAGGAGGCGTCTGATGATTTGCACGGTCAGGCCTGTCCCCGTTTGCTAGGAATCGAGGAATGTCCCCATTATGCGAAGGTGCGCGACTTGCGCAGGAACAAGGTCAGCACCGAGCCGGTGAACAGAATCCCCGCCAGCAAGTACAGCGGGCTGGAGAAGCTCCCGGTGGCGTCCTTGAGATAACCCACCGCGTAAGGCCCGACGAAACCGCCCACCGCCGCCATCGCATTGATCAGCGCGATCCCGGCCGCGGCCGAGCTGCCGGTCAGGAATTTCCCCGGCATGGCCCAGAACGGCCCGCGCGTCGCGTAGTCGCCCACCGCCGCGACGGTGAGTGCGATCATCGCGGGAATCGGTGAGCTGATCATCCCGGTTGCGATGAACCCCAGCGCGCCGATGAACGACGGGATCGCCACGTGCAGAAATCTCTCGCCGCTGCGATCGGAGCTGCGCCCGATGAGAATCATGCCGGTCGCCGCCGCCACGTAGGGAATCGCGGAAAAGAGGCCCACCTGCAGATCCGTATAGCCGGAAAGGTTCTTCACGATGCTCGGCACCCAGAGCGTGAGGCCATAGCTGCCGGTCTGGCAGCAGAACATGATGGCGGCGAGCAGCCACACGGTGGGGTGACCGAATGATTCGCGCAGGCTCACGCGATGTCGCGTCTGCGCCTCGACGTGTTCCGCGCGGATGCGCTCGCTCAACCAGGCGCGCTGCTCGGGCGCGAGCCAGCGCGCGCCGCCGGGCTCATCGGTGAGGAAGCCGAGCACCACGAAGCCGAGCAGGATCGCCGGCACGCCCTCCACCAGGTACAGCCACTGCCAGCCCTGCAGGCCCATGCGCCCATCGAACCCTAACAACCATCCGGACAGCGGTCCCCCGAACACGATCGACAGCGGGATGCCGATCATGAACCACGACACCGCCCGGGCGCGCTGCTCGCGCGGAAACCACTGGCTGAGGTAATAGATGATGCCCGGCAGGAACCCGGCCTCCGCCGCGCCCAGCAGGAAGCGCATCACGTAGAAGCTCGTCTCGCCCTGCACGAACATCATGCCCGCGGAGATGATCCCCCAGGTGATCATGATGCGCGCGATCCACACCCGCGCGCCGAAGCGCACCAGCAGCAGGTTGCTCGGGATCTCGCAGGCCGCGTACGCGATGAAGAAGACGCCGGCGCCGAACCCGTAGGCGGTGTCGCTCAAGCCGAGGTCGGCGTTCATCTGCAATTTGGCGAACCCGACGTTGACGCGATCCAGCCAGGAAATGATGTAGAGCAGCAGCAGGAAAGGCAGCAGGCGCCAGGTCACGCGCGCCATCGTGGTCCGCTCGATCTCGCTCATCGCCTGGTTCATCGATCGCTCCCCGGGATACGGCGCCGAGTGTAGGAGATATCATCATCGTCCGGGTGGGGCTCGGAGAACGCGATGAACCAGGCAGGGGAGTGGATCGACGTCGGCGCCGCCGATGATTTCAAGCGCACGCCGCTGCGCGAAGCGAAATTGCTCGATCGCTCGGTGGCCATCTCCTTCAAGGACGGAAAATTCGGCGTCATCTCCAATGTCTGCAATCACGTCGGCGGGCCGCTCGGCAAGGGTCTGCTCGAAGGCGAGATGGTGGTCTGCCCCTGGCACCAGTACCGTTTTCATCGATGCACGGGCGAGGGCGAGCCGGGTTACGAAGCGGACAAGGTGCCGAGCTACGGCGTGCGCGAAGAGAACGGCCGGTTGTTAGTCACCGCGCGGCCCGTCAGCAGGCGCGGGCACCTGCCGCACGAGCCGCATCCCCTGACGCGTTCCACCGAGCGCACGCCCGGCCCGTTGCGCGTCGGCGGGATTTCGACCACGGCCATGGATGCGAAATACCCGCGATTCTCCACTTCGGAGCATTTGCTCGAGGCTGCACTGGAGCACGCGCGCGCGGCGCATGCTGCCGAGACGCAGCTCATCCGGCTGAATGAGCTCAGGTTCCGCAACTGCGAAGGTTTCTATTCGAAGGCCGCGAAGGCCTGCACCTGGCCCTGTTCCATCACGTCCATGGACAAGACCGATCAGCTCGATCAGGTCTACGAGATGGCCGTGCACTGGGCCGACGTCCTGTTGATCGCCACGCCGATCCGCTGGGGCGCGGCCAGCTCGCTCTACTACAAGATGGTCGAGCGCATGAACTGCATCCAGAACCAGATCACGCTGCACAACAAGGTGCTGATCCGGAACAAGGTGGCCGCGTTCATCATCACCGGTGGCCAGGACGGCATCCAGGCCGTGGCCGGGCAGATGATGATGTTCTTCAGCGAGATCGGCTACGTCGTGCCGCAGTTTCCGTTCATCGCGCATTCGCTCGGCTGGGAGTTCGAGGAGATGGATCGCAACGTGGACTATGTCGCGCACAGCGAGTCGCTCAAGGCGGGCGCGCGCGATCTCGTGAACCGCGGCGCGGAGATGGCGCGCTGCCTGCTCGAGAAGGAGATGACGCCGGCAAGCATCGAGCGCGGGGGACGCAAGGCGTCGCGCAAGTAGCTCTAGCTAGCAACCGCGACGGCCCCGGAACCGGATACGCTGCGGTCAGTCGAAGAAGCGTTCGCGGCCGGGCCTGCAGGGGGCACGTCATGAAATCGGGACTATTGGCGGCGCTGTGTCTGGCGGGCTGCTGCAGCGCGGTAGCCACCGCTTCGCCCCTGGTCGTGCACGAGTGGGGCACGTTCACGTCGTTTCAGGATGAGCAGGGCAAGACCATCGGCGCCATCAACGTCGATGACGAGCCCGTTCCCGGCTTCGTCCATCGCATTGGCGACGTGCAGGTCTTTCGCACGACTTCGTTGCCCGCGCTCTGGGCGCAGGGTGCGCCTCCTTGTTATCCCGGGGTGACGCTCCGGCTGGAGACGCCAGTCATCTACTTCTATCCACCCGCTGATTGGACTCCCGTGCCTTTCGACGTCCGCGCGACGTTCATTCGTGGTTGGCTGACCGAGTTCTATCCGAATGCCAGCACCGACGGCATGAATCTGCAACGCACCGTCGATGGAAATGCGAAGGGTACTTTGCTGTGGAAGCAACTGCGGCTGGATCCGGGCGCCGCCTCCCGGATGCCCGCAACCAGCGCGCACGTCTGGCTGGCGCCGCGCAACGTGCGCGCATCAGTCGTGAGGAATTCTGGCGCCAGTGAAGCGGAGAAGTATCTTTTCTATCGTGGCATCGGGAATCTCGACGCACCGATCGTGGTCCGCCAGCAAGGGGATCAGGTGACGATATCGGTGCGCGACGGCGAAGAGTTCCTGGCGCAGCTCCCCCGTCTTTGGCTCGTCGACGTGGCTGCCGACGGTACTGTGCGCCTGAAGACGCTGTATCCGGGCGGGCGGACCCTCGAGACCACCGCATTTGCGGTACGTCCGGCCGGCGAGCAATCCCGTAGCGGCGCGCTGCGACGCGAGCTGAAGGAAGAAATCGTTGCCCAGGGTCTGTTCGAGGACGAGGCCGACGCCATGCTCGAGACGTGGAGGCAGTCCTATTTCGAGAGCCCCGGCCTGCGACTGTTCTTCGCATTGCCCCGAGAATGGACGGACAACCATCTGCCACTCGAAATCTCGACCCCCGCGCAGATCACACGCGTGATGGTGGGCCGCATCGAACTGGTCAGCCCGGAGCAACGCCAGGCGCTGCAACGGCTTTACGCAATGACCGAACTCCCGCAGCCGCTCTATTCGACGGACCCTGGCGTGATGACCACCTGGGCGCAGGGCGGAAAAACTCATGCGGATCTGTATCGCGCGACGAATCGCCCGGTCCCCGAAGCGCTGCAGATCTACGAATCGCTGGGCCGCTTTCGGGATGCGCTCCTCGCGCATGACGTTCGAAGGGATTATCGGGCGCAGAGAATCATCAGTCGCTTCAGTGCCTGCGCCGGGCAGGTCGACGCCCCCCAGGACACATCATTCACCAGTTCGCCGTGACACGCGAGTTGCCGCGGAATCTCGGCTGCAGATCAACCGCCGGGATTTGGCGGCGCGTCCGCGTCGAAATGTATCTGGCTGCGCTTGAACACCGTGCCCAGCCGTCCGGCGATCTCGTCGCGTCGCTCGCGCGCCCACGCCGGCATGTTCGCGCGCCAGTCGGCTTCGCCGGGGATGTGCACGATGTATTCGCCGCGGCCCACGTAGTCGAGCGGTAGTTCGATGCCGGCAATGGTGTCGCCGTGCAGTTCCTCGTAGACCCAGTGCGAGCCCACGCGCCGGCCGGTGAAGAATCCGGCGCGCGAAAGCTGTCGCTTGCGCAGCGTCGCGCGCCAGAAGGTGCGGAACGAGAAGGCCACGATCGCGAACAGCGTCGCGCCCTCGATGACGAGTCCGGCCGCGAGCAGTGCGACGGCACCGAGCAGCGCCAGCGCGCAGGCCGCGGCCACCGCGATCACGACGAGCCGGAACGAGCGGCCGAGAGCCTCGCCGTTCACAGCAGCCACCAGCCGATCCAGAACGAGGCGATCAGCAGCAGCAGGCCGGGCGCCAGCCGCCAGAAGTAGGCGCCGCCGCCGGCGCGCGCGAAGCCGAGCTTCGAAATGGTGTTGGTGGTGACCACGAGGCCGATGGCGATGGTCGCGAGCTCGGCGGACAACTGCTGTTGCGCGGCCAGCGATCCGATGGAGGCGGTGGTGGAATGCGCGTCGGCGAAGCCGCCGGCGACGACACCCGCCAGTGCCCACCCGGTGCCGAAACTGCGCTGCAGCCACGCCACGACCAGCATGATGAGCACGAAGGCGCCGGCGAACAGCAACGCCGTCCGCAGCCGGAACGCGCGGCCCGAGGGCGGCGGCGGGGCGGCCTTGCCCTTGGTCGCGCGGATCATCGCGGCGCCGTAGACCGCCATGACCACGCCCATGATGACGAGCACGGGGCCGAGCGAGGCGAGCAGGGCGGCATTGCTCACGGCCAGCACCATGGCGAGCTGCACGACCGTCGCGATCTGCGACAGCGCCGCGCCCGCCACGGCCGCCGCCAACACCTTCGGATCTTCCTGCGCGCGCCGGCCCATGGTGGCGACCACGACGGTGCTCGAGACGAATCCGCCTAACAACCCGGAGATCGGCAACCCGGCCCTGGCGCCCACCAGCCGCTGTGCCACGTAGCCCGCGGCATCCACCAGCATGATGAGCACGGTGAGCTTCCACACGAGTCGCGGGTTGACCACCTGCCACGGATCGACCGGATGATCGGGCAGGATGGGCAGAACCAGGATGGCGGCGCCCGCAAGCAGCACGCCGTCGCGCAGCTCCTGGTCGGAAAGCTTCGCGCGCGCGAACGCGTGCAGCGGCGCCCGCAGCACCAGCAGCACGGCGATGAGCACGCCGGCGGCCGCCGCGAGCACGGGCCGCACGGCGGCAAGCACGCCCACGACGAAAGTCGCGAGCAGCGCGATCTCGCTGGTGAGGCCCGGATCGCCGTCACGGGAGCGATGGTAGGAAAGGGCGGTCAGCGCGACGATCCCGAGCGCGGCGGCGCCGAGCACGATGTCGGAACCGCTGAGCGCACACAGCACGCCCAGCAGCGCCGCGAGCGCATACGTGCGCACGCCGGCGGCGCCCGGAGTGTCGTCGGCCGTCATGCGGCGTTCGCGCTCGATGCCGATGAGCAGGCCGGCGCCCAGCGCTACCAGGATCGCGGAGGCTTCATCGGGCAGGGACCATTCGCCGAATGCTTGCGGCATCGCCGCTGCATATCAAAGAAAGTGGTGCCGGGGAAGGGTTGTCGGGAGGTGGTGTCAGGCAGGGAAAACGCCGGCAAATGAGCAAGGTGCCTTTGTTTTCCCTGCCTGACACCACCCTTCCCGGATCACCTTCACGCGGCCTTCTCGAGCAGCAGCATTCCGGAGCCGGTGTTCGAGATCGGCACGTGGTAGTTGCTTTCGAGCTTGCGCACCGAGGTCCCCAGCGCGCCGCGCATGATGAGCCACTGCACCAGCTCCGGACCCTGCGTGCCGGCGAGCTCGACCAGGTCGCGAATGGAGTAGTTCGCCAGCACCTCGGGTTCGTTCACGATCTTCTCGAGGCAGAACAGGTCGAAGGGCTTGTTGATGAAGCCCGCGCGACGCCCGTCGAGCTGGTGGGAGAGTCCGCCCGTGCCGAGCACGATGACACGCTCGTTGCCGGGCCACGACTCGATGGCGCGTCCGAGCGTCGCGCCGAGCTTCAGGCAGCGCCGCGGGCTCGGCAGCGGATGCTGCACGGTGTTCACGTGGATGGGGATGGTACGGACCGGCCAGGCCGTGACGTTCGGCCACAGCAGCTGCATGGGCACGACGAAGCCGTGATCGACGCGCATCTCCTGGCAGGTAGTCAGGTCGAACTCCGCTTCCACGAGCCGCTCGATGATGTGCCACGAAAATGCCGGCGCGCCCGGGAATGGCGCGACGGTCGGCAGGCCCCAGCCTTCATCCGCGTTGTGATACTCCGGCGCGGCGCCGATCGCGAACGTCGGCATCCGGTCGAGGAAGAAGTTCAGGCCATGGTCGTTGTAGACCACGATGGCCACCGTGGGCCGCACGGCCTCGAGCCATGCGCGCACCGGCCGATAGGCATCGAAGAACGGCTTCCAGTAGGGTTCTTCGAATTGCTGCCTCGCCATCGCGAGGCCGATGGCCGGGATGTGCGAGGTGCCGATTCCACCGACGATACGTGCCATGCTCACTCTCCCGCGGCGCGCAGCAGCGCGCGGAATTCCTCGACGCTGCGCCCGGTCTGCTGGGCGCCGATGTCCTGGACGTTGAGGCCGTCGATGCCCGCGAGCTTCGCCAGGTAGTAGATGTTGCCACCCGCCGCGATCATGGCGAGCACGTCGCGGCGCTTCACCGCCTCACGCTGTGCCTCATCGAGCCCGTACTTGCGGCAATAGGCATCCTCGTCGCGACGGAAGGCTTCGCGGTTGGCCGCCTCGTTGAACGAGTAGCACATCTTGTTGAGCGCATAGCCGCGTTGCGCGGCGGCGCCGTCGAAAATGGTCGTGCCCCACAGCTCACCGGTGCCACGCGGAGCGAAGCGCGGCAGATCCTGTTCGTCAGTCATGCGAGGAGGATGGCGCGCGCTTCACGGGCGCACATTCGTAAGGCTACTTACCCGCGCGGGCGCGTGCCGATGGCAGCAATTCGCGTCGTGGATACCTTGCCGGTCAGCCTGTCACGGCACGGCCAGGAACCGCTTCAGGTCGCCGCCGACAACAGCGCGATCACGTCGCGGGCCGCATGGGGACGTCCAATCCGGAGCGCCGCCTCGCGCATGGCGCGCAACCGCGCCGCATCCGCCAGCAGGCGCGAGAACTTGTAGACCAGCGTCGCGGCATCCACGGCCTTCACGGCCGCGCCCGCCTCGAGTAGATAGTCCGCGTTGCGCTCCTCCTGGCCGGGAATCGGCGCGACCAGCAGCATGGGCTTGCCCTTGGCCAGGCATTCCGATACCGACAGCCCACCCGGCTTGGTGATCACCAGATCGGCGGCGGTCATGACCCGTTCGACCGTGGTCGTGAAGCCCAGCGGGAAGAGCTTCCCGGGGTGGCGTGCCGCCAGCGACCGCAGCTTCGCGAGCAGCTCCGGGTTCTTGCCGGCGAGCGCGACGAGTTGCTGTTCGCCCGGCAGTTCCAGCAGGCGCGCGGCCAGCGCGTCGAGCGCACCGACGCCCGCACCTCCGGCCATCATCACGGCGGTGAAACGCGCGGGATCGAGGCCGAGTTCGGTCGCGCACTCCCGGCGCTGCAGCTCGACCGAGAACAGCGGCATGACGGGGATGCCGGTCACGGCGATCCTGTCGGGCGGAACGCCGCGATCCGCGAGCCGCCAGGCCACCTCGTCGCTGGCCACGCAATAGCGATCGACGTGCGGATGCACCCACAACGCGTGCACGTCGAAGTCGGTCACCTGCACCCACACCGGCGGCAGATCCTTTCCCCTGGCCTTCTCGCGCGACAGCAGCTCCGCGGGCAGGAAGTGCGTGCACAGGATGGCGTCGGGTCCGAGCCGCGCGATCTGCGAGTCGAGCTTGCGCGTGTTGAGCTTCTCGACGGCGCGCTTGAGCTTGCCGAGCAGCGTGTCGCGCGAGGGCCGGTCGCTCCGGCTGTAGAAGAACGACCAGAGTTGCGGAAGCCGCTCGACCAGCCTGAGGTACTGCTCGGCGTAGAGTTTGCGGAATTCATTCGGCACCAGCGTGAGCAGATCGAGGTGCGTGGCGTCGAAGGGCGGCGAGGCGGCCGCGGCGGCGGTTGCGAGCGCCTGCGCGGCACGCACGTGGCCGGCGCCCGTGGATACGGAAAGAATCAGCAATCGGCGGTGAGGTCGGGCCATGCGCGCATTGTAGCCGCGCGGTCCGATCGAGAAGCGGACACCGTCCCCCTCAGAGGGGGGATGGGGGGAGCGGTGTCCGCATCTCTTTCTTCATGGGACGGAG
>DASTRL010000009.1:0-3043 GCA_035761265.1 Steroidobacteraceae bacterium
CTTCTCGCGGCCGGTGACATTGACGAGCTTCGCGCCCGGCACGGCCGAGGAGGCGATTTCCGCATAGACGTTCAGCAGCCGGCCCCGCGAATCCCGCAGCGGCCCCTTCTCGATGGTGAAGCGGCGGTTGAAATCGCCGAGTACGCCGAAGCGGTGGCCGGCGCGCGCTTCATCCTCGATCCACGTCTTGAGCGGCGCCACCTGCTGGCTGAGCAACTCGCAGTTGCGGCTCCCGGCGGTCAGCGGTCCCGCCGGACATCCGGACTTCAGGTGCACGGCCATGAGGCGGAATTCATTGGCCGTGCCGGGAAAGAACGTGGCCACGACGCCGCGTCGCACGGCATTGCCGACCGACAGCGCCTCGTACTCCGGTTCGCAGCGATACGGCAGTCCGCGGCGGATCGCGAAGCCGTTCTTCTGCACGTGCGCGCGTGTGCTGAAGCAGTAGTCGTAACCGGGGAAGACCAGCGCCGCGGCGTCCGGCCCGTCCACCTCCTGCAGTGCCACGATGTCGGCGGAGAGCTTCGCCGCGTACTGGCGCAGGGATGCATAGTCGGCCGCGGTACGCGGCGGGTGCCTGGTGATGGCGCAGGGCAGGATGCGGTGGTCGCCATCGACCCTGCCGCCGTTCTCGGCGCAGGTCTCGCGCAGCGCCAGGTGCGTGGCGGGTGTCACCAGGTACTCGATGTTCCAGCTCGCGATGCGCACTTTGGTCGCACTGTCCTTCCAGATCCCGCCACCCGGCAGCTCCAGCACCGGCTCTTCGGTGCGCAGGCCCGCGTACTTGGCGTCGAGGGATTCGTAGGGACCCGTCCAGGAGCCGTAGATGGGATTCGGCAGCAGGAACCAGTCCGTGCCGAAATGCGGCGCCAGCCGTTCGCGATCGCCGGCGAAGACTTTCGGATCGACGAAATCACCGAGGTCGTCGCCCACCAGCGCGACGATGCGGTACTTCTCGCCGATGAAGGCGCGGCGGTGCGTCTTGGTACCCGAATTCCATTCCGGCCGGTCCTTGCGCAGCAACAGGTGATCCGGATCCGGGGCGAGATCGATGCCCAGCCGCACCAGGTTCTTCATCGTGGCGGTCTTCGCCGGGCAGGAATCCTGGGCGGTCGGTGCGGGCGTCGAGCAGTCCCGATTGCTCAGGAAGAACACCGTGTGACCCAGCCTGCGCGCCGCGGCGATGAATTCGCGCGCACCGGGCACCGCCTCCGCCTCGCCCGCGCCCACCCACTCGCCCCAGCTCTTAGGATCGAAGCTGCTGCGCTCCCGCACCAGGCGCGCCTGGTAGACGGTGTTGTCCAGCACGGTCTCGTCGAGATCCATGACCACGGCCGTGGGCATGCGCGCGAGCACGTCGGCCGCGACGCCCTGCTGCTCCACCGCGGCGCTGCCGGCGGCGGGCGCGGCCATCTTCTGGGTCGCGACCCGGTACACCTGCTCCGCGAGCGCGCGATACTCGGGCGCGCGCTGCATCCACAGCGTGGCGTTCAGCGTCTCGCGACCCGCCTGCTCATCGGCGCTCCCGGCGCATGCGGCGCCCGCCATCAGGCATCCCACTACGAACTTCCATGAACGCACGTCGGTCTCCGGCACGAAAACGTGGGCCGGAGTATTTCAGATTTGCGGTCGAACGTGGATGACGCTGAAGTTAGGTCGAACCCGCTCAGCCGGTCTCGGCGAGCGAGGCGTTCTGCCAGTCGTTGTCGAGCAGGTCGAGCGGATCGACCTTCAGGTAGCGGACGGCCTCGGCGGCGCTGCAGGGACGCGCGAACAGGAATCCCTGCGCCAGGCTGCAGCCCATCTGGCGCAGGATTTCCAGCTGCTGCCAGGTCTCGATGCCCTCGGCGACCACCTGGATGTTCAGGCTGCGCGCCATGGCGACGATGGCGCTGACGATCGCATGATCAGACGGATCCGTGGCGATATCCCGGACGAAGCTGCGGTCGATCTTGAGCGAGTCGACGCGCCAGCGCTTCAGGTACGACAGCGAGGAGTAGCCGGTGCCGAAGTCGTCGATGGCGATTTTCACGCCCAGGTCCCGCAAGCTCGCCAGCGCGTCTTCGCGGAACTCGCCCGTGCGCGTCTCGAACAGCGAGCCTTCGGTGAGCTCGAGCGCGATGAGCTGCGGTCCGATGCGGAATTTTTCCATGGCCTGCTGGATGACCTCGCGCAGCCGGGTGCGCTCGAGCTGCACGGCCGACACGTTCATGCTGACCGGCACCAGGTGCGCACCCTGGTCACGCCAGGCATTGATGTCTCGGCCCAGGCGGTCGAGCACGAATTGCCCGATGGGAATGATGAGGCCGGTTTCCTCGGCGACTTCGATGAATCGCTCGGGTGACACGTAGCCCTGCGCCGGATGCTTCCAGCGCAGCAGCGCCTCGAGCCCTGCCACGCGGCGTGTGTGGATGTCGATGATGGGCTGGTAGTGCACGTCGAACTGCTGCAGCTTCATGCCGGCGCGCAGGCTCGACTCGATGGCGACGCGCTCCTTGAGCGTGCGGTCCATCTGCGGGCTGAAGATCTGGAAGTTGTTGCGGCCGAGGTCCTTGGCCTGGTACATCGCCGTGTCCGAATGCTTGAGCAACTCGCCCATGGTGGCGCCATCGCGCGGGAACAGGCTGACGCCGATGGACACGGTGGCGACCAGCGCACGGCTGTCGATCATCACCGGCGCCGAGAGCACCTCGTTGATGCGCGTGGCCGCGATGCCGACTTCCTCCGGCGAGTTCACCCGATGCAGCACGACGACGAATTCGTCGCCTCCCATGCGCACGACGATGTCCGCGGGGCGCACCGCGGCGCGCACCCGCTTGGCGATCTCCTGCAGCAACCGGTCGCCGACTTCGTGGCCGCGCGAATCGTTGATGTGCTTGAAGCGGTCGAGATCGAGGAACAGCACCGCGAGCATCTGGCCCGCTTCCTGGCAACGCGCGATGGCTTCGGGCAGGTGCGCCTGCAGGAACAGGCGATTCGGCAGCCCCGTCAGGTGATCGTGATTGGCGAGCTTGTCGAGGCGCTGCTGGTTGGCGAGCAGCTG
>DASTRL010000010.1:0-2363 GCA_035761265.1 Steroidobacteraceae bacterium
ATAGGTGCCGGGTGAGAGAAGTGGGGATTACGCGAACGTGGGCGTTCGTGTCATCGCTGGCTCAATCCCCACTTCTCTCACCCGGCACCTCTCAAAAGTCCCCGCGGCCCTTGGGGTAGTGCCGCTCCCAATTGCGGCCGTCGACCAAGCTGATCTTCATCCCTTGCACCGTGGGTGAATCGATGCAGCGCGCGTTCACGCTGAAGCCATCCGGATGCGAGCGCGGCACGTAGAAGGATTTCACGCCGCAGGTCGAACAGAAGTAGTGCTTCGCCGTGCCGGTGTTGAACGTGTACGTCGTCAGCGAGTCCTGGCCCTTCACCAGGCGGAAGCGGTTCGCCGGCACGATGAGATGCTGGTAGCCGAAGCGGCTGCACATCGAGCAATTGCACTCGTCGATGAGCAGTTCCGCCGGCGCATCGACCTCGAAGCGCACCCGCCCACAATGACATCCTCCGAGATGCGTGACCATCAGACCTCCAAGAGGTGCCGGGTGAGAGAAGTGGGGATTACGTGCACGTTGGCGCTTGCCCGAACGCTGGCGTAATCCCCACTTCTCTCACCCGGCACCTCTTCCCGCCAGCCAGGGCGCGATGAACATGATCGCCAGGCCGAGGATCATGAACCCGCCGTGGGCCGGGTTGTAGTCCTCCAGCAGGCGTTCCCAGCTCAGCCCCATCGCGCGGCCGAGCAGGGCCTCGAATGCCAGCGTCAGCGCCACCCAGAGACCCCCGATGGCGAATTGCGCGCGACGTCCTTCAGCGCGCATCCAGCGCACGGTCAGCCAGGCAATCGCCAGCACCATGAGGCTTCCGACGAGCACGCCGATCTGCCGCGCCCGCAGGCTGCCGATCACCGGCGCGATGAATATCTCGCGCACCGCGCCATGCAGGGTTTCCGCGAGCATGATGAACATCCACGCGAAGATCGCGCGCGGCCAGGATGGCCCCGTCACCGGCCGTTGCGATCCAGCGACCATTGCAGGGCGTCGGCGGCGGCGGCATCCGTGGGCCGCGCGCGCCTGCGCAGCTCCGCGATGACGCGCGCGAGCTGCTCCGGATTGCGATTCTGGCCGAGCTTCCACTTGACCTTGCGCGCCCGCACGGCGAGCGTGAGCGCGCGGATCTCGCGGAACGCGCCGCGGTACATGGCATGATCCGCCGCCACCGGCGCATGACCGCCCTCCGGCTGATAGTGCTGCATCAGGCGCTGCTGCTGCCCGGCGAGCACCTGCGCGTCGTCCGACACGATGGCGTCGCACTCGAAGATCACGGCGCGATGATACGCCGTGGCGAACATGGCGTTGTCCGGATGAACCCAGTGCGAGGGTATCGAACCCAGCACCTCGTCCACTTCGAACGAACATTTCGCATTGACCGCCAGATCCGCGAGCTGCTCGTCCTTGCGATGCAGGTGCATCTCGATACGGTCGCCGAGGAACATGAAGGGATACAGACCGATGTGGGGCTGCCCATCGGCAGCCGCCGTGACGAGCCGGCCTAACTGTTGAGCGGCAACGAAGTCGCGCAGCACGTCCTCGGGGACGTCGGCGTAATAGTCATAGAACATCATGGCGCGGATATCCTGCCAGCCGTCATGCGCGCCGGCACGGTACGCGCGCCAAGTTTCGATCGCAACTGTCAGGTGAGCGCGATCAGGTGGGCCCCGCGGCGAAACGAAGCGCGAGGGAAAACGTCAGCGGGCGGCCGGCGAACCGCGATACGCCCCCCACGCGAGGCACAACCAGCCCGCGAAAAACGCCATCCCACCCACGGGCGCCATGCCCGGCACCATCACGCCCGCCCACGCGTGCAGATAGATGCTGCCCGAGAAGCACACGATACCGGCGACGAACAACGCGCCACCGAGGCCGAAGGCGCGGTGCGGCCAGCGCGCGCATCCCCAGGCGGCCGCGAACAGTGCCAACGCGTGATACATGTGATATCGCAGCGCGGTTTCGAAGGCGGCGAAAAGCTCGGGCGGCACGCGTGACTTCAGCGCGTGCGCACCCAGGGCACCGATTGCCGCGCCTGCGAATCCGGCGAGCGCGCCGCAGATGTACAGCACGCGGTCCACGGCGTCAGAAGGAGCGGCCGTCGATGTGCTTCACCGGCACCTTATCGAACTCGAAGTTCTCCAGGCACCGCAGGTTGATCGCGGCGATCTTCTCGCCGCTCGGCATCTGCCCGAAGGCGAACGACTGGATGCCGCAGTTCGTGCAGAAGCGATGCTGGATGACGTGCTTGTTGAAGGTGTAGGTCTTCAGATCCGACTCGCCGCTCGACAGTCTGAATTTGTCGCGCGGCGCGAACCACAGCAGGCTGCCGCGACGCGAGCACAGCGAGCAATTGCAGGAATACGCT
>DASTRL010000011.1:0-11309 GCA_035761265.1 Steroidobacteraceae bacterium
TCTTCCTTGTCCTTCTTCTCGCCCTTGTTGAAGCGCACGTTCTCGAGCAGCACGGCCGAGCCCGGCGCGGTGTCGACGCCGGAAAGCCAGTCCTTCTTGAGCGGCACGGGCTTGCCCAGCAACTCCGACAGCCGCGAGGCCACGGGCGCCAGCGAGAACTCCTCGGCGTAGACGCCCTCTTCCGGGCGGCCGAGGTGCGAAGTGACGAACACCCTGGCGCCCTTGTCGAGCGCCAGCTTGATGGTCGGCAGCGACGCGCGGATGCGCGCGTCGCTGGTGACCTTGCCGTCTTCGACCGGGACGTTCAGGTCTTCGCGGATGAGCACCCGCTTGCCGCGAAGATCCTGGTCCGCCATGCGCAGCACGTTCATGTCGCGCTCCTTACGAGGCCTTCGCCCAGGCCACCGTCGTGTCGAGCATGCGGTTGCTGAAGCCCCACTCGTTGTCGTACCACGAGCAGACCTTGACCAGGTTGCCCTCGATGATGCGCGTCATCGTGGCGTCGTAGGTCGAGGAAGCCGGGTCGTGGTTGTAGTCGATCGACACCAATTGCTTGTCGGTGTACGCGAGCACGCCCTTGAGCGAACCGTTCGCGGCTTCCTTCATCGCGGCGTTGATCTCGTCCACCGTGGTCGCGCGCTTCGGCGTGAACGTCAGGTCGACGAGTGAGACGTTGATGGTCGGGATGCGCACCGCGAAGCCGTCGAGCCTGCCCTTGAGCTCCGGCAGCACCAGGCCCACGGCCGCGGCCGCGCCGGTCTTGGTCGGGATCATGCTCATGGTGGCCGAGCGCGCGCGACGGATGTCCTCGTGGTAGACGTCGGTGAGGCGCTGGTCGTTGGTGTAGGCATGGATCGTGGTCATGAGGCCGCTCTGGATGCCGATCTTGTCGTTCAGCACCTTGGCGATCGGCGCCAGGCAGTTGGTGGTGCACGACGCGTTGGAGATCACGCTCATCGAGGACTTGAGCGTGTTGTGGTTCACGCCATAGACGATGGTGGCGTCCACGTCCTTGCCGCCCGGCGCGGAGATCACGACCTTCTTGGCGCCGCCGGCCAGGTGCTTGCCCGCATCCGCCTTGGTGGTGAAGAAGCCGGTGGACTCGAACACGAAATCGGCGCCGACGCTCTTCCAGTCGATCTTCGACGGGTCGCGCTGCGCGAACACCTTGATCTTGTCGCCGTTCACGACGATGGAATCACCCTCGACGCCGACCGTGCCGGGGAATTTGCCGTGCGCGGTGTCGTACTGGGTGAGGTGCGCGTTGGTCTGCGCGTCGCCGAGGTCGTTGACCGCGACGATCTGGATTTCGTTGTTGCGCTTGGACTCGTACAGCGCGCGCAGGATGTTGCGGCCGATTCGTCCGTAACCATTGATACCAACCTTGATGGCCATCGTCTTGTGTCCTCTTGATCTTCAGTAGCTAGGAAAGGAGTTGCTCCACCAGCGCCTTGACGGCCTCGCTGGTGATGCCGAAATGCTTGAACAGCTCCGGGCCCTTGCCCGAAGCGCCGAAATGGTCGAGGCCGAGCACCCGGCCCTGCGCGCCGACGTAGCGCCACCAGCTCTGCGTGGCGCCGGCTTCCACCGCGACGCGCCGCGTCACCGAGGCCGGCAACACGCTCTCGCGATACGGCGCGGGCTGCGCGTCGAACGCCTCGCAGCACGGCATCGAGACGAGCCGCACGCGCCTGCCCGCGGCCTGCAGCTCCTTCACCGCCGGCGCGGCGACGCTGACCTCCGAGCCGGTGGCGATCACGATCGCTTCCGGAGGGCCGTTGCTGTCGATGAGCACGTAACCGCCCTTGCGCATGGCGATCAGTTGCTCGGGCGTACGTGTCTGCTGCGGCAGGCCCTGGCGCGTGAACACCAGTGCGGTCGGCCCATTGCGTCGTTCCAGCGCGGCCACCCAGGAGGCGGCGGACTCCACCGCATCGCAGGCCCGCCAGATGTGCAGATTCGGCATGGCGCGCAAGGAAGCGAGATGCTCGATGGGCTGGTGCGTGGGGCCGTCTTCGCCGAGACCGATGGAATCGTGCGTGTACACGAGCGTCGTCGGGCAATGCATGAGCGCCGCGAGGCGCACCGCGTTGCGCGCATAGTCCGAGAACACCAGGAAGGTGCCGCCGTAGGGGCGGAAGCCGCCGTGCAGCGTGATGCCATTCATGATGGCGGTCATGCCGAATTCGCGCACGCCGTAGTACACGTAGTTGCCGATGGGATTGGCGTGCGTGATCGGCCTGGAATCCTTGCGCAGCGTGTTCACCGAACCGGTGAGATCCGCGGAGCCGCCCAGCATCTCCCCGAGCTTCGGGCCGAGCACGTTGAGCGCCACCTGCGAGGAGGCGCGCGTCGCCTGGGAACCGGTGACCGCGGCACCGGCCGCCATCACTTCCTGCACCAGCTCGGGCCAGTTCGCGGGCAGATCGCCTTTCATGCGCCGCTCGAATTGCGCGGCGCTGTCGGCGTGTTCGCGCTTGTAGCGCTTCCAGACGCGATTCCATTTCTTTTCGGCGGCGGCGCCCGCTTCCTTGTGATCCCAGGCGGCACGGATGTCCTGCGGCACCTCGAAGGGCGGGTATTCCCAGCCGAGCGTCTTGCGCGCCGCGGCGACTTCTTCGGCGCCCAGCGCCTCGCCGTGCACGGACTTGGTGCCCTGCTTGTTGGGAGCGCCCCAGCCGATGATGGTCTTGCAGCAGATCAGCGACGGCTGGTCCTTGCGGGCCCGGGCCTTCTTGATGGCGGCCGTGACCGCATCCGCGTCGTGGCCATCCACGTTCTTGACGACGTGCCAGCCGTAGGCCTCGAAGCGCTTCGGCGTATCGTCGTTGAACCACTCGACCACCTTGCCGTCGATCGAGATGCCGTTGTCGTCGTAGAACACGATGAGCTTGCCGAGCTTGAACGTGCCGGCGAGCGAGCACGCCTCGTGCGAGATGCCTTCCATGAGGCAGCCGTCGCCGACGAAGCAGTAGGTGTGGTGGTCGACGATGGACAGGCCGTCGCGGTTGAACTCGCCGGCCAGCAACTTTTCCGCGAGCGCCATGCCCACGGCGTTCGCCAGGCCCTGCCCCAGCGGCCCGGTCGTGGTCTCGATGCCGGCGATGTCGGCTTCACGCTCCGGATGTCCCGCGGTGCGCGCGCCGAGCTGACGGAAATTCCTGATCTCGTCGATGCCCAGCGGGTAGCCGGTCAGGTGCAGCAGCGAGTACAGCAGCATCGAGCCATGCCCGTTCGAGAGCACGAAGCGGTCGCGATTCCACCAGCGCGGATTCCCCGGGTTGTACTTCAGGAAATCGCGCCACAGCACCTCGGCAATGTCCGCCATGCCCATCGGGGCGCCGGGGTGGCCCGAATTGGCAGCCTGGACGGCGTCCATGGAGAGCGCGCGAATGGCATTGGCCAGCGCGCGGCGCGTGGGGGTGGTCGTGGGGGTATCCATAAAGGGCGCGCATTGTCCGATACGGGGGGACACCGGGGCAACCCGAAACCGGCCCAAAGGCCGGCTTTCAGGCCAGTTTCACCCCGCTCCTGCGGGCCGTGCCTTGCGCTGCGGCGAATTGTCTCGAAAAGACAATGAACCCGGGTCAGGCCTTCTCCGCCAATACGACCCACTTGTCGGACAGCAGAGGGGTCGATACGCGCACCACCGCGCGGATGGCGAGGCCGGCGTCGCGGAATTCCTGGTGCAGCTCCCGGCTCGAAACGCGCGCCAGCGGTGCGCGCCCGAGGCCTAACTTCCCGAACGTATGCGTCAGCACGTAGCGGAACGTGTACTTGTGGCGGTAGTCGACGATCACCCAGCGGCGCGAGACGCGATTGAATTCGCGCAGCATGCGCACGCGGGTCGCCGGATCGACGTGCATCATGAAGCGGATGCAGACCACGCAGTCCAGCGAGCCGTCGCGCAGCGGCAGTTTCTCGGCGTTGGCCTGCAGGTAGCCGCGGACGCCGGGTTGTTGCGCGCCACCGTTCGCGGCGGTGACGCTCGCCGCCTTGTGCAGCATCTCCATCGAGATGTCGCTGCCGACGACTTCGTAGCCCTCCCGGGCCAGCGCGCCGGTGAAACGGCCAGTTCCGCAGGGCAGGTCGAGGATCACGCGCACGCCCTGGGTGAGCGCCAGCGCCCTGCGGATCGCGGCCCACTTGCGGACGTTGCGCTTCTGGCGCTCGGGCGTGCTGAAGCGGTGGAAGTCATAGTCTTCCGCCACCTGCGCGCTGCGATAGAAGTCGCGCTTGTACTCGTAGCCGTCTTCACGCGGCCTGCTCGGATCACTCTTGCCCGGCTTCCTCATGTCGACCGACACTGTAGTGGGCTCAAAAACGATTTACCATTTTTCCCCTTCTGGTCGACAAGGGTCGCCATATGCCGACGCCGATTCACATTTTCCGGCGGGTAGTTTGCGACATGGTTCACTTCGCTTCAGCGGCGTGACGCAGCCCGTGAACCGCATCACCCGGCGCTTGTCAGCATGTTTGTAGAGTGCGACCGAATGAGCGCGATCCGAATCATCCAATTCACCGATCCACACTTGTTTGGCGACGCGGCCGGAACGCTGCGCGGCGTGAACACGCTGGAGACGCTCGAGCGCACGCTGGCCGATGCCTCCGGGCATCTCGCCATCTGCGACGCCATCCTGGTCACCGGCGACCTGGTGCAGGACGATGCGGCGGGCTACGCGCACTTCCGGCGGCTGTTCGCGCGTTTCGGCAAACCCGTATTGTGCATTCCCGGCAATCACGACTTCGTGCCCGAGCTGCGCGCGGCGCTCGACGGCCGTCCATTCGAGCTCGACGGCCCCGCAGACATCGGCGCGTGGCGCGTGGTGCTGCTCGACAGCGTGGTGCCCCAGCAGGCGGGCGGGCGCATCTCGGTGGAGATGCTCACCAAGCTCGACGAGGAACTCGGCCTGGCGCGCCAGCGCCACGCGATGGTGTGCCTGCACCATCATCCCGTCGCGATGAACAGTCGCTGGCTCGACAACGTCGGGCTCGCCAATGCGAACGAATTCTGGTCGGTCATCGACAGTCACCCGCAGGTGCGCGCCGTGGTCTGGGGCCACGTGCACCAGGCATTCGAAGGCACGCGCCGCGGCGTGCGACTGCTCGCGACGCCGTCGACGTGCGCGCAGTTCCAGCCGCGCTCCAATGACTTCGTCATCGACGATCAGCCGCCGGCTTACCGGCTGCTGACCCTGCATTCCAACGGCGCCATCGACACTGGCGTGCACTTCCTGACTGCCGCAGAATCCGCGGCATGAATTTCCTCGAGTCGGCGCGGCGAGGCCTGGCACGCGGCCTCGCGGGTGCACTGTTGCTCGCGTGCGCCTGCGCGCCGGCGCACGCGGACGGGTCGGCCGTCTGGTCGGTGAAGGGCAAGCGCAACACGGTGTACTTCGCGGGCTCGGTGCACGCATTGCCGAAGGACCACGCCGAGCTGTCGCCGCAGCTCGAGCTCGCCTATCGCGCCGCGGACGCCATCGTCATGGAAGTCGATCTCGACGACCTGAATCCGCTCGAGGCGGTGGAATACGTGTCGCAACATGGCACGTTGCCGCCCGATGAAACCCTGGCGCAGGTGGTCGGCGCGGATCGCTACGCGCGCATCCTGAAGCTCGCGAACTCCGTCGACGTGCCGGAGATCGCGCTGGCGCGGCTCGAACCCTGGGCCGCGGCCATGGTGCTCACGCAGTTCGCGCTCATGAAGAGCGGTTTCGATCCGCAGCTCGGCGTCGACATGCAGATCAGCGAACGCGCGCGTGCCGACGGCAAGCCGATCGAGGGCCTCGAGACCGTCGTCGATCAGCTCGGCATCTTCGACTCGCGCAGCGTGGACGAGCAGGCCAGGTTCCTGGTCGATGCCGCCGACGACGTGCCGGCCATGCACGATGACCTCGCGCGCCTCATCGACGCCTGGCGTGCCGGCGACCTCGCCGGACTGGAGCGCGAATTCGACAAGGAGCGCGCCGAGTCACCGGCGCTGTACGACGAGTTGCTGGGCGCGCGCAATCGCCGCTGGATGCCGAAGATCGAGGCGCTGTTCGGGCAGGAGCGCAACTACCTGGTCCTGGTGGGCACGTTGCATTTCGTCGGGCGCGATGGTTTGCTCGAACTGCTGCTGCGGGCCGGTCACAAGCCGGTCATGCTCCCCGCCGCGGCTGCCGTTTCCGGCGAGAAGAAGTAGCCGCGCGAAGAAGATGCGCAGCTTCGCGATCTTCCTCGGCCTCATCGCTCTGGGACTCGCGGGCATTGCGGCCCTGGGATACCCCGGCTGGCTGCTGACCCAGGCCATGGGCCTCGATTTCAAGTTCCATCGCGTCGCGAGCCGCATCGCCATGCTGGTGCTGCTCGCGGGCTTCGTGCTGGCAGCGCGGCGACTGCGCGTCGCAGACCGCCGCAGCCTGGGTTACGGCCTCCCCGCGCGGCAGTTCATGGCCGAAGCCGGCAAGGCCGTCGTGCTCGGCGTGGTGCTCATGCTGCCGGTGCTGATGACCATGGTCGCGCTGGACATGCGCGAGCTCAAGGCGGGCGTGGCGCCGGACGCGGCCGGGTGGCTGAAGCTCGCGCTCATGGGACTTGGTTCGGGCCTCGCGGTCGCGCTGATCGAGGAGACGTTCCTGCGCGGCGCCATGCAGACGGCGATCACGCGCGAGTCGGGAGCGACGCTCGCCATCCTGCTCACCGCGCTGCTGTACGCCGCGACGCATTTCATCGGCCGGTACCGCATCGCCGCCGCCGACGTACATGCCGGCAGCGGCCTCGACATGCTGGCCGGCGCGCTGGCGTCCTTCACGCATCCGCTCGGCATCCTCGACGCCTTCCTGTGCCTGACGGCGGTCGGAATCCTGTTAGGCATGGTGCGACAACTGACCGGCAACATCGCGGCATGCATCGGGCTGCATGCCGGCTGGGTGGCGGTGATCTATGTCGTGCGCGAGACCTCGGAACGCAACCCCCACGGCCCCGCGAACTGGCTGATGAGCGACTACGACGGCTTCATCGGCTGGATGGTGCTCGGCTGGACGCTGGCGATCGGCTGGGCGCTGTGGTGGTGGTACGGAAGGAGTGGAGTGGTGGTGTCAGGCAGGGAAAACGACCGCGTCGACTAGCCGCCAGACGACGTAAGAAGCGGTGCCGGGGAAGGAGATTCGAGAAAACTCGACGGGTCGCGCAACGCCGGAAAGGGCCGTGCGAGTTTTCACGAATCTCCTTCCCCGGCACCGCTTCTTACGGCACCGTCAGGCACCAGTCTCAGCAGCGCGTCCAGGCGCGCGATGGGGTCGTCCAGCTCGAGCAGCGCCTGCTTGTCGGCGGGCTCGATGGGCAGCAGCTCGCTGAGTCGCGCGCCGACCCAGCCGGCGTCCTCGAACTTCTTCTCCACGTGCTGGTACTGTGCGGCCAGCTCGCCGAGCGCACGGCGCACCGTCGCACCGATCCGCGCGTACTGCGGCGGCAAGGCGAGCTCGCGCTCCGGTTCGAGCCAGGTGACTTCGGCCATGTTGAGGCCGTCGGGCGCGCGCCACACGCGCTGCACGCGGAACTTGCGCTCGCCCACGCAGGAGATGCCCAACAACCCGTCCTGCAGCCGGTGGAAATCGGCGATGCGGGCGCTGCATCCCACGTCAGCCGTGGACGCCACCGCGCCCGCCTCCTCACCCTCCCGGATCAGCACCACGCCGAACGGCTGCTGTTCGCGCATGCAGCGGCGCACCATGTCGGTGTAGCGCGTCTCGAAGATGCGCAGCGGCAGCGGCCCGCCGGGGAACAGCACCGTATGCAGCGGAAACAGGGCGATGACGCTGTTGTGCGCGGTCATCGCCTAACTCCTGCGGGCGAGCGCCTCGAGCAACCGGCCGTGCAGGCCGCCGAAGCCGCCGTTGCTCATGATGAGCACCTGGTCACCGGTGCGCGTGTCCGCCATCAGACCCGCGAGCAGCTCATCGAGCGTGCGTGCGAGATGCCCCTTGGCGCCGAGCGTGCCCACCACCGCATCCGCGTCCCAGCCCAGGTCGGGCGGCGCGAACATCCACACGGCATCCGCGGCGGCGAGCGACGGCGCCAGCGTGTCGCGGTGCACGCCCATGCGCATGGTCGCCGATCGAGGCTCGAGCACCGCGACGATGCGCTTGTCGCCCACCTTGCGGCGCAGGCCGTCGATGGTCGAGGCGATCGCCGTCGGATGGTGCGCGAAGTCGTCGTACACCGAGATGCCGGCCACTTCGCCGCGCAATTCCATGCGCCGCTTGACGCCCTTGAACTCCGCCAGTGCCGCGATCGACTGGCTGACGGTGATGCCGACGTGGCGCGCCGCGCCGATGGCGGCGAGCGCGTTCTCCGCGTTGTGCGCGCCTAACAGGTTCCAGCGCACCGTACCCACGGGCCGCCCGGCCTCGAGCACCACGAACTTGGAGAAGTCGGCGCCCTGCGGCTGATCGAGCGACCAGGTGATGCCGCTGCCTGCCTGGCGCGAAAACCCCTCGAGCGGCGTCCACGCGCCCATCTGCAGCGTCGCGGCGAGATTCGCGTCGGCGGCATTCCACAGGATGCAGCCGCTTGCCGGCACCGTGCGCACCAGGTGATGAAACTGCTTCTGGATGGCGCCGAGGTCTTCGTAGATGTCGGCATGATCGAACTCGAGGTTGTTGAGGACCACCGTTCGCGCGCGGTAGTGCACGAACTTGGCGCGCTTGTCGAAGAAGGCGGTGTCGTATTCATCGGCTTCGATGACGAAGTACTTCGTCCCCGGCGCGAAGCGCGCGCTCGTGGAAAAGTTTCCTGGAACGCCGCCGATCAGGAATCCCGGCTTGAGGCCCGCGTGCTCGAGGATCCACGCCAGCATGCTCGAAGTCGTGGTCTTGCCGTGCGTGCCTGCCACGCCGAGCACGTGCACGTCGCGCAACACCTCGCGCGCCAGCCACTCCGGACCCGACGTATACGCAATGCCGCTGTCGAGCAACGCCTCGATGACCGGCACGCCGCGCGTCATGACATTGCCGACCACCACCACGTCCGGCCGTGGCTTGAGCTGCGCGGCGTCGAAGCCCTGGATCAGCTCGATGCCCAGCGCCTCCAGCTGCGTGCTCATGGGTGGATAGACGTTCCTGTCGGAACCGGTGACGCGGTGGCCCGCAGACTTGGCTATCGCGGCGATGCCGCCCATGAACGTGCCGCAGATCCCCAGGATGTGAACGTGCATCTCGCCGGTACCTCAGCCGCCGCGCGCGCCGCCGAACAGCAGCGCGGACACGAAAAGTGATGCGAAGAACTCTCCCACGACCAGCAGGAAGCCGCCGATCCACGGGCACTCGAACGCCGTGCGCACGATGCGCACTTCCACCAGCAGGCCCCAGATGCCGACGATCATCGTGACGATGAACAGCGCCGCCGGTATCGGCACGTTCGGATCGGCCTTCTCGATGTACGGCAGCACCGCACCGAGCAGCGGCACCATGATGGGCAGGAACAGCACGTTGACCGCGAATATCGCCGTCAGCGTCTGGAGGAAGCGCTCGGGTTTTCCCGCGACGGTGAGCGCGAGGCGGAACCAGAGCAGCATCACCGCCGCGCCGACCGCGGCCTGCAGCAACGCAACCGGCAGCGCCAGTGGCATGACGAACGTGAAGAAAGAATATCCGATCACGTACAGCGCGACCGACGCGGCCAGCAGCGTGGAGGAAGCCGGCAGCTGTTCGGGCCCGCGTCGCAACAGGATGATGTCGAGCACGACGCCGAACAATGCGCGCAGATTCACAAGCATAATGCCGGGCGAATTGTACACGTCACCCGGAGCCCGGCACCCTTGATGATCGACACTGCCGATGCGCTGACAGCCTTCGCCGCAGCGCTCACGCGTCAACCCGAGATCGCGCTCGACACGGAGTTCATGCGCGAGAAGACCTACCGCGCGGAGTTGTGCCTGGTACAGATCGCGTCCGGCGCCGACGCCGCCTGCATCGATCCGCTCGCGCAGCCGGATCTCGCGCCGCTGGTGCCGGTGCTGACGGCCGCCGGCGTCGTCAAGGTGATGCACGCGGCCCGCCAGGATCTCGAAGTGCTGCTGCCGGCGGTCGGACTGGTGCAGCCGGTGTTCGACACGCAGATCGCGGCCGCACTGGCCGGCTTTCCCGCGCAGATCGGCTACGCCGAGCTGGCGCGGCGGCTGCTCGGCGTGGAGCTGGACAAGGCGCACACGCGCACGGACTGGGCGCGCCGGCCGCTGTCCGCCGAGCAACAGGAATACGCGCTCGACGACGTACGCCACCTCGGCCCCCTGCGCTCGAAGTTGTTAGACATGCTGCGCGACAAGGGCCGCCTGGGCTGGCTGGAAGAGGAGCTGGCCGCGCTCGCCAACGCGGACGCATTGCGTGTGGCGCCGGAGGATGCCTGGAAGAAGGTGAAGGGATTGCCGCCGCTCGATGAGTCGCGTCAGCGCCTGGCGCAGGCGCTCGCCGCCTGGCGCGAACGGCGGGCCATCGATCGCAACCGGCCGCGCGGCTGGATCCTCGACGACGCCGCGCTGCGCGAGATCGTGCTGCGACTGCCACGCTCGCTCGACGCGCTGGGCTCGTTGTCCGAAATCCAGGAGTCGGTGGTGCGCAAGTGCGGCGAGGAACTGCTGGCGCTGGTGCGCGATTCCGGCATTCCCGATCCCGCGCCGCCGCTGCCGCGACGCGAGCGCCCCGATCCGGCACAGCTGGCGGCCGTGAAACGGCTCGCCGATGTCGCCGCCGCCGTGGCCGCGGAGCTCGCCATCGGCACTGAGGTGCTGGCCACGCGCCGCGAGCTCGAAAGGCTGGCGGCCGGACGCCGCGATGTCAGCCTGCTGCGCGGCTGGCGGGCCGAGGTCTTCGGCCAGAAGCTGCTGTCAGCGCTTTGACTTGCGTCGCGTGCGCGCAGCGGCCGGGCGACGCGCGCCCTTGCGCGCCGGCTTGCGCGCCACCTTGCGCCGCGCCGCGGCCTTGCGCTGCGGCGCGGCCTTCTTCTTCGCGACCTTGCGCGCCGCCGGCCGGCGTGCGGCCTTGCGCGTCCTGGCCTTCGCCTTGCGCGCCGGCGCGCGGCGCGGCGCGGCGCGCTTCTTCGGCGCGACACCCACCGAACCGCCTCCGGCGCTCAGCGTGTCCAACAGCCGCTGCGTGACTTCATCGATCGCGCCCTCGGCGTCGACGGTGCGCATCAGGCCCGTGTACGCGTAGTAGCGCGACACGGGCTTGCGCGTATCTTCCTCGTACTTGCGCAGCCGTTCCTTGAACGTGTCTTCCTGGTCATCGGGCCGCTGCACCAGGCTGTGCTCGCTGCGGCCGGGAACGCAC
>DASTRL010000012.1:0-39841 GCA_035761265.1 Steroidobacteraceae bacterium
TGAACAAGGTTTTTCAGGAGACCCGCAGCGAGACCATCGCGCGGCACACCGAGGACATGTTCCGCGAGCTGCGCGTGACGCCACAGCAGTGGACGGCGGAGCTGGTCGAGGAATATCACCGCCTGGTGCCGGTGCATAAGCGCACGGTGCATTTCCAGACGCTCGACGAGCAGGACCTTGCGAAGCTGGGCGATGCGGACCGCATTGGCCGCATCAGCAAGATGCTGGCAGCCAATGCGCAGGTGATGAACCGTTGCCGCGCGCTGTACGACGAGAATTCGCTGCGCTTCCCGGCCGACATCGAGGAGGCGTGGAAGCATTGCCTGCGCGAGCCCTACGGTGAGCAGCTGCGCAATGATCTGGCGCTGCGCGATGGCTTGCTGCCGGCGCCGATCCCGAATCTTGCGCAGGTGTCGGACATGCAGAGCGTCAGCCAGGTGACGCGGCATTTCTCGGCGTCGCTCGATGCCATTGCGCCGACGATGGATGACTTCGTGATCGACGCGAACGATCTGCCGAACATTCCGCCGGCGATCGAGGCCTTGCGCACCCTGATCGGCTCGGCCACCAGTTTGCTGGCTCGCTATGAGGAGCAGCTGCAGCTGGCGGAGGCGAGCCAGCCGTGAACGAGTTCGACCGCGCGCAGGCGCTGGACCTCGCGGAGATTGAATCGCGGCAGGCACGCGCACGGCTGCCGGATGTGGCGCCGGTCGATGCACGGGACTGCGAGGACTGCGGTGATGCGATCGCGCCGGCGCGGCTCAGGGCGTATCCGCATTCGGTGTGCTGCATCGGTTGCGCGACACGGCGCGAGCACAAGCAGCGCATCGTCGGAGGTAAGCGCGGGTGAGCCTGCGACCACCAGACCTCGACGAAGCCCAAGGCTTCCTGGACACGTTGGCGCCGCAGGGCGCCTTTACATTCCAGACCTTTGACGACACGCCAGAGAAGCGGCGGCACATGGCGCATGTGCTGCACGGCGGCCTCAACGCGCATGGTCTGCGTCTGCAGCGCCTGAATAGCGAGGGCGCTGGCGTCTTCGTCACCGTCAATGAGACCGATCTCAAGGGCCGTGGCGCGGAAAACGTGACGCGCGTGCGCGCGCTGTTCGTGGATCTGGATGGCTCGCCGATCGAGCCAGTCCGTGCGGGTCCGTTGGCGCCGCATATCGTGGTGGAGTCTTCACCAGGGCGCTGGCATGCCTACTGGCTGGTGCGCGACTGTGCGCTGGAGGACTTCCGCGCGCTGCAGCGTGGTCTGTTGGCGCGGTTCAGTGGCGACAAGGCGGTGATCGATCTGCCGCGCGTCATGCGCCTGCCGGGCTTCTGGCATCGCAAGGGCGAGCCCTTTCGCACGCGGGTGTCGGATCTGTGCGAGCGCGAGCCGTATGCGCTTGCGGAGATTCTCGAGGCATTCGGCTGGGCCACGCCGGCCGATGCGGAGCCCAAGCGCGCCACGTCAGCGCCTGCGCCCATGAGGCCGCGCGAGACGTCCGGCGATGATGATCTTCTGGACGATCTGCATGACGCGCTGCAAGGCCTGCCGTCGGATGACTTCGACTTGTGGATTCGCCTGGGGCAGGCGCTCAAGCCGCTCGGCGCTGCGGGTGAGCAGATGTGGATGGCATGGTCTGCCAAGTCTGCAAAGTTCGACCGCGCCGATGCGGAGTATCGCTGGAAGACGTTCAAGGGCGAGCGCGCGGGGCCACAGGCTGTCTTTACCGCTGCCAAGGAGGTGGGCTGGAACCCTGCGGCGGCGCCTTCGGTGCGGCGCAAGGTCGCCCGCAAGCAGCAGCGCATCGAGCGGCAACGCACGCGCGAAGCACCGCCCGCTGGCTTCGAGGCGCCGCCGCCGGAAGGCACGCTCGCCGAGCGGCCGGCGCATGCAGACGCTGCTGCGGCCGCGGAAGAAACCCGCCCCCGTGATGAGGCGCAGGATGCGCCCGCACCTTCGGTCGAGTTCGACCAGGCACCGGATGCCTTGCTCGAGCGATACGAGCTGATCTACGGGACGAAGAAGGTCTGGGATACGCAGCTCAATATCGCCATGCCGTTCGAGGCGTTCTCGGCGCTCATCGGGCGTGAGGCGGCGAAGGGCTGGTTGAACCATCCGCGCCGGCGGCATCGCCTCATGCCGGATGCTGGCCGCGGCCTTGACAAGGGCCTGGCGGACGACAGCACCGCGACGAAGGTCGAGTGGATGCTGACGCGGTACTCGCTGATCTACGGCGAGGAAGCAGTCTTTGACCGCGAGCTGCGCCGCGAGCTGACGCTCGGCGCGCTGCGTGCCTTCTGCGGGCTCAAGGCCGTGCGCGACTGGGGCGACTATCCGAAGCGCGATGTCGTGCAGATCGACCAGGTGGTCTTCGACCCTCGCCGTCCGCTCGACGATCTATCGGTCTGCAATCTCTGGGGTGGCTGGCCGATTACGGCCGATGCCGGCAGTGCGGATGATCAGGAGCTCGTGCAGCGCTGGCTGCGTGTCCTGTACTACGCCATCGGCGAGAGTGACCCGGTGTTCGAGTGGGTTCTGAAGTGGATCGCGTACCCGCTGCAGAACCCCGGTACGAAGATGCGCACGAGCATCATCATGCATGGCCCGGAGGGCAGCGGGAAGAACACCATCTGGGACGCGGTCCGTCGCATCTACGGCCGCTATGGTCGGGCCATCACGCAGACGCAGCTCGAGCAGCAATGGAACGACTGGATGTCGAGCATCCTGTTCGTGGTCGGCAACGAGGTGCTGCACCGTCAAGAGCAGGTCCAGCAAAAGGGCCGACTCAAGACGATGATCACCGAGGACGACGTCCGCATCGAGCGTAAGTTCATGAGCGGCCGCGACGAGAAGAACTACGCGAATCTCGTCTTCCTCAGCAACGAAGAGCGGCCGCTGAACATCGACCCCGAGGATCGGCGCTTCCTCGTGGTCTGGACGCCGCCAGCGCACCCTGAAGGGCGCCCGTTCTACGCGGGCCTCGGCGTCGACCAGATGCCGGATTCAACGGTGCAGGCCCTGTACCGCTACTTCCTCGACCTGCCGCTGGAGGACTTCGGGCCGCATACCAAGCCGCCCATGACGACGGCCAAGCGCGAGCTCATCGACGCGAGCATGTCGTCGGAGCGCCGCTTCGTGCGCGACTGGCTGGCCGGCGAGCTGCCCGTCGCGTGCCGGCCATGCCGCACCACGGATCTCTACAAGGCTTACCTCTTCTGGTGCCGCGAATTCGGTGAGCGCTTCCCGCGCCCGGAGAACCAGTTCGCCGCCCGCGCGAAGAAGGAGATGCGCCACGGCATCAAGCGCTATCTCGATGGCGCCAGCGTGAAGCAGGGGACCTTCTATCTCCCCGGAGACGGCACCCCGCCCCCCTCGAAGTCGGAGTCCTCGTGGCTCGGGGAGCATCAGGATTTTTTCAGAAAAGAACTCGAGCAGTGGAGAAACGACCAGTGACGTTAAGGGTGCGAAGGGTTGCACCGGCAGGGCTTCACGCTCGAAACCCGCATCACAGCAGCGCGGCGAAGGGTGTGAAGGGTGTGAAGGGTCGCCGCGTGTACGAGCGCGCGCGAGTGAATATCGAGGCTCTGAACTTGAATCAGCAACGCCCCCTATTAGAAGCGCCCCCTTCACACCCTTAACACCCTTCACAAACCTAGAAGGAATAAAGCGAAAGAGAGTGTTAAGGGGTCGATATCAAGGCTTCACGCCCTTCACAGCGGCGCCGGTGCACCTTTCGCGGGCGAAAACGGGCCAGCACGCGCGCCTCGCCCGGGCTGGATCGCTCAGCGCGCGGGTCCTCCCAGCCCCCGCCATACGCGGGGTCGCAGAGGCGCGGTATTTCTGCGGCCGTGCGGTTCACGAGATGGCTTCACAGGTTCACGACTCGGGCCGTGATCTGGCGAGTTTTGCCCGTGAATCCGCATCGAGCACCGCTCCGGCTGGCGTGAACGGCCAGCGTGGTGCCGCGTGAGCGAGCTCGATGCCATCGTGACGGGCCGCGACCTGGTGAGCCGACTCGGTCAGCTCGGTGTCGGTCGCTGGGGCGCGGATGCGGTTCGGCAGTGGATTCGCGAAGAGCCACCCTGCCCGGTCGCCGAGCATGCGGAGCAGGGCAAGCCGCATCGGTACCGGACGCGTGAGGTGCTGACCTGGCTGCGCGATCGCGCGCAACGCGAACGCGCGAAGGGCTTCACGCGCGGCGGTGCGGATGGAGTGGATCTCGTCGACCGCATCGACGCCGCGCTTGCCGGCACGGCGCTGCTTGATCGCAGTGCTGCAGCGGCGTTGAGTGATATGCGGGGAAATTTCGCGCCGAGCGTGGCGCCTGCCCAGGGGGCGGGGGGCACGTCGACGGATCGCGCCAAGGCGCCGCGCGAGCAAATCGACTGGCTGCAGCTCTCAGACTCTGAGGCGCTGCTGCAGGTGCTTCAGGGGCGCGACCCTCGCAACTGGAAGGCCGCCGAAGAGGCCATGACGACGCGTCGCGAGCGCCTTGAAGCCGAACGTCTGCTGATCCCGGTGGCCGAGCTCGAGGCGGCGCTGGATGTTCACACCGAACACACGCGCAAAGGCATCGCCGGCGCCACGCAGTCGATGAAGCTGGCCCTGCGTGACTATATCGACCCTGCGCGTCTGCATGACGCCGAGCGCGCCATCGAGCTGCAGCACGAGCAGCTGCTGCAGCAGCTCGCGAGCACGGCTGATCTAGAGCCGCCCCGCGATGCCCCGCGACCGGACGAGGCCGGGCCGTAGCGCATGGCAGTCCTCGCCCACTTCTCTCCGCAAGCCTTGGACGCGCTGAAGCGTGCGCGGCGGCGCTACGTGCCGCGCGAGCGGCTGCGGACGGCGCAGTGGGCGGAGAAGTACCGCGTCCTCGCGGACGGCGCGCGGCCGGGTCCGTTCCGCTTCGCAGGGCAGCCTGCACTACGCGGCATGCTTGAGGCCTTCGACGACCCCGCAGTGCGCGAAATGTGGGCGACGAAGAGCGCGCAGTTCGGATTCACGCAGGGCGTCGAGCTGAACATCGTCCTGAAGAAGATCCACCTCGACCCCTGCCCAATCCTGATCCTGTTTCCGAAGGACACGGCCGGCAAGAAGTTCATGCGCTCCAAGCTGGAGCCGGCGATCGAAGCGACGCCGCAGATTGCCGAGCGCATCAGCGTCGACAAGCGCGGCCCTGACAACACGCAGGACTACAAGAAATTCCAAGGCGGCTACCTGCAGCTTGCCGGCGCCAACTCGCCGAGCAACCTGAAGTCCAACGACTACCCGCTGGTGATCGTCGAAGAGCCGGACGATGTCAGCAAGGATGTCCGCGGCCAGGGCAACTCCATCACCATCGCGCGCGAGCGCCTCAAGAGCTACGGCGACGCCGGCAAGCTCGTCGTCGGCGGCACACCGACGATCAAAGGGCTCTCGCAGGTCGAAGCCGGCCTCGAGGCGACGGACAAGCGCCGCTACTTCGTCGACTGCCCGCACTGCGGACATCGCCAGACACTGCGCTGGGCCCGCGTGCGTTGGCGCAGCGACGCCATGACCACACATCCGGTCTACGGCACGCATCTGCCGCAGACCGCGGTCTATGCCTGCGAGGCCTGCGTCACCGAAGACGACGACTTCACGAGCGCCGGCTGCTGGACCGACGCGGTCAAGAACCGCGCAGTCGATGCCGCGTCGCAACGCGCAGACTTCGGCTGGAGTGCAACGGCACCCTTTACCGGCAAGGCCGGCTTCTACATCACCGAACTGATCTCCGTTTCGACCGGCTCGCTGCTTGCCGCGCTGGTGATGAAGTTCCTCGAGGCCGAGCACGCGCTGCGCAACGGCGATGACTCGCTGATGATCAGCTTCATCAACAACCAGCTCGGCGAGACCTGGGAGATTCGCAGCGGCGCACCGGAGGTGGTCGAACTGCGCGAGCGCGAGGAAGAGTACGCGCCCTGGACCGTACCTGAAGGCGGCCTCGTCATTGCCGGATCTGTCGACGTGCAGCGCGGCGGCGAGAGCGCCGAGCCGCGTCTGGAGTTCGCGCTCGAGGCCTTCGGACGTGGCATGGAGTCGTGGCTCGTCGCCTATGGCGTGGTGTTGGGCAACCCCTTGGAGCCTGCGACCTGGGCGGAGCTGGACAAGGTGCTGGCCACCGAAATCCGCCACGCCTGCGGCGTGCGCATGGGCATCTCAGCCATGTCGATCGACAGCTCGGACGGCATGACGCAGGACGCCGTGCTTCGCTATGTGCGCAGCAAGCGCAATACGCAATGGCGCGCCATTAAGGGCAGCTCCAACCCGAACAAAGAACTGTTCACGCCGCCGCGGATGATCGACACGCTGGCGAACGACAAAGCGGCCAAGTGGGGGCTGCGGTCATACGAAGTCGGCGTCTCGAAGGGCAAGGACATCATCGCCGGCCGCCTGCAGCTCACCGGCAGCGGCCCGAACCGCATGCACTTCTACCGCGGCCTCGGCGATGCGTACTACGCCGGCCTGACCAGCGAAGTGAAGATGCCCGGCCGAAGCGGCAAGCTGGCCTGGGTGCAAAAGGCCGGCGTTGCCAACGAACCACTCGACCTCAAGGTCTATGCCCTCCACGCTGCCTACGGGCTGCGCCTGCACACCTATACCGAGGTCGACTGGTCGGCACTGGAGCGGCGCTTGCGTCAGCCCTCGCTGCTCGCTTCCGGCGCGCAGAACAACGCACCGCAGTCGGTCGGACCTGAAGGTCCACGTGGAACCTCGCCTGCGCCGACACCCGCGCAACCCTTCACCGGTTTCGGTGGCGGAAGGCGCGGCCTGTGAGCCACACCGAGGATCACCTTGCTGCGCTTCGCACACGCATCGTCAAGCTGATGCGCGAGGAAACCGGCGGCGACGAGCAAGAAGCCCTGCGCATGGCCTCACGCGTGATGCGCGCGATGATGCAGGAGCTCGGCGGGCAGGAAGTCTATTTCCGCCGCCCGGAAAGCTATCGCGAGGCGGACGTGATCGCCGACATCAACCGCGGCATCAAGCGCGAAGAGATCTGCCAGCGATACAGCATCAGCAAGACGACCTACTACCGGATGATTCACCGGCTGCGCACTGCCGCACAGTCTCGCTAGTCGCAGCTTGCCATGTCGCTGATCTTTTCCCACCTTTCCCTGTAACTGGGAATCCCGCATGCGCAGGCTACCGCCATGCGCAGCGCCACACTTCAACGAATCGAGACCAGCGACGCCGGCACGTTCGGGGTGCTGACGACGGCCGAGGGCTTCAAGGCTTCCTCGCTCGAATGTCCGTGGCGGAACAACGCGCGCCGCGTGAGCTGCATCCCGGCTGGCAGCTACGTCTGCCGCTGGCATGAGAGCCCGCGTTTCGGCGGGGTCTACCGCCTCGACGGTACCGCGCCGCGCGAAGAGATCCTGATCCACCCCGGCAACTGGGCCGGCGACGCCGAGCAGCGCTACAGGACCAACAGCCAGGGCTGCATCCTGCTCGGTGAGAGCCGCGGCACGCTGGCGCATCAGCTCGCCATCATCGCGAGCCGCCCGACGATCGATGCCTTCGCGCAGCACATGGCGCGGGAGACTTTCCTGCTCCACATCGAGCCGATCCGAGCCGGAGCGCAACCGTGATCGCCGCGGTCATCGCCGCACTGCAAGGCGCCTTCGGCCGCCTGATCCTGATCGCCGTGGCGGCACTGCTACTCGTGCTCGGCGCTGTCGCCGGCAAGCTCGCCTGGGACAAGAACACGCTGCGCGCGCAGCTCGCCGAAGCGCATGCCGCGTACAGCGCGCGCGAGGCAGATATGGCGCACCAACTCGCCGACGCGTTGCAGATGGCGCGCACGGCCGAAGCGCGAAACGCGCAAGAAACCGCGGCCATCGATGCCGCGTACGAACGAGGACTCGCCGATGGACAAGCGCGCACTGCTGCCACTCTTGCTGATCTGCGCAGCGGCAATCTCCGCCTGCGCCACGAGCTCGCCGCAGCCGCCTGCAGTGCTGCAGGCCTGCCCGGTACCGGCGCCGATGCCGGCAGCGCTGACGACGCGGCACGCGCCGAGCTTTGGCGATCGAGTGCGGGCGATCTTGTTCGAATCGCCGACGAAGCCGACGGCGTCGTCCGGCAACTGAACAGCGTGCTGGACAAATGCGAGGCCGACGCCCGGCTTCGTCCATCAAGCGGGGGCTGATGGAGACCTGGGGGGCTCGCGGATTTCGCAAGGGATTCGCATAGCCATGGAGTCACGCATGCGAGCACAACGAATGGATCGTGAAACCCTCATCAGCTGGCTCACCTTCGCCGCACTCGGCGCCTGGGGCGGCATCATCAGCTACTACAAGAAGATCAGCGCCGGCGCCAAGCACGTCTGGTGGCGGCTGATCGCCGAGGTGGCCACCAGCGCGTTGACCGGCCTGCTGGTGTCGGTCGTGCTGCTCGATGCCGGCTACTCGTTCAGCATGTGCGCCGCACTCGGCGGCGTAGCCGGTCACATGGGCGGGCGCCTGTGGGACGTCGGCGACGATATTCTCGAATCGATCCTGCGCAGGCTGGCGCGCGTCGGCGACCGGAACGAACCGCCAACGAATGGCGGCTGACGCTGCGATGTCACATGAAGCGGCCGACGAGAAACAGCAGGACGCCGATGCCGGTGAGCGCGCCGCCCCAGCCAGTTCCGCTGTTGGTGGCCATGCAGCCGACCATGCCGGCGATGATCGCCACGGTGCCAGCCGCTTCCCAGACGCCGCCAGCGCGGCGGGTGACGACCACCTTCTTCTCGTCGGACATTCGCGCTCTCCTTTCGCTGGCGAAACCATAGCGCCCCTGCGCTTCGTTGACGACTCTCGCACTGCCTACATCATCGCGACAGGGCCCAGCGCGCCGGCCGCGGGCCTGCACCGCGTGCCGCCTTGCGCCACGGTGGTGGTGTCAGACGCGTGGGAACTGATGCCAGGCGCAGCAGCGTGCTACGCCGCTGACTTCGAATGGTGGGCGTACCACGCCGCGCGCGTGCAGGCGCGCTTTGCCGGCCGCTGCTACAGCGGCAGCCCGCAGGCGCGGCTGCCCGCGTTCGTGACCGCCATTCCGGGCCGCGACGGCAGCGGCCTCAGCCCTGAGCCCTCGCAAATTCACTGGGGCTCGATACCGGGGCGCAACAGCACACTGCAGGCCATGGCGCTCGCGTACGCATGGGGCGCGCGGCATCTGGTGCTGATCGGCGCTGACCTCGGCGAGCCGCGGCCGGCAGATCCCGAGATCCGCGCGCCGCACTTCTTCGGCGACCACCCGCCCGAGCTCAGCCGCAAACGCTCGGACTACACCGCATTCCGCGCGGAGATCGAAAAGCTCGTGACGGATCTTCATCGCGCCGGCGTCACCTGCATCAATGCATCGCCATACAGCGTCATCGCCGGCTGCGAGCACCGCGCAATACCCGCGCACTAAGTTTTCCCACTTTCCCCTGTAAGTGGGAATGACCGCCGCTCAATCTGCGGTCATGGCGACGATCACGACCCAGCAACTTCTTGACGCAGCGAAAGCGGCGTATCTGAACGCATTGCAGGCCGCGAGCGTAACCAACGGTCCGCGGTCGATCACGCAGCAGCAGATCGACAAGCTCGCCGCCGAAGTACAGCGCCTCGAGGCCAAGCTCGCTGCCGAGCAGCTCGCCGCGCGCGGCCAGACCGGGCCGTCGTTCGCGCTCGCCGACTTCTCCAAGGCGCTGCCATGACGCCGCGCAGCTTTCTCTCGTCCGCCTTCGACGTGCTCGATGAGGTCGCGCTGCCCGCGCTCGCACGCGCCGCCAAGATCGTCGACGAGGTCGTCGCCGTCGCTGCGCCGGCCGCCGCGCGCGACCGCCAGCTCGCACGGCAGCAGCGCAACGTGCTCGGCGCCTGGAGCGGTGGCTACGAAGCCACGGAGCCCTCGCGCCGTCGCCGCTTTCACCGTGACACGCGCAACGGTGATGCGCTCGCACGCAGCAGCGCCGTTGCGCTGCGCAATCAGGCGCGGCATCTGGACCGCAACGTCGACATCGTGCGCGGCGGCTTCGACAAGCTCACCGATTTCATCGTCGGCGCGCAGGGCATCACCGTCGAGCCGCAGCCCAAGCGCATGGACGGCACGGTGCACGATGAGTTCGCGGCGCAACTGCGCCGCGACTACGAAGCGCACCGCCAGTGGCCCGAGGTCACCTGGACGCACAACGGCGGCGGCATGGACCGCATCGTCTGCCGCACCTGGCTGCGCGACGGCGAGTGCCTCGGCCAGCTCGTCAGCGGCCCGCGCAAGGATCTGACCTACGGCAGCGACGTGCCGGTCGCCATCGAGCTGATCGAGCCGGATCTGCTGCCGCACTGGCTGGACGACGCCGGCAAGAACATTCACCAGGCGATCGAGCGCAGCGACTGGGGTCGGCCGGTCGCCTATCACCTGCTCAAGAGCCATCCGGGCAGCGACACGGTCGCCGGCACCGGGCAAACCAAGCGCGTGCCGGCGGAACGCATGCTGCATCTGCGCAGCGTCGATCGCATCGGCCAGCTGCGCGGTGTCACTATTCTCGCCAGCACCATCCCCACGCTGCAGGACATCCACGAGTACCGCGGCTTCGAGCAGATCGCGGCCAAGATGGCATCGAGCATGGTGCTCAAGATCAAGCGCGGCGATCCGGGCCAGTTCAACGGCGCGGACGTCAACGGCAACCCGACCTACGACCCCAAGAACCCGCCCGTCTACCAGATGGACGGCGGCATGATCGTGTTCAGCGGCGCCGCCGGTGAAGACGCCGAGTTCTTCGACACCAAGCGCCCGAACGCTGGCGCTGCACCGTGGATTCAGCAGCAGCTGCGCTTCGCGTCTGCTGGCTTCGGCGGCCTCAGCTACTCGGCCTTCGCGCGTGACTACAACGGCACCTACAGCGCGCAGCGTCAGGAGCTCGTCGAGAACTGGCCGCACTATCACGCACTCACCGGCGAGTTCGTCGGCCAGTGGTCGCGCCCGAGCTACGAAGAGTTCGTGCGCTGGCGCGTGCTCAGCAAAGGCATCCCGGCCGACGTCGACCCGGCGTCGATCTTCGAGGCCCTGTTCTTCGGCCCGGCCATGCCATGGATCGACCCCGAGAAGGAAGCCAACGCGCAGCTGATCCTCGTGCAGGCCTGCTTCAAGAGCAGCAGCCAGGTCATCCGCGAACGCGGCGGCTCGCTCTCCGAGACCTATCACCAGCTCAAGGCTGAAAAGACGCTGCGCAGTGATCTGCAGATCGGCAGCACCGTCGAGGTTGCGCCGTCTGCCGTTTCGCAGGCGAAACCGAGTCTGCCGGAAGCGCCGCCGCTGCCGGCCGGCGTCAGCGCACGCGTCGTGCCGATCCGCCGCCAGTCCGAGGAAGCCTGATGCCCCGCAAGCTCATCGCCCACCGTGGCTCCTACAAGCTCGTCGCGCTGTCGGCGCGCGAAGCCACGCTCTACATCTACGGCGACATCGGCAAGGGCTGGTGGTCGGATACCGGCATCGAGGCGCTCGACGTCATCAATGCGCTGCAGGGCCTGCAGGCCGACACCATCAACGTGCGCATCGCATCGGATGGCGGCTCGGTGAATGAAGGCCTGGCCATCTTCAACGCGCTGCGCCGGCACCCCGCGCGGATCGTCACCTACAACGACAGCATCGTTGCCAGCATCGCCAGTGTGATCTTCTGCGCCGGCGACGAGCGCGTCATGCCGCGCAACACCATGGCGATGCTGCATGGCGTGATGGGCGATGGCGGTATCGGCAACGCCGCGCAGATCCGCGAGCGCGCCGATCAGATCGACCAGATGAGCAACGTGCTGGTCGAGAGTTACATCGCCGCCGTTGGCGAAGGCCAGCGCGCCAGCGTCACCGCCATGCTGGTAGACGGCAAGGATCACTACCTCACGGCCGAAGAGTGTCTCGCTCTCGGTATCTGCACGAGCGTTCAAGAGCCGCTCGCCCTCGCCGCGATCCGTCGCGTCGATCTTTCCCGCCTCACGTCTCTACCCGCGGCTGCGGCCGTATTTCACCTGAAGGAACCCGCGATGAACTGGAAACTGATTGCTCTCGCGCTGGGTCTGTCCGTGCCGAACAACGCCGCGGATTCGGACCTTCGCAGTGCCATTGTCACCTACCTGAAGCTCGCCGATACGGCAACGGATGCGGAGGTCGAACAAGCTGCCGAGCAGGCGCTTGCCTCGCGTGCCGCAGCCGTTCCGCCGGCCACGCCGCCGACCGCAGTCGCCACGCCGGCAGCCGCCGTTGCGGCGCCGGGCACGCCGAGCAGCGCTGATCGCGCCCGCGGCATGCTGGCCGCCGCGATGCGTGGCCAGGAGTCCAACGCCCGTCTGGTCGCGCTGCAGCGTCAGACGGATATCGAGATCGCCGCCGGCCGCGATGTGAACCTCGACACGCTGCGCACGCAGCTGGTCGACTTCGCGCAGTCGCCGGCGCAGCCGATCGCTGGCCGCTACTCGGCCGACGTGAGCTTCGGCGAAGACCAGCGCGACAAGCGCCGCGTCGCCGCCGTGAGCTGGCTGCTCGCGCGTGCGTCCGTGCTCAAGCGCGGCAGCGACGAAGCCCGCAACATGGGCGCCAACCCGTTCCGCGGCATGAACTTCGCCGACATGGCGCGGGCCTGCCTCGAGGACGCCGGCATCAACACGCGCGGCATGAACCGCCACGCGATGTTCGCCGCGGCCATCACCAACGATGTCAGCGACTTCCCGAACATCTTCGAGAACGCGCTGCACAAGACGGTGATCGCCGGCGCCGCCGTCGCTCCGACGACCTGGGACAAGATCTGCAAGATCACGTCGCTGTCGGATTTCCGTCCGCACATCCGCTACCGCTCCAGCTCGCTGGGCGACCTGCAGCTGCGCAACGCCGAAGGCGAGTTCGTGACGATCCAGCTCAACGACGCCGAGCGCGAGTCGATCACCGCCAAGGTCCGCGGCGGCATCGTCAACGTCTCGCGCGAGATGCTGGCCAACGATGACCTCGGCATCTTCACCGACCTGGCGATGGAGCTCGGCAAGGCCTCCAGCCGCACGCGTGAAAAGGCGCTCTATGTGCTGCTCGCGCAGAACGCCGGCTTCGGCCCGACGCTGGGCGATGGTGTGGCGATGTTCCACGCGACGCACAAGAACATCAGCGCCAGCGCCGGTGCGCCGAGCGTGTCGACCATCGACGCGGACCGCCAGCTGATGGCCGCGCAGACCGACCCGAGCGGCAACGACGTGCTCGACATCGCGCCGTCGATCTGGCTCGGCCCGAAGACGCTCGGCAGCTCGGTGCGCGTCATCAACCTGGCGCAGTACGACCCGGACACGCCGAACAAGCTGCAGAAGCCCAACGCAGTGGTCGGCGCCTACGACCAGATCGTCGACACCGCCCGCCTCACCGGCACGCCGTGGTTCTCGTTCGCCGATCCGAACATCGAGCCGATGTTCGAGATGGGCTTCGTCGATGGCCAGCAGGAGCCGCAGCTCGCGATGGAGGAAGCCTTCACGCAGCATGGCATGAAGTGGCGGATCGTCGACGAGTGGGGCATGGCCGGCGTCGGCTTCCGCGGCGGCGTTCGCAACGCGGGCCAGTAAGGCCCGCGGTTCCCTCTACCTAGCCAAGGAATTCAGTCATGGCAAAGAACCACGTTCAGCCCGGCATCGTGATTGCGGTCACGCTTGCCGCCACGTACGCCTCCGGCGATCTGATCAAGGTCGGCCAACGCGCCGGCGTCTGCCTCAAGGGCGGCGACGCCGACGATGAGGTCTCGGTGCAGATCGACGAGGTCTTCACGGTCAAGAAGGCCACGGGCGTCACCATCGCGGTCGGCGATCAGCTCTACCTCGACGCCGCCAACAAACAGGTGACGACGGCCACCGACGACGGCGGCTCGCCGGCGGTTTCGTTCATCCCGGCCGGCATCGCAACCTCGGCGGCCGCGGACGCTGCGACGACCGTCAACTGCAAGCTCAACGCCTGAGCTGCGCATGAGCTTCGGCGCGATCATGGGCTCGGCCATGGCGAGCATCTTCGGCATGACCGGAGAGCCCGCCACGTTCCAGCGCGCGTCTGGTGGAGACCCGATCTCCATCAGCGCGACGCTGGACGAGCCGGCCCGTGATCTCGCGCCGGGTTTCCCGAACTACGCAGCGCGCGAGCAGCGCCTGCAGATGGAGTTTCCGCGCGCCGGCATCGACAGCGTCGTCAAGGGCGATCTGGTCACCTACGGCAGCGATGCAGCCACGCAGTACGCCGGCCGCAGCTTCAGGATCGATTCGCTCGTCAACCTCGACGCCCTCGTGATCACGGTCTATGTCGACGAGGTCACGCCGTGAACCTCACGCTCCAATTCCGCGGCCACTTGCTGGTGCTCGAGGCGCTCAAGAACACCGGCCAGTACGCGGCACAAGGCCAGGCGCGCGCCATCAACCGCACGGCCTCGCGCACGCGTACGCAAGCCGTCAAGCGCATCGGCAAGCGCATGTTCCTCAAGGCGGCCTATCTGCGCGAGCACATCGAGATCCGCCGGCAGGCATTGCCGACGCATTTGCAGGCCATCCTGCGGACGCGTGCGCGCGAGACGCGCCTGGACCGCTTCCCGAACAAGCAGGTCTATGACCGCGCCAAGAACGGCGGGCAGAAGCGCGCCGGTGTGCGCGTGCAGATCAAGCGCGGCCGCCCTGCGCGGCTGATCAAAAGCGCCTTCATGGTGCCGGTGCGCCGCGGCAAGCAGGACGGCGCCGGCGGCATGGGCATCGCCGTGCGCGTCGATGTACTGCGCAAGCTGGGCTATCCGGTCGACACCGGCAGCCTTGGCGGAAAAGGCTCCCGAAAGTACGAGGTGCTGCACACCACGAGCATCCGCGATCTGTTTCGCGACGAGATCGAACGCGAAGGCCTCGGCGACGAGCTGCAGGCCTACTACGAAGCGCAGACCGATGCCGAGATCAAGCGCGCCATCGTGAGGGCGCGGCGATGAGCGGCGCCCTCCCTCGCGATCTGCGCTGCCTGATGGAGATCAAGGCGCGCCTGGAAGGCATCGGCTCGCCCGCGGTGCTCGCCCGCGTGTTGATCGGCAAGGATGACCTGCACGCCGACTCGGGAACCTTCCCTGCCGCCTCGCTGCTGGTAGGCGGCGATGACACGCCCGTCGACTCGCGCGGCAACAAGCACAAGATCGAAGTTCCGGTGACCGTGCATCTGGTCACCAAGGACGTCGATCCCGACAACCCGCTCGTCGCCGGCTACACGCTGCGCGCCGCGGCGCTGGCCGCGTTGTTCCCGGAGTCCGCACGCACGCAGACCACCGAAGACCGCCTCGGCGGTCATGCGGAGTCCTTCGAGTTTCAAGGCGCCTCGGTCCTGCCCCGCGAAGACGGTGGCAAGACCACATCCGTTTTCATCGACACCCTCGTCCGCTACGTCCTGCTGGCGAGCGACCCTTACCTGTAGGAGATTCGCAATGAGCACGCAGAAGTACACGTACATCGGCAAGGGCAAGATCTACATCGGCCCCTACGACGGCGCCGGCCCGATGGTGTTTATCGGCAACTGCTCGCAGCTCGACATCACGACGCAGGAGGACGAGCAGACGGTCGCCGACTTCACGCAGGCCGGCGGCGGTGAGTACGACAGCATCCGCCGCATCAGCGCGGTGAACTTCGCCATGACGCTTTGGGACCTCTCGCCCGCCAACCTCGCGCGCCATCTGCGCGGCGAGACCAGCGACATCGCGGCCACGCCGGTCGCGAGTGAAGCGGCGACGGCCTACAAGGGCGGCGTCATCGCCTTCGCCAAGATCCCGGACCCGGATGTCGCGATCACCGTCGCGCCGGCCGTCGGCTCGGGCAGCTACGCGCTCGGCACCGACTACGTGCGTACGACCTCGGGCATCGAGATCCTGGACAGCGGCAGCATCGTCGATGCCACCGCCATCCTCGTCGGCTACACGCCGCTGGCCTCGACGGCACTGGAGTTCCTCACGCAGGCTGCGGGTCAGTACAAGCTGCTGTTCGAGGGCCTGAACGAGGCCAACAGCGGCAAGTCCGTGGTCGTGAAGGGCCACAACGCCCGCCTCGGCGCGCTGGGCACGCTGCCGCTGATCGGCAGCGAGTTCGCCAGCATCCAGGTCAACGGCGACCTGCTCAAGGACCTGAGCATCGTCACCGCGGGCAAGAGCCAGTACTTCAGCGCGCAGATGGTGAACTGAGCCCATGGGCCAGCTCTCCGCGCTCGAGGCCGACACCCGCTTCGTGGGCGTCGACGTACGCGGCCGGACCATCGAGGTCCGGCCGCTGACGGCGGCGCAGATCCCGCCGTTCGTGCGCCTCGCATTTCCGGTGCTGGAGTCGGTCTTTCGCGCGCGAAAGGATGGCACCTCGCTCGACGAGCTGGCCGCGCTGATTCCGCTGATCGAGCAAAACCTCGGGCAGGTTTGCGAAGCCATCGCGGTTGCGCTCAACGAAGAGCCCGGCGATGTGCAGCAGCTCAACGCCGGAGAGCTGACGCAGATGGTCTGCGCGGTGCTGGACGTCAATCTGGATTTTTTCGTGCGCCAGGCGACACCGGCGATCGCTCGCCTGGCGCAGCTCTTCGTGCAGCTACAGCGCCAGACCTCATCGCCGGTGTCGAAGACGCCTGCGCCGAGCTGATCGCCGACGGGCATCCGCCGGCCGCGGTGCTCGGCTACACGCGCCGCCAGCTGTTCGCCTGGCAGGCGATCCAGCAACGCCGACGGGCCGCAGAACTGAGGCAGATGCGCGTGGCGATGTGGGGTGGCGAAGAGTCCTTCAAGGAACTGATGAAGAGTCTCGATGGCGAGTAAAAAGACAGACTACGAAGTCAAAATTGGCGGCGACGCATCAGGGCTCAAGCGTGCGACGGAAGAAGGCGCACGCGCACTGGGCAATCTGCGCAAGAACGCCGCCAAGAACTTCGAAGGCCTGCGCACGTCGATCTTCGATGTGCGCGGCGCGCTCACGGGTCTGGTGGCCGGCTTCTCGATCAAGGCGGTGATCGACAACACCATCCAGGCCGAGAAAGCCGCCAAGCTGCTCAACCAGACGCTCACCGCCACGGGCCGGCAATCCGAGTTCTCCGCGCAGCAGCTGCTCGACTACGCCGGCGCGCTGCAGAACGTCACGGCGTTCGGCGATGAGGCGATCACGGACGTCGAGCGCCTGCTGCTGACCTTCAAGCGCATCGGCGCACCGGTCTTTCAGGAAACGACCGCGGCCACGCTCGACATGGCCGAAGCGCTAGGCATGGATCTGGCCGCAGCCGCCAAACTCGTCGGCCGCGCGCTCGATGATCCGATCAAAGGCGCCGCCGGGCTGGCCGCTGCCAACGTGCAGCTCACCAATGCCCAGCTGGCGACCATCAAGCGACTGGTGGAGACCGGCCACGCGGCCGATGCGCAGCGCATCATCCTCGACGAGCTAGAGAAGCGCTTCAAGGGCGCGGCCAGCGCTGCCGCCGATACCTTCGGCGGCGCACTGACGCAGCTGAAGAACGCCGCGGGCGATCTGCTCGAGGGCAATGGCGGCAGCCTGAACGAAGCAAAGGAGTCCATTCAGGCGCTGACTGCGGAACTGCAGAAGCCCGAGACCAAACAGGCCTTCAGCGTCTTCGTCGGCGGCGTCATCACGCTGGTGGGCTGGCTGGCGAAGCTGGTGACGGTGTCGGCGGAGGCCGCACGCGGCCTTGGCGAGTTCACCGCGCGCATGGTGACCGGCGAGGTCGCGCCGGAAGACTACGCCGACGAGATCGAGCGCCTGAATCGTGCGCTGGCGATGGAGCAGCGGCTCAATTCGATGAGCCCTGGCCGCAATCGCGAGCGCCAGAAGTCGCTGGAAGCCGAAATCGCCGCGCTCAAGGAGCGCAAGCGCATCCTCGATGGCTACAACACGCCAAAAGCGGCCACCACGACCACCACAGCGGGCGCTGGCAGCACGCAAGCGGCGCCGAGCATTGAAGACATCAAGGCGCGCATCGAAGCGCAGCAGGCCTCGCTGCAGGCCTCCGGCGTATTGCTGGCCGATTACATCAAGCGCACGCAGGCGGCACTCGACTACAGCTATCAACAGAACCTGATCAGCTTCCGCGACTACTACGCGCAGCGCGCGGCGCTGGAAACCAAGGCGCTGGACCAGCAGATCGCCGAGCAGCGCGTCGCGTTGGCGAAGATCAACCAGGAGATCCGCGAAAAGGCCGGCCAGGGCGCGGACACCGGCGCCGAAGAGAACCAGCGCAAGCAGGCCATCGCGCAGCTCACGGTGCTCGAGCGGCAGCGTGGCGACATCGCCGTCAAGGCGGCGCTGGAGCAGGCCAAGGCGGAGCAGGAACTCAGCGACCAGCTCGCGCAGGTCCGCGAGCGCCTGCTCGGCCTGCAGGGCCAGAGCGGTGAAGCGCAGACCTCGGCGCTGGAGCGCGAGTTTCGTGACCTGCTGAAGCGCCTGCAGGTCGAGGGCGACGCGGCCGGCGAGGCCATGGTCCGCAAGCTGTTCGATGTGGAGAAGGCCAAGATCGCGCTGGATGATCTGCAGGCCCAGTACGACCGCACGCTCGCTGAAATGGGCCGCAGCGAGTCGACGCTGCAGCTCAACATCGAGAGCGGGCTGATCACCGAGCGCGAAGGCCGGCGCGAAGTGCTCGCGCTGCATCAGCAGACGGCCGAGAAACTCAAGGCCCTGCTGCCGCAGATGCGCCAGCTCGCCGAGGCTACGGGCGACCCCGAGGCGATCGACCGACTCAAGGACATGGATCTGGAGCTGCAGAAGCTCTCGCAGTCCGCGAGCGATCTGGGCGACACGCTTGCGGACTCCATCAGCAGCGGCATCGAGTCCGGCTTCTCTGCCCTCGCTGACGGCGGCGGCTGGAAAGGCGCGCTGCGTGCCTTCTTCACGGCGGTGGGCAATTCGATCCAGCAGCAGTTGTCGAAAGAAGCGGCCGATGCGGCTGGCACCTACGTGAAGCGCATCTTCAATGCTGCCTCGCAGTCGGGCTCCTCGTCTGACGGCGGCGGCAACTGGCTGAGCAGCCTCGGCTCGTTCTTCGCCGGTCTGTTTCACAGCGGCGGCGTGGCCGGGCAGTCCGGCGGCCAGCGCCGCGCGGTACCGGCCATCGCCTTCGCCGGCGCGCCGCGGTACCACAGCGGCGGCGTGGCGGGCCTGAAGCCGGACGAAGTGCCGGCGATCCTGCAGAAGGGCGAACGCGTGCTGACGAAAGACCAGCAGAAGGGCTTCGGCGCCGTGATGGCGCCGGTCAGCGTCACCATCGTCACGCAGGACGCCAACAGCTTCCGCCGCGCGCAAGGCGAAGTGCAGGCCCAGCTCGGGCAGGCGGTGATGAATGCTGTCAAACGCAACCGCTGAGGGGATGCCGACATGACGATCCCCGATTCCCTCGAGATCCTGCTTGACCTGGGCTTCGACTACGGCGCGCAGGGCGGCCCGGACGACTTCGGCACCACGGCCTTCGTGGCGTTCAGCGGCCGCAGCGTGCGCAACGTGCCGCGCGCGCAGGAGCTGGGCGAGTGGCAGCTCGGCAACCGCAATGTGGACCGCGCGACGCTACAGCGGATCTACGACTTCTGGATGTCGGTCCATGGCACAGCCACCGCGTTCCATTACCTGGACCGCAACGACCACCTCGCCTTCGATTCGCCGCTGATCCTCGATGGCAGCGCCACGGCGCAGCTGACGAAGCGCTACGGCGGCTACGGCAACGACTACGACAAGAAGATCGTCAAGCCGAACGTCGCCTCGCTGAGCTTCAAGCTCAACGGCGCGCCGCTGAGCGTGGCCAGCGTCGACGCGGCCACCGGCGTCGTGACCTTCAACATGCCCTACCCGGCCATCAGCTCGCCAGCGGATGAAGTGACCTGGTCGGGCGAGTTCTACAAGCCGGCGCGCTTCACGTCCTCGCGCCCGATCGCGCAGTTTCTGGCCTACGAAGACCGCGGCAACGGCGAGAGCCAGGCGATCTACTCGCTGTCGACGCTGACCGTCACCGAGGAGCCCGCATGAGGCAGCTTTCGACGGCCGATACCACGCTCCTCGCCGGCCGCGTCACGACGCTGGCCGAGTGCTGGTACGTGGCGATCAAGAACTACGATCCCGTGCTCGTAACCGGGCATGACCGCGATGTGGTCGTCACGCGCGGCCCGGTCGCGGGCATCACGGTCGCCGGCACCTATCTCTCGCTGCCGTCGATCTTCGGCAAGAGCCTGCGCAGCAGCAGCGCCCTGGACGTCGACAACGCCGAGGTCGACGTGCTGCTCAGCAGCGTGGGCGTGACGATCGACGACATCCGTGCCGGTCTCTGGGACAACGTGCGCTTCGTTCACTTCCTCGTGAACTGGACAGACCCGACGGACAGCGGCATCGTCCTCGGCTCGGGCACCGTCGGCAACATCCGCAGCTTTGCGCAGGGGCTGGCGACGTCGGAGCTGCGTGGGCTCTCTCAGCAGCTGCAGAAGAACATCCTCGAGCAGACGTCGCTCTCCTGCCGTGCCGAGCTGGGCGACACGCGTTGCGGCGTGAATCTGGCGGGCTACACGGTGACGGGCATCGTTGATGCCGTCACCAGCCGTCGCGTGTTCGATGCGCTGCTGGATCTCGGCAGCCCCGCGGTGCCGCCGGGCTACTTCGTGGCGGGCGTGCTGACGTTCACCAGCGGCGACAACGCCGGCTATTCGCGGCGCGTGAAGATCGACTCAGCCGGCTCGCCGTCGGCGCTCGGGCACTTCGAGCTTTACGAGAACTTCCCGCTCGACATCGAAGAGGGCGACACCTTCACTGTCTCGGCCGGCTGCAACAAGCAGCACAGCGTCGACGCCGACGGCGGCGTGGCGGGCGACTGCTACAACAAGTTCGACAACCTGCTCAACTTCCGCGGTGAGCCGTTCATCCCCGGCCAGTACGCGATCTACAGCGGCGCATGAAGACGCTCATTCCCTCCTCTACGGTCGTCGCCGAAGCGCGCGGCTGGGTCGGCACGCCGTTTCGCCATCAGGGGCGCGCGCGGCATGGCATCGACTGCATCGGCCTGGCGATCGAAGTGGCGAAGGCCTGCGGCGTGCTCGATGGCGAGTACGGCTTCGATGCCTACCCGCGCACACCGCAAAGCGGCGTGATGCTGGCCGAGCTGCGGCGGCTCTGCTTCCCGGTCGGCCGCGCGGCGCCGGGCACGCTGATCGTCTGTCAGTGGCATCGCGATCCGCAGCACGTCGCCATCGTTGCCGACGGCCATCACGGCCCGACGCTGATCCATGCGCTGCAGAGCGCGGGCAAAGTTGTGGAGCACGGCTACGACGCCGTGTGGCAGCGCGTGACCAAACACGTTTTCGCGCTGCCGGGAGTGCGCTATGGGCAATAACACCGGGCAGGCCGTTTTCAACGTCGTCGGCCTGATCGTCGGCGCGGTCACCGAGAACCCTTATCTTGGCGCGCTGATCTCCGGCGTCGGCCAAGTCGCATTCCCCTCCGGCGCCGACGTCAAAGGCCCGCACGCTCAGGATCAGGGCTTCACCACGTCCACCGTTGGCGCGGACATCCCGATCATCCTCGGCACGCAGAAGTGCAGCGGCAACATCATCTGGGCCGGGCCGCTCGTCGAGCACAAGAAAGAGCAGAGCGCGAAGGGCGGCGGGCCGACGGCGACGACGTACACCGCGACACGCAGCTTCTCGGTGCTGATCTGCGAAGGCCCGATCGTCGGCATTCGCCGCATCTGGAGAAACGGAAAAATCGTCTATGACCGTACGCCGCGGGGCGACGACGAAAGCGATGCAGACTATCGCGCGCGCGATGCGGCGAACACCAAGTTCGAGACGCAGCTGCGCATCTACCTTGGCACCGAAGATCAGCTGCCGGACCCGCTGCAGGAAGCGGACAAGGGCGTCGGCAAGGTGCCGGCGTACCGCGGCACCGCCTACGTCACGTTCGAGGATCACGACATCACTGACATGGGTGGGCGCGTGCCGAACTTCGAGTTCGAGGTCGTGCGCGCGGGCGGTGCCAGCGCGGAGTCAGACCCGGATTATCGGCAGGAGGTGCTGGCGCCGTGGCTCAGCGGCAGCGATCCACGCGCCTGCGAGAACGAGCATGAGTATCGCTATGGCTCCGGCAGCTGGGGCACGCTCGATGATGCGCTCTCCGATGCCAGCCTGAGCAATGCGGTGATGATGGGCTGGTCGAAGAAGGCCTACGGCACCGGCGACAACCCTGTCGCGCCCTACGCCAGCGTGACGCCGGGCGAGCAGGAGGTGCTGTATCTGCACTACCAGTCGGGCGACATTTCGATCGGCATTCCGCCAGAGAGCTTGCGCTTCGACACTGTGGATGCGGTAAGCAATCACGTCTGCGAGGCGATGAAGAACGCCGGACTGATTCCGCCACTGCCGCCGGATGTGGGCACGGTGATCCCGATCTGGTGGGCCAACCGCATCAATGATCCGCCGAACCCAAGCACCAGCAACGCGCCAGGCATCTACTACTACGCGGGCGGCAGCGTGTCGCTCGGCATCGAAAATCCATGGGTGCCGGGCCGCTCGTTCATCACCAACTGCAGCAGCTACTGGCCGGGCTACTACGACGCTTTTGCAGGCTGGAGCGTCAACAGCTGTGTGAAGATCGACACGCAGATTCAGGTGCGCCGCGTCGCGCGCAAGCCGGGCACGACTTGCGCACCGCTATGCGGAGAGCCTAAGCCGCTGCTGCCGGAGGATGTGCGCTTCTGCATTCTTGATGATGCCGTGATCGCCTACGCCGGCGAGCTGCAGCTGGCCAACAGCAGCGTCGCATGGAAGATTCTTGTCGATCCTCTGCCGTTCGATGATGGCTTCGGCACTCTGCTGCATCTGCCGGCGATTCCCGATTTTGACGATCGCTACAGCGACGCGGACTTCTGGACGGCCGCCGCGCAGGCGGCGATCGCCAAGGGCGTGACGTTGCCGGCGAGCAACCCGCTGGTCGGGCCGCAGTACGGGGTCGACTACCCGGTCACCAAAAGCAGCGTGACGTGGAAGGTGCTGCGCAAGTACACCGTCTCGGCTGGCACCGTGACCAAGTACCCGCTCGGCCCGGCGATCCCGAGCTTCGACAGCCGCTACAGCAGCTCCAGCTACTGGACCGAGGCCTACACGCAGGCCAAGGTGGTCTACGGCACCACAGCGCCGCAGGGCATCCCGGACGGCCTCGTCTACAACACCGACTATCCGGTGACGCAGAGCTACGCCTACGCGCGCGTGCCGCCGGATATCCGCGCCGTGCTGTCGACACCGATCACGCTCGACGAGGCGGTGACGACAATCGCCGAGCGCTGCGGGCTCGACGCGAGCCAGCTCGACACGTCCGCGCTGACCGAGACGCTGACTGGCATCCGCGTCACGTCCAACACCACGGGCCGCGCGGTCATCGAGCAGCTGATGACCTACGGCTATTTCGACGCGGTGGAAGTCGACGGCCTGCTCAAGTTCCCGCTGCGCGGCGGCGCGGTGGTTGCGGACCTCGGCGAGGATGACCTCGGCGCGCATCTGCCGGGCGAGGACACGCCGCCGCTCGTCACGCTGGAGCGTGCGGAGCCGGCCGAGCTACCGCGCACGCTGATCGTGCAATACGACGACGTCGACAACGAGTATCAAGCCGGCGCCAGCCCGCCGGCGCAGTGGCTGACGCAGGATGCCTCGAGCACGCAGCAGCTCACGCTGGCGATCGCCATGGGCTCTGAGAAAGCCGCGCAGATCGCCGACGTTGCGCTTGCCGAGATCTGGTGGGCGCGTGAGTCGCAGACGCTGGCGATGATGCCGCAGCACCTCGCGCTCGCGGCCGGTGACGCGATCACGGTGCCGCTCGAGGGCCGCACCGAGCGCGTGCGCATCACATCCACCGACATGGCCTTGCCGGTCGGTGTGATCAAGGCCAGTGCCGTGCGCAGCGATGCGTCGATCTACGCGAGCTACCGCGCCGGCGTGCCGGTGCCGACAGTGACGCGCCGGCCGACGCTGATCGGCCCTACCGACGTGCTGATAGTGAACGTCGAGCCATTTCGGCCCAACGATACCGCGCCAGGCTTCTACGTGGCCGCGCACGGCTTTTTTAACGGCTGGTATGGCTGCGTCGTACAGGTCAGTTTCGACGATCAGGCGACCTGGACCAACGTCGGATCGATCACCAATCCGACTATCTTCGGTCCGATGGTCAATACGCTGGCGTCCGGCCGCACATCCGGCACCGATGACCTGAATTCGGTGATCGTCACGCTGCCGAGCACGGATAACCTGCAGTCCGTGACGGTCGACCAGCTCGAAAACGCCAACCTGGCGGCAGTGGGCTCCTTTGGTCACTTCGAAGCCATCAACTTCGCCGATCATCTCGACAATGGCGATGGCACGCGCACGCTTTCCACGCTGCTGCGTGGTCGACTGGATACCGAATCGCTGGTCGCGAGCCATGTCGCCGGCGAGGAGTTCGTGCTGCTTGATGACACGCTGCTCTATGTCCCGCTCAGCGACTCCAGCATCAATCGTACGCTCTATCTGCGCGCCGTCTCGTCCGGGCAATCAGCGGACTCGGCCTTGATCATCGAGGTTGAGATCGACGACGACGGCGCGGTGATCATCGACGGCGGCGGCGATGACGATGACGGCGGCGCCGATGATGATGACTCTTCGGCCACGGTCGCGACGCTGACGTATTCGAGCACGCTCGAAGTGCCGATCAGCACCATGGACAGCCTGTCCGGCAGCCTCTATGGCACCGGACCGGGCAAGAGCATCCGCCAGTACGATGCCTCGACCTACGCGCTGCTGAGCGGCGTCAATGTCTCGGACTCGGCCTCGCGACTCTCGGGCTTCACCCGGATCGGCACCGATTTCTACATCGGCGCGTTCTTCCTGACCAACGAGCTGGTCAAGGTGCCGCAGACCGCCGTGGATACCAACGCGCCGGGCTCCGAGACCTCGTATTCGGCTGGCGCTGGTCAGCCACAGGGCCTGTGCGTGGTCGGCACCGATATCTGGATCACCCTGCCATACAACGGCCAGCTCGGCAAGATCGACAGTTCGACCATGGCGATCACCGATACGATCGACATCTATGGTCAGGTCATCACGACCGACGGCACCTATCTCTACATCGCGGGCAACGGCTACACGAAGTGCATCCAGCTCAGCGACAAGTCGGTGATCTGGCAGTCCGGCACGAGTCAGCGAAATATCTGCCATGTGCTGCTCGACTCCGGGAAGCTCTGGGTGCTCGGCTCCGACCGGCTCCGCGTCTATGACGCCGCGACCGGCGCGGTACTCAAGTCCGTGCCGGCCACAACCAACGTCACCGGCAGCGGCATCTATGGCGGCGATCTGAGCCTCGAGCGCCGCACCATGCGCAGCAACGGCACCTACGTGCTCGTCGCCGTCCTCGATGCCGGCGTGATCTATACCCGCTGCTATGACCCGACAACGTTGCTGCCGGTCAAGAAGTACGTCGTGCCTGGGGTCAACTGCTGGATTATCGGGCAGAACGGCAGCGACGTTCTGGGCTATGTGAATGACCTAGTGACACTCGAAACTGCGGCCGAGACTAGGGTCTACGAGGAGACGCCATAGTGGCCATCACGAAGAACTATCGATTCCGCCTGCGTCGCCGCGCAGCCTCAAGCTGGGCGAGCCTCAATGAAGTTCTGCTCGATAGCGAGTTCGGCCTTGAATCCGACACCGGCAAGCTCAAGATCGGCAACGGCACCGACGGCTTCAACGATCGCCCGTACATCGACGAGGCGATCGAACTGGGGCGGCTGCGGGATGTGGATGCCACCGACCAGGCGGGCGCCTACGGGCTGATCTGGGACTCGGGCTACGGCACGCACCGCTATGTGCCGCTGGTGCAGTCCTGCAGCTCGGGCACCGGCATCACGGTCGACAATACCGATCCGGCCAACCCGGTGATCAACAACGACCACACGACGATTGATTCGCTCGACGATGTGGACACGACCGGCCGTAGCGATGGCGATGTGCTGACGTGGGATGCGGGGTCGTCAACGCACGTCTATACCGCACCATCTGGCGGCGGCGGCGGGTCATACGATCACCTGATCGCATATCGGTCTGGCGCGCTGACGGTCGGCGCGGCGACCGCGAAAGTCGCGCTTAATGCGGTGTCGCTCGACGACAACAGCATATGGGACTCGACGAATAATCGCGCCATCCCCAAGAAAGCCGGCTACTACCTCGTCACGATGCGCGTGCGCTGCACGTCGGCCGGCGGCATGGTTGGGTACGTCTACAAAAACGGGGGGCTTTATTCGGCTGTGGGTGGCGATTTTGGGGCCGGCGGCTTCGCCGTTGGTGGCGCCGCGCTCGTCTATTGCAACGGCAGCACCGACTATATCGAGATCGGCATCTACTCGAGCAATTCGCGCTCGCTTGATACATCGTCGGTGCAGACCAACATGATGATCGTCGGGCCGTACTGAGGCGTGCCTGCAGTCGCCGCACTTCGGGCCGGTGTACCGGCTCAGCGGCACGACGCCGCGCGAGGAAATTTTCATCCACGCGGGCAACTGGGCGGGCGACAAGCGCAAGGGTCTGCGCACGGACAGCGAGGGCTGCATGAGCTTTCTCCCAATCGCCGCGTAAGTTGTTGAAAGTTGTTGCCTGATTTCGCGCTAGGAAGCCATGCCAAGACACTAATATAAAACATTAATATCAAATACTTACGAAAGTACGTCACCCGCCTTGGGGTGGAAGTGGTCGGAGGTTCAAATCCTCTCGCCCCGACCAAAATCAACGGGTTACGAAAGGCCTTCGGGCCTTTCTCCTTTTTTTCTCCCATTTTTCTCCTCGCCTTGCTACATTCAAGCATGGCTGAGATCCCGATCTCGACATGGCGGAAGCGTCCGCCGAACCTGAAGCGCCGGCTCAAAGCCGGCGTTTGGTATTTCAGCTACATCGATCCCGTCACGAAAAAGGAGCGCGGGCTCGGCACGGACTTCGAGGCCGCGCGCCAGGCCGTCGCGGTGCTCAATGACCGGCGCATGTCGGCGCCGGTGCAGAAGCTGGTTGAACGCATCGAGCGGCCGCAGGCAATGTGGCACCAGGTGCTCGATGACTACGTGGAATTCTGGCGCGTTGACGCCAAGCCAGGCGACAAGACGCTGAAGACGGCGCGCTGGCGCGTTGGCAAGATCAAGCGCGGGATTCCGGATCAGGATTTCTCGCGCCTCGGGCGGCAGCAGCTCGCCGAATTGCTCGAGCGCGAGATCTCGCTCGGCGATCACAACCGGTACCGCGATCTGATCGACCGCGCGTGCCGTTATGGCGTCAGCAAGGGCTACCGTGATGACAATCCGGCCGCGCTGCTGCTCAAGCGCGCCAAGGTCGACCGGCAGCGTGCACGGATCACGGCAGAGCAGTATCTGGTGCTCTACGCGCATGCTTCGCCACATCTGGGGCACGCCATGGAGCTCGTGCGGCTCTCGCTGCAGCGGCCGGATGATCTGTGCCGCCTGCAGCTCGCGGAGGCGTGGGACGGCGAGCGACTGCTCGTCGTGCAGGGCAAGACCGGCACGCGCCTGGCCATCCGGCCGCATGCGGTACTGCGTGCTGCGATCGAGGCGGCGGCGCGATACCGCATTGCGGGCTGCCCTGCCCTGCTCTGCTACCAGGCACCACGGCGCGCCATCAATCATCGCGCGAAAGACAAGTTCGCGCGGCACTGGGCGCAGTGCACGCGCGAGATGCTGCAGCGGGAGTTCGCGGAATTGATGTCGCGGCACTTCCCGGCGCTGGAAAACGCGCCGACGCTATACGAATGCAAGAGCCTCGGCGTGGCACTATATGAGGAGGCCGGATGGCAGAAGGCGCAGATTCAGGCGCTCGCAGGGCACAGCGACATCGCGACGACGGAGATCTATACCCGCGGGCACGAGCATTACGCGCCTGTCGATGTCAGTGCGCTGCCAGGCTCTTGAGGACGCGATCGGCGAGCTCGTTTCCGGTTTGCCGTTGCTCAAATGCTTCGGCATCGACCCAACACTGAATCTTCTTGCCGTTGCGCCAGATCTGGCCGGGCACGTCGCCGCGCTCGACGGCTGCGATCAGTGACCGAATGTCCGGCCCATCATCAGGATCGAAATATCGTTGCAGGGCAGTCGTGGCGCGAATCAGTCTCACGGCATCGCATCCAGGGGGCTGCGCACGCCTCGGCCGCCGCGGTTGAGGACGTGGGTGTAGATCATCGTCGTCTCGACATCGCTGTGGCCGAGCAGCTCCTGGACAGTGCGAATGTCCTGGCCCTGTTCGAGCAGGTGCGTGGCGAACGAGTGCCGCAGGGTATGCGCCGTGGCGCGCTTGTCGATGCGAGCCGCACGCAGTGCAGTTTTCATTGCGCGGCTGATTCGATCCTCGTGCAGGTGATGCCGGCGGATCTGGCCGCTGCGCGGGTCCGTGCTGTGCGTGGGCGACCCGATGAGGTATTGCCACGCGAATTCAAGGTGCGCGCGCGGGTATTTGCGATCGATCGCATCCGGCAGATCGACACCAGCGAGGCCGCAGGCAAGGTCATGGTCATGCCAACGCCGGCGCTCTTCGCGGATGCGCAGCAGGTCCTCGCGGACCGCATCCGGCAACATGACGCGGCGGTCCTTATCGCCTTTGCCGCGGCGGATGGTGATCTCGCATCGATCAAAATCCACATCCATCACGCGCAGGCGCAGCGCCTCGCTGATGCGCATGCCGGTGCCGTACAACAGCCGGATGACAGTGCCTTCCACGCCGCTGACATTGCGCAGCAGCCGCTGCATTTCCTGCTGTGACAAAACGACGGGCAGGCGCTGACGCGGCTTCGCACGCGTGAGATTTTCCAGCCAGGGCAGATCGATGCCGAGCACTTGCCGATATAGGAACAGCAACGCGGCCAGTGCCTGATTCTGTGTGCTTGCGCTGACATTCCTGGCAGTCGCCAGGTGCGAGAGAAATGCCTCAACCTCGGGCGCGCCCATGTCAGCGGGATGCCGTTTGCCGTAATGCAGGATGTATCGCTTGCACCAGTGCACGTAGGCCTGCTCGGTACGCAGGCTGTAGTGCTTGACGCGCACGGCCGCCCGCAGCCTGTCGAGCAGCTGGGGCTGCTGCGCGGGCGTAACGGATGCGTGTGCTGTGGCATCAATGGCTTGCATGCGAGGGCGCCGTGTTATTCCGCGGATTCTGCCGATGAATTAGAGTTGTACGTCACAGCCAAATCTCAGCGAGGATTCCGCAGAAAACCATTGCGGCGCCGATCACTGTCATAGCAAGGATCGGCACGCCGATAATCGGCCCCGGCCAATTGCCAACACCGCCGATTGCAAAAATTCCGAAGAGCACAAAAAGGAAGCCTGTAAAAACAAATTTCATCGCCATCGTTCGTCTCCAAATCACGTACAACAAGGCCACTCAACGCGACCCGGCTGCGCCGGGCGCGTTACCGGCATCGTTGTACGTCATGAGAGCTTCGCCAGATTGGAGTCGTAAATCTTCAGCTCTGCCTGCTGCTGGGCTTTGCACATGTCCACAATCTCTTGTGCGGCTTCATCCCGGCCTCCGTAGATCAGGCCGCCTTCGAGCAAAGCAATCACTGATCCCCACAAGTTCAAATTCGTGTGCGCTTCAGCGGCCCGCACTGCTGCCTCACGGCTTCCCTTCTTCATGTTCAGTTCTCCTCGTACAACTATCGCTTCAAGCCGACGGTCCCGCCTTCGGCGGTCCCGCGGCTTAAGCTGGCGTTGTATGCCTTGAAGTCAGGCCACTCGCTCGCCAGTGTCTCGGTGTCACCCTCGCGCCATGTCCGCAGGAACGCGGCCGGGTCGTCTGTCTCGATGGCGTAGTCGATCGCGGCGTTGTATTCGCCCTGCAAGCGTTCGCGTTCCTCAGCCACGGCCGCGATCATCAATCGCAGGGTTTCAGTGTTCGCGTTGTTCATCGTTCAGTTCCTCGGCGTACAACTATGATTTCGAGCGGACGGCTCCGCCGCCGCTTAAACCGGCGTTGTGCCGCTTGCGCCGGTCTTCGTTGATCGCGGCAGCGGCAACGCGCGCGGCCAGTTGCTCGATCTCGCGCACCGTCACTCCGGGGCGCAGCAGTTCATCGCTGCCCCAACGCACGTCGCTGCCGTTAATCTTGTTCTCCTGCATCCAAGTGCGCGCCGCGCCCAGCCATTCGCCGCCAGAGCGCGCCACAACATCAGCTTCAACGCGGACGGCTACGCCGCCCGCTGGGTTCTGTTCACTCGTCACGGTGCTGCTCCTGGGCGGCGTAGCCGCCGGTTAAGCTGGTGTTCGGCAGTCGCACCCCGACGTAGCGAATCCCGTTGCTTCGCATCTTCTCGACGCCGGCCGCGGCGATGGCCTCGCCCCACGCGTTGTGCGTGAACTGGACGGCATCCAGGCGATGCTCGCGGCACCAGGCGGCGTAGGCGGCGTAGACGTCGCCGGCCTTGGTCTTTGCGCCTTCCTCGCGGACCAGGCATTCGGCGATGAAGCTGCCGATGGTGAGCTCGCCCTGCTTCTCGGGGCTCTCCGCGGCTTTGGCGGGCTTGCCGGGCGCGACCGCCTTGATGAGCTGCATCAGCTGGCGGTGATCGAGATCCAGCGAGACGCGATAGCGCGTGGACTCTGGGCCGGTGGGAATCACGGCCTGACGATCCCAATAGGACGGCGTCAGCGGCTCGATCGCGAAGACGCTCCGGGCATTGGAGTCAGTGACATCATCGTCATACGCATACTCCGCGGACCAGATGATCTCGGCGTCCCCGTCGCGCGCCACGCTGACGCCGAGCGCGCGTTCGATGAGCGGGATCATCGGCAGCAGCAGCTTGCGGCACTTCGCGTCCAGCACTGCAATCTGTTCGCGGCGTGCTGTCTCGGCAGCTTCAGCAGCGTCCATCTGCTTTTGCCGTTCGCGTTCCTCGGCCTCGGCCTTGGCTTGCTTCGCGACAAACTCCGGGGCGGCGCGCTTCTCGGCGTCGCGCTTCGCCGCCTCCTTCTGCCTGCGCGCTTCCTCCTTCTCGCGCTCATCCTGCGCGCGTAGCGCTTCCAGGCGGTGCCGCGTATCCGCGCGCGTCAGCGTGCCCTCGCCCGCCTTCTCCAGCAGCGAGCAGGACCAGTAGCCCTCCGGCTCGCGCTTGAGGATCTGGCCCAGCTCGTGCGCAAGATCCGCGGACTCGATGGCGCCGGCCTCGACCAGCGCGCGCACGTCTTCCGGCAGCGCGCCGATGCTGGCGTGCTTGCTGACCCAGCCCTCGCTCTTGCCGAGCTGCTGCGCGGCCTTGGTGTTGCCGATGGCCTCGACGAGCTTGGCGACGCCGGCGGCGGTCTCCTGCAGCGTGAGGTCCGCGCGCTGCAGGTTTTCGAGGATCTGCAGCACGCTCACGTCCTGGCCGATCAGATCCTTACGGATGACGGCGGGGATCGTCTCGCGGCCCGCGAGCTGGCTGGCACGCCAGCGGCGCTCGCCGGCGATGATCTCGAACGGCGCGACGCCGGTCTGGTCGATGGGCCGCACGACGATGGGCTGGATCACGCCGTGCTCGCGGATGCTCTCGGCGAGCTGCTGCAGCGCGTCCTCGTCGAACTTGCGACGCACCTGCTGCGTGTCCGCGAAGATGACGCCGATCGGGACTTCCTGCACCAGCGTTTCGCCGGCGAAAGTGGTGTTGGTCATGGTGAGGCCCTCAGATCAGTGCGGCAGCGTCATCGCGCGCGTCGATCTCGCGCTGAATCCACCAGATGGCCTTCTTGAGGTCCTGCGTGCCGTCGCGGTGGTTGCCCTTGTGCGCGTGGCGGAACACGTACTGCACGGCTTGGCCGAGACGCAGCGCGGTCTGCGGCTCCCAGCCCTCCGCCATGGCCTCGACGATGTCGACGCACTCCAGCCCGCCGCGCATGTAGTGCGGGGGGTGGTTGACCAGGTCACCGCCGATGTTGGCGAGCGCGTCGGCGAGTTCTTCGATGCTCGGCTTCGGCGTGGGGCGCTTGCGCGCAGTGGCAGGCTTGCTGCTGCGCAGCTTCGCGGATTTGGACTTGCTCACTCTGGGATTCCTTCGGCGCGCGAGGCGCGCCTGTTGTGGTGTTGGGATCAGGCGGCGTGCTGCCACTGCGAGGGCTGGCCTGCCTCGCGCCAGCGATCGAAGTCGTCGCCGCGGTCGTAGAAACTGAAGCCGGCCATGCCGGCGACGCCGAAGCGGCAATGCAGCGAGCCGCGCCGGTGCTGGAATGGGTAGCCTTCGCAGCCGCAGTTGTTGCGCGCGGCCTCGCGGCCGCTGTTGCGGTAGCGGTCGATGGTCAGCGGCTTCTTGCAGGCCATGCAGAGCCCGAGACGCGCGTTGCGGCCCCAGTAGTTCAACGGCTTGTGCGCGCGCCAGATGCGGTGATTGCGCAGGCGGCAGCCGCGACGTTGGCAGCGGCACACGTAGCCGCCCTTGCAGCGTCCGATCTTCTTCACCGGCGCGCCTCCTGCAGCGGCATCGGCGTCTGCTCGATGCGCAGCTCGGTGTCGGCCACGGTGATGCGCACGTTGTAGTAGCCCAAGCGCTCGAAGCGGTGCTCCTCGTACGTCACCGCCCCGCCCTGCTGCGCCAGGCACTGCGCCGCGCGCTGCGAGGCATCCTTGAAGCGTGTCTGCGCTTGCCAGTAGCGGCGCTGCGCTTCATCGCGCTCCGCGGCGATCTGCTTCAGGTGCTGCTGCTCATAGAGCAGGCACTGCAGCGCGTCTCGCAGCTCGGCATCCTTGCTACGCATGGCGCACCTCCATGTACTTGTTGGCGATGTGGTTGAGCGCGCGGCCGATGGCGCACTCCTGCGGCGTCTGCGCGCGGCCGCTGATGTAGTCGCGCCAGACCGCGTGCAGGCTGGCTTCGACGAGCGCGACGGCCTCAAGGTCATCCGTGTCCGCGCCGGGGTTCTGCAGCGTGGCGAAGCTGCAGACCTCGACGGTGCGTGCCAGTAGCAGGCGCGGCACGACTGGCTCGAGGCGGGCCTTCGGCGCGTCCGGCCAGATGACGCGGTGCCAGAGCGGGCGCTTGATGACGTTCGGGCTCATGTCAGTGCCTCCGGATCAGGCGCACGCCGTGCGCGGTGTTGAGCACGACGAACTCGCGGCGCAGCTCGGCGAGGAATTCGCCCACCGTCTGCCCGCGCTGCCAGCGCTCCAGCGGCACCGGCAGCAGCGGCAAGGGGGCGGTGATGATCGGGGCGGCTTGCGCGCTCATGGCATGCCCGCCAGCCAGGCGCCGAGGGCGACGCCGAGCATCAGCGCCGAGAACACCAGCATCACCAGCCCGCGCAGATCGTCGCCGCGCGCGTGGTCGTCCGCCTGCACGAGCCGCACCGCCTCGGCGTGCAGATGGATCGCCTCGCTGCGCAGGCGCGCGAGCTTGCGCTCTTCCAGCCAGTGGAAGGCATCGGCGAGCGCATCGCTGGCGTTGAACCAGCTCTGCGCCGGCCGGCCACGTTCGTCGGCAGGGAGCCAGACCGCCGGATCGTCAGTCGGGATCGCGTGCAGCTGCAGGACCTGCAGCATCGAGCGATCGACCAGCGTCATCGCGTCGCGCGCAAGCTCCGGGCAGCTGCAGCCAAGCGGCAAGGCCGCGGGATTCGTGCTCATGCGGTGGCTCCTTCGGTTTCGGGGATTTCGACGATCTGCAGCGAGAAGCGACGGCCGCTGGGCAGATGCGTGAACTCGCCCTCGGTGACGTCGTGGCCGTCGCGCTTGAAGCCGCTGATCGCATCGAAGCGCAGCACGTCCGCATGGCTGCCGCGGATGCTGGCGAGCAGCAGCGCCTTGATGCCGCCGGGGGGATCGCGGCGCAGGACGGCGAGCGGCGGCGCGATGGGGGTGAGCCTGGTGATGTCGGCCGCGGAGCTCATGCGCTACGCTCCGAGCAATCGTGTGCTAATCGAGGGGCGGCGGCATGAGCGTGATGGAGCAACTGAAGCTCGACCATTGGTACAAGGCCGTGGGCTGGCTTGGCGGCGCCACGTTCCTCGCGGCCCTCACGGTGCCCCTTCAGGTTCCCAATGCTCCCGTTGCCCTCATGGGGCTTGGCGCGTTCTTCTTCGGCATCGGCGAGTGGCGCAATCACCCCCTGCAGACGCGGTTGCAAACGAACATGGGCCACACGTTCAAAGTCAGCGGGCACCCACGCAACGCGAGCTTTATCGGCACCGTGCTCGACCTGATCGGTCTGGCGCTGCTCGGCATCGGCGCATGGCGCCTGCTGCATAGCTAGGTGCAGGTAGTAGGCGCTGAAGATGGCCAGCATCGTCAGGCCCGCCCAGAAGCCGTAGAGCATTGAAACGCGCGCCAGAAAGGCTGGCAGCGGTTCTTCCTCGATATAGGTGATTGAGCGCTCGCCACGACTGACGACACGCGTGCGTCGCATCGGCCACTTCTTCGCGTAGTACCGATCCGCGAGATAGCCGCCCACAAAGGCGAGTAAGGCTGCAACCAGAACCATCGCGACGCTTTCGAGGTTCATGCCGCCCCTTCCTGCGCGCGCCACTCGGCGTTGTACGCATCACGCTCCGCGGTGATCAACGCGCGCAGCTCGCCGAGCGTGTAGCTCTCGATCGCGATGCCGCGCTCCTTGAGGCGGCCTTCAATGCGTGCTGAGAACTGCGCATTGCACTCGCACACGTTGATGTCATGCACGGCATCGCAGAGCTGGAAGAAAAGATCGACGTTCACGATTCGACCTCCGCGCCGAGCCCGCGCGACTCGCGCCAGCCGGCCAGCGCGCGCTTGTACTCGACCTCGGCCGCGTTCAGCGTGGCCTTGGCGCGGCGGATGCGCTCCTGGTGCTCGTCGTGCGCCGGGTCATCGTCGCCATGCGACGCCGCAAAGCGGCCGTGCTCGCGGCAGGCGCGGCGGTACTGGCTGAGCGCGCGGAAGTACAGCTCCGACGTGCGGGCGAAGTTGAACGCGGGGCCGATCTCGGCGGGGTCGGAAACGCCGGCGGTTTCGCAGGCGAAAGCCAAGGTCGAAACCTTGGCGAGGGCTTGGGTGGCCTCAGTGCGGCACAGCTGGGCAGGCATGGTCTGGCTCCGTGATGTCGGAGCCAGAATAGGACTTTAAGTTACCAAATGCAAGAACTCGACGTTCTCATACAAACTCGGCTATCGCCTCGGCCAGCCGGTTCTCGTCATCGTCGGCATTGAACACGTTGCCGCGGATGCCGCAGCGCCAGCGGCTGTCTTCCATGAATTCGTCGATCTGGCTGAGCACGGCGTCGTGCAGGCCGGGCTCGTCAAACGGGCGCACCACAAACAGGCCGGCTTCACGCGCGCCGAAGTGCTTCACGGCCGTGGTGAGATCGGCTTCGGCCTGCAGGATCTGGCTGGCCACGCTGTCGATGGAGCCGTACCAGGCTGACACCACAGTCCCCACGCGCTTGCCGGCGCGCAGGTTCACATTGAGCCGGTGCTTGATGCCGTCGGCCTGGATTTCCTCATAGCCGCGCTCGTTGACCACCGCTTCGTAGCGCAGCTGCAGCAGCACCTTGAGCCGCTCATTCACCTTGCGCCGCACGCTGTCCGTGTTGCGCGCCTTGAACGTCGCGCGCGAGCGCGACGCCGGTTCCGGCAGCACCGCGACCACGGTCTCGAACAGGTCATCGAGCGTCGTCGCGACCGTGTCACCGTTGGCCGCCAGTGGCGCGCCCCAGCGCAACTGCTCGCTGAGGTGATCAACGCTGGGCAGCGCGGCATGGTCAATCTCCGCTGCACGCAGGTATTCCGCCACGCGCGCGAAGTAGGGCTTCAGCGCGCCGGCCGGCAGGCGCTTGCCATACACGCACTCGAACTTCTCGAACTCGCCGAGCAGGCGCCAGCCATCGAAGCGGCCGTCGTGCTCGCAGCCAACGCCCACCACGAACTCCTGCGGCGACGCCGGGTCCGGGCAGAAGTACAGCGGGCGCCACTCGCCCTGATAGCCGCGCGCGCTGCGGTTCACACGAATCAGCTGGAAAGGCGTGTCGTTCATCTCATGTCAGCCAGCCAAGGCGATTCGGCATCCATTGGCGTTGTGTTCTCGCATCCAGAAAGGGCATCACGCCGCTGCCGGCGCTCGTCAGGTTCAGCACCTGGAGCAGCTCCAGAAGCAAGGGGCGCCATTTCGGCATGGCCTCACCAATCTGGTGGGCCGCCTCGATCGCGCGCGATTGCAGTTCGCGCTTGAAGTCATCGTCCAGCAGCCTATTGGCGTTGCGCATAAGGAAGGTGGCGCCGGTATCGTAAGGCCCCGTACTGGGCCAGCAATGGCTGCCCAGACATTCGCCATGATCGATCACCGCCCACGAGCGGGAATTGAGCCGGATCAGGCTACCCGCATTGCGGTCCCCATTGGAGAACGTCTCGTCGATCGCCGCCACGGACGAGCCGTCCATGGTTTTCAGGAGTGCCGCATAGACGGCGTCGTGTTCATGGGCAGGCTTGTAATACTGCTCCAGCGTACGCCCTTGTATGCGCTGGCAGCACCAGGCCCAGACGTGATCTCCGCACTCGGATAGCCAGGCCGGCGCATCCAGGCCGCGCAGCATCGCCACAGGCACGGCCATTACCGTCGCATGTTCCGGCCGCGGGGTCTTGAGGTGGGCGCTCGCCAAGTACCCGAGCGCTTCGCCAAACACGCCGCCGGTTCCCGGCGGGTAGATCTTCACGAAAGCCGTCGCGGTTTCGCCGGCGAAATCCACGCGCGCCAGATGCGTGAAATGAGCGCCCTCGCGCCAGCGCCGCAAAGGCGCGAGGTAATGATCGGATGACAGGAGCGCGATCATCCGGCGCTGGGCTCACTCGGTCGATTTGGGCTTTGGCCTCGCCCGTCGCACTTTGCGCGCCGTGGCGCTCTGGGGGGCAGGCCCCGCCACCGCAGTTGCCTTTGTGAGTTCACGGGCGGCGTCCGGGTAGAGCGGGATCAATTCGCCTCCATCGCCATCACCCAGCATGGCGGTCCTCAGAAGCTTGATGATGTTGACCGCATGCAACAGGACTTGGGGATAAGGGCCCAGTGCTGTCAGCGCCTGCAGTTGCGTGCGCGCCATGCCCACGAGCATGTTGGCCGAACTCCACGCTGCAATTTCGTCCATTTCGCGGTCGCTTAATTCAGCGGGGCCGGTGAAATGCTGCTCTGCGGCTACGAGCAGATTGCCCGTATAAGGAACCTGCTCGTGCTCTCCTGCGGCAAGCGTGCATTGCACATGCACCTGCCGGGCGCGTACTGATGCTCCGGGCATGCGCAGCACCTGCATGCTCCATGTCACGCGGATGGGCGGAGCGCTGGCCGGGTCGGCTAGATTCGGGTTCGCCGAAACGTTGACCTGCACCAGCATCAACGCCCGCAGCGTCGGCTCGCCGCCGGGCTTAACCGATGGCTGCAAAATCGACACGCGCTTCTCCCAGCACATCGTCGTCTGCACGCATCGGCGCGACCTTCAGCTTTCGATAGGCGGCAGGCCGCGCAAGTGTCGCGTCGAGGCGGACGCCGTAGTGCGTAACTTCGCCATTTTCATGGCACGCCAGTTGGCGCCCCGGGCGCGGGGCGGGATAAACCGCTATCGCCTGCAGCTCCGCAAGCTCGCCGAGAGAGCTCGCAGCTATCTCGCCGCCGGAGAACGTGACCTTCAACTGTAGATCGCCGCCAGCCGCCTGAACGTACGACTTCAGGGTGCTCAGCAACATGTCCGACTGACGCTCCAGCTTGGACACATAGGCTTGGGTGCGCCCGAGCTTGCGCGCCAGTTCCGATTGAGTCTTGCCCAGAGCTTCACGGACGAAGCCCACGCCAATCTCCTCAACCAGCTCGAGCAGCCGCCGATCGGCCGCCGCAACAACATCGGCCGGCTGATCTGCCAGCCAGTCCTCGAAAGACCTGTCACTCATGGTCGCCGCTCCTCACTTCTTCCCCGGGCCGCCCTTCAACTTCGCGGCGGCCAGCCTCGCCTTGTACGCCTTAAAGACCGTTTCACCGTCGTGAAACAGCCTTGCATAGAAATCCGCCTCTTTGCCGCTGCCGCCTTTGCAGCCGCCCGCGAGTAACACGGCCACGCCGTCATGGAACACATAGAGAATCCGCCACGGATCTCCGTCCACCGAAAAACGCAGCTCACGCGGATCTGGCAACACCTTGCCGGTGTATCGCAGCTTGTCTGCATGAGGCCTCGGGCAGTCCGAGCCAGTCAGCCGCAACAGCTTGATTTTGGCAATGGCTTCGGTCTTCACCGCCTTGTCTAGACCCGCGAACCAGTCCTCATATTCGCGCGCGGGTTTGATCGCGCACTTGGGCTGGTCCGTGACCTTGACTGGCGGGCTCAATTTATAACCTGTGGGTTATACCCGCCACAAGTCAGAAAATCTACCAAGCAACGTCGAAATCGTGACGTTCATCGGCTACTGACGGGGAAGGTTTTGCTCGGCCAGCAGGCGGGCGCCGTTGAGCAGGTTGCGCAGCGTGGGGCTCACGGTATCCGGCAGCGGACCCGTCACGGGGAGGTCCAGACAAAGCTCGATCAGCGCCTTGGTGGCCGGCGTGGCCGAGTGATAGCGCAGTTGCAGCGCTGTAATGACTTCGTGGCTGGCTTGCCCCGGATACTTCGGCCCATTGCCGGTCAACAGCCACTCCACGCAGACGCGGTAGCTCTCAGCTATCTCGATGCAGCGGGTGAGCTCTGGAAGCCCCTCTCCTTCGAGCCACTTACGCGCGCCCTACTGGGTCACACCAAACTTCTTGGCGATAACCAGCTGACGCCCCTTTCCTTTAGGCGCGACTCCGTGAGCGTCAAGAATTTCATTCAGACGATGGGCAAAGGCTTCCAGCGTTGGTGCTGCGTCCATGTAACCAATAGTTTCACGGGCAGGCGGGACGATCAGCCCTTTACTTAGGTAACTCAAAGTCCTATTCTCGGGCCATGTCAGCCCTAGACCAGGCCGTAGAACAGATCGGATTGCAGCCGCTCGCGCAGTTGTGCGGCGTGAGCTATCAGGCCATCCGAAAGTGGCAGCGCAGCGGCCGCCTGCCCCGCACCGAGTGGACCGGCGAGACGGACTACGCCACGCGTATCGAGCAGGCCACCCAGGGCCGCATCACGCGCGCTGCCCTGCTGACCCCGCCGAAGCGAGTCGCCGCCGCGATGGGCGCCGAGCAAGCCGGAGCCATCCAATGAGCGCTTTAGGTTTTCTGCAGCAGCCCGCCATGCGTGAATGGTTGGCGCGCCCACTCTTTTCAGTTTCGCCGCGTGCCCGCTCCGCCCAGCATCGCGAGCCCCTCCGCAAGGTCGGTCAGCATCCGCTGAGCCGCCGGTTCCAACGACTCCTGCGCGCCAGCCGCAGCGAGAACGGCTGAGACCCTGCTCATGTCGGCCCGCATTTCCGCGCAAAGCGCGATGACCACATTGCGCAGTACCTGTTGCGTGATGTTCAACGTTTCCGCCGTCGCTCTTTCCATGTGCTCTCGCCCCTCGGCTCGTCAAGTGAAGCGCGAAGGCTATCAGTCGCAAGCCGGGGCGGCCTGATGCGTTCAATGCAGCGCCGCCGCTTCCGCACGAATCTGCTTGTCGAGCAGGGCGATCAGTTCGTCGATCAGCGTGGCCGTGCGGTCTGGCGTGATCGCCAGGCATTGCAGGCCGGTCTCCGTGTCGAAGCAGACGACGTGGTAGCCGCCCGCCGCCTGCATGTCCCAGCCCGTCACGCGCTGCGCGCGCAGTTCGCGCACGGCCAGCGCCTGAGCGTTTGAGCTTATGGGCCCTTCCGACATTCCCCCTCCTCCAACGCCGGCTTCTCAACCCCGGCGTTATTGCCTGGCGGCGCGGTCATCGCGCCGCCCTTTTTGAAT
>DASTRL010000013.1:0-28077 GCA_035761265.1 Steroidobacteraceae bacterium
GGGCAAAAGGGGACGTACCTCCTTGAGGTGCGTCCCCCTTTTGCTACGAAATGAGGAATGTCCCCATTTTCCTTCTCTTGCTAAGAAACGAGGAATGTCCCCATTTCCCGCTCAACTCAGCAGCCGGCCGATCTCCGGCACGGTGTGATTCGTCAGGTCCTTGGCGACCTCGGCCACCAGGCAGTCGGCCACTTCCGGATGCAGGCGTGCGCGCAGGTCGCCCAGCATCTTGGGCGGCGCGACCAGCACCAGCTCGTCGAACTGCTGCGCGTGCTCCATGCGATACAACGTGTCCGCGACCAGCGCGGCAAAACGTTCCTCCGCCTGCTGGTGCCAGTCGGTCTCTTCCATGGCGCTGCGTGAATGCCCGTCCGGCCCGAGATAGCGGCCCGGCTGGTCGGTGCCTTGCTCGCGCGTGCGCGGATTCGCGGCGTCGAGCGCGCGCTCCAGCACGAGCTGCGGATTCACCGGCGTGCCCTTGTTGCGCAGGAAGCGCGCGCGGCGTCCATCGCTGACCAGCACCAGGGCGGCGCTCGGGATGTGTACGTGTTCCATGCGGCCACTATGGTCGGTGTCACCGCCGCGCGAAACCGCCATTGGCGGTTTTTCGCGTCGGTTGATTCGGACGCAGGGGTGGGGCCGCGGCCGTCCCTGGCCGCAGCCCCGGGGGGGGGGGAGATTTCAGAACCGCCAGCTCACGCCGAGCGTGGTCTCGAACGTGTTCAGCGAATCGTCGAAGCGATCGACGACCCCGTCGAGATAACGATAGCGACCCTCGAGACGCACGAGGAACTGGTCGTTCACGAAGAACTTGGCGCCGACGCCGGCGTTCGCCGTGAATCCTTCGTCGTCGTCGATGCTCACGGCCTGGCCGTTCACCGTGCCGGTGATCGGATCATCGAGGTTCGCGCGCGCGTAGCCGACTCCGGCGAGCACATACGGAACCACGCGATTGCCGAGGTCGAAGTGCCACACCGCGTCGACGTCGAACGTGGTGAGATCGAGATCGATGTCCCTGCCCGCGAGCTGCGTCGCCGTGCTCGGTGTCTCGCCGACGCCGAGCTCCAGCGCGAACGACTTGTTGAGGTTGTAGGCGTAGCGCACGCCATACGTGACGTCGTCGTCGAGCTTCGGCGTGCGTCCCGATACCGGGGTGCCGGTGAGATCGTCACCGAAGAGCTCGCCACCATACACGCCCAGCTCCTGGCTCGCGCCCTCGACCTGGGCCTGCGCCGGCGCTGCGATCGATGCCAGTACGCCGAGCGCGGCGATCCCTGACAACTTCCATTCCTTTTTCATATCGACTCCTGAATGTTCCTGACAGCCACAGGGTAGGTGCGCGCGCCATCGCCCCACATCGACCGGAGGGGCGGATGCGCCGACGCCGGCCGGCGGAGCGGCGTCTACCACTGATGGGAGAGCGCGATGTAATGCGCGCGCGGGGAACTTTCCCCGCGCCGGCGATTCAAGCCTTCCCGCGTCTCGCGTAAGATGCGCGGCCATGAAAACGACTAACTGCTTCGTGGTCTCGCTACTGCTGCTCTGCGCGCTCCCCGCCCGGCTTGCGCATGCCGACGCCGAGCTGCAGGCCTTCGTGGACAAGACGCTGGCCGACGTACGGGCGCGCACCGACGTGCCGGCCGTGGCCGTGCTGGTGCAGATCAACGGCAGGATCGAGGCGCAGGCCGCGCAGGGCGTGCGTGCCGTGGGCCGCGGCGAGGCGGTGACGCTCGACGATCGGTGGCATCTCGGTTCCGACACCAAGGCCATGACGGCGACGCTGATCGCGCGGCTGGTGGAGCAGGGCTATCTGCGCTACGAGGACACGATGGCGCGCATCTTCCCGGGCATCGCCGCGCGCATGAATCCGGCATTGCACGACGTCACCGTCGCGCAGCTTCTTTCGCACACGGCGGGCCTGCCGGGATTGCGCAGCGATCGGGAGATGGCGGCCTACCTGCGCGTGATCAAGTCCGAGAAGAAGGTGCGTGCGCAGCGCGCCGCGCTCGCGATGTACTACCTGAGCCGGCCGCCGGCATCGAAGGTCGGCGAGTTCTCGTATTCCAATCTCGGCTACGTGATCGCGGGAGCCGTGGCCGAGGAGCGCACCGGCCAGAGCTGGGAAGACCTGATCCGCGAGGAGATCTGGAAACCGCTCGGCATTCGCAGCGGTGGTTTCGGCCCGCCCGGGAAATCCGGCCGCTTCGATGAGCCGCTGGGTCACGAGCGCGTCGATGGCAAGCTCGTCGCGCTCGACCCGGAGGATGCCGCCAGCGACAACCCGCCGTCGGTGGGCCCGGCGGGCAGGGTGCACATCGACCTGCACGACTGGCTGCTGTTCGTGCAGGACCAGCTCGACGGCGAGAACGGCCGCGGCAAACTACTCAAGCCGGAGAGCTACCGGCGGCTGCACACTCCCGTCAGCAAGTCGTACGCCATGGGCTGGGGCGTGCTGCGCGACCCGCAGGGCGCGACTTCGGTGCTCACGCACACCGGCAGCAATGGCTACTGGGTGGCGGACGTGCGCATCTTCCCGAAACGCCAGCTGATCCTGCTGAGCGTGATCAATGCCGGCGACGACGTCGCGGTGCAGGCCGACAAGGACATCGCCCGCGCCGTGCAGGACCACCTGCACGCGCTCGACTGAAAATGGGGACATTCCTCGTTTCCTAGCAAAAGGGGACGGACCTGCGCGTCCCAGCCCTTACCTGCAGTTCTCACGGATCTCCTTCCCCGGCACCGCTAGAACGTCACCGGCCGCGCGAGGAATTCGTCGGTGCCGAAGAACGCCTCGAAGCCGATGCCCACGCCGAAGTTCGTGGTGCGGTGTTGCGCCGGCATCTCCTTCGGCCAGGTGAGGCTGGTGCGCAGCTCCAGGATGAGCCAGTCGCGTGAGACGCTGCGCCGGTAGGCGAGCTTGACGCCGTAGTCCTCGAGCGGCACCTCGGCGTCCATCTCGCCGCGCGAGAAAATCTGCGCCGCCACCGCGCGGCGGTTCGGGAAGCCGCGCATCACGGTCAGCGCCGTGTAGCCGCGCACACCTTCGGACTCCTGGGAAATGGTCCCCGAGATCGAGCCGCGAACCAGCCACCGCAGGTCGATGACGCGCTCCACGTCGAAGCGGCTGGTGACACCGAAGCCCTCGGAGTTCTGCCAGAACCCCGTCTCGCGCAGCAGGAACAGCGCGCGACTCGATTCCCCGTGCTCGAACACATAGCTGCCCTTGACGAACGGATCCAGCGGAAACTGCAGCCGCACGCCGGCGTCGGCCTGGAAGTGCGCGCCCTTTTCCGGCGAGCGGTAGCGGATGCCGAACAGCGTCTGGTCGTCTTCGACGCGATTGATCTGGCTCGGAAACGCGCCCGAGGCGATTTCACGCTCGGTGACGTACTCATCGCGATTCACGCGGCCGATGAAGGCGTGGAATTTTTCGTTGAGCCGCGGCAATGGCAGGTCGACGTTGAAGCGGAAGCGCGGCTGGAACCCATCGTACTGATCCCACAGCAGCGCGGGCGCGACCGAGCCCGTGGCCTGCTGGTATTTGGTGGCCGGGTACTCGGGCGGACCGAACCAGCCGTCGATGGCGCGGGCCGAGCGCCACACCGAGTCGAACAGCCACAGGTGAGTGCGATCGAGCCATTTCGCGGTGGCGGGCACGTCGTGCGAAGGCACCATCTGCCCGTCCGGCCGCGAAGGACCGGCGTCCTGCCCATGGGCCATGCCCGCCGCCACTAACAACATGCAGCCGAGGAATCGTACGTGGCGTGTGCAGCCCATCGGCCCCAAGCTTGGGCGAATGCGGTCGCCTCGCTCGTCAGTGTCCGGGCGATTGCGTTGCAGGATTTGGCGGGCAGTCGGCGTGGCCAGGGAGGGGCTCCAGGGGCAGCGCGCCCAGGACGCGCTTCAACTCCGTGAAATCTACCGGTTTCACCAGGTGACCGGCGAATCCCGCCTCGCGCGTGCGCGCCCGGTCGCCCTGTTGGCCATAACCGGTGATCGCGATCAGCCGCAGGCCACGAAAACGCGCCTGCGCGCGGATGCGCGCGGCCACCTCGAAGCCGTCGAGCCCGGGAAGGCCGATGTCCAGCAGCATCACTTCCGGCGCGAATCCGGCGGCGCGCTCCAGCGCCTCCAGGCCTGAAAACGCCGTCTCGACCTCGTGGCCGTCGAGCTTCAGGATCATCGCCAGCGTGTTGGCCGCATCCTCGTTGTCATCCACCACCAGGATGCGCCGCGCCGCGCCGTTCGCGACCGCGACGCGCGGCTGGCGCGAGGCATCGGCCCGCAGCAACGGCAACCGCAGCTCGACCCGCGTGCCGCAGCGCTCCCCGCCGCTGCTGATCGAGACACTGCCCTCGTGCATCTCCATGAGCCGCTTGACGATGGACAGGCCGATGCCGAGGCCGCCCTGCGACCGGTCGAGCGTGCGCTCGCCCTGCACGAACAGGTCGAACACCTTCGGCAGCAACTCGGGCGCGATGCCCATGCCGTTGTCGGTGACGCTGATCATGACCTCGCCGCGCTCGTCGCGGATGTCCACCTGGATCTCGCCGCCGGGCTCGGTGTACTTGGCGGCGTTGGTGAGCACGTTGGAGAGACATTGCACCAGCCGCTCCGGATCCACGTCCACGTGCAGGTTCCAGCTCGAGGCATTGATAGATACCTGATGCCGCTTGCGGCGGATCAGTGGATCGGCGGTCTCGAGCGAGCGCGCCACGATGTCCGCCACCAGCGTGGCGGACCTGCGCAGCTCGATGCGGCCCTGCGTGATGCGGGACACGTCGAGCAGATCGTCGACCAGGCGCGTCAGGTGCTTCACCTGCCGCTCGATGGTGTGCACCGCGGTTCGCATCGGCGCGTCGGCCGGCAGCCGGCGTGACAGCAGCTCCCCGGCATTGCGGATGGGCGCGAGCGGATTGCGCAGCTCATGGGCCAGCATTGCCAGGAACTCGTCCTTCTGTCGCGACGCATCCTCGAGCTCCCGGCGGCGGCGCTCCTCGCCCGCGCGCCGGGTGCGCGTGAGCTCGAGCAGCGCGCCGACCCGCGCCAGCAGCTCGCGCGCGGTGAAGGGCTTGACCACATAGTCGTCGGCGCCGGCGTTCAGGCCCTCGATGCGCGCCTCTTCGCCCGCGCGCGCCGAAAGCAGGATCACGGGCACGTCGCGCAGCGCCGGGTCAGCGCGCAGCGTCTTCAGCAGCCCGAGGCCATCGAGCTGCGGCATCATGATGTCCGAGATCAGCAGGTCGGGCCGCGCGCGGCGCGCGCACTCCAGGGCCTGCACGCCGTTCGCGACCGGCACGATGTCGTACATCGCGCCCAGCAGGTCGCGCACGTAGCCGCGCATGTCGGCGTTGTCGTCGGCGAGCACGATGCGCGCGCCGAAGGTCGCCGCGAAGCGCGGGTCCTGCGAGGCGGATACGGCTTCGGGGAAAGCAGGCGTGGCGCCCGGCGCGGCGTCGCCCGTTTCGGGCAGCCAGCGCAAGGCCTCCTGCACATACGCCTGCGCGCCGATGGTGGTGCCGGCGCGCGCATCGGGCGCGCGCAATCGTTCGCGCGGCAGGTGCGCCGACCCGAACGGAATGCGCACACTGAATGTCGTGCCGTGCCCCGGCTCGCTGGCCGCCTCGATGCTGCCGCCGTGCAGCTTGACCAGCTCGTGCACCAGCGCGAGGCCGATGCCCGAGCCCTCGTGCGTGCGACCCTGGGCGCCTTCGATCCGATGGAAGCGCTCGAACAGCCGCGGCAGCTCCTGCGGCGCAACGCCGATGCCCGTGTCCGACACCTCGAGCAGCGCATGCGCAGCGTCGCGCCGCAGCTTCACGGTCACGCCGCCGTCGAGCGTGAACTTGAACGCGTTGGACAACAGGTTGAGGACGATCTTCTCCCACATGTCGCGGTCGACGTGCACGAGGGTATCGAGCGGCGCGCAATCCACGTCGAACCGCAGCCCGGCGCGCTCCATGGCGGAGCGGAAGCTGCTGGCGAGGTCCGCGGTCAGCGCGCCGAGCTCGACGGGCTCGAACGATGCCGTGGCCCGGCCGGCTTCGATGCGCGCGAAATCCAGCAGCGAGTTCACGAGTTTCAGCAGGCGCCGGGAATTGCGCTGCGCCACCTCGAGCGACGCGCGCACCGGCGCGGGCAGCGAGGCGTCCGCGAGCAGGTCGCCGAGCGGCCCCAGCATCAGCGTGAGCGGCGTGCGGAATTCGTGGCTGACGTTGGAGAAGAACGCCGTCTTGGCGCGATCGATCTCGGCCAGCGCCGCGGCGCGCCGCCGCTCCTCTTCGTAGGCGCGCGCGTTGGCGACGGCGGTCGCGATCTGCGCGCCCATGAGCTCGAGGAAGCTCGCGTAGCGCGCATCGAGCCGGATGCGCGGGCTGATGCCGACCACCAGCGCGCCCGCGGGCTGGTGCGCGATGTTGGACCTGATCGGCACCACCGCCACGGTGTCCGGCGTGTGGGTCGACACGCCCACCGTGACCGGCGGCAAGCCGCCGACTCCGGTGAGCACCTCGATGCGCTCCGCGCGCAGCGCCGCCGCCAGGGGCCAGCGCGCCGCCGACGCCTCGCCCTCCAGGTCGATCTCGGGAGCGCCGGCGGTCTCGGCTTCGATCCCGGTGCGGCTCACCAGCCGCAGGCGTCGCCCGTCGCGGTCCAGTAGATAGAGCATGGCGAATGGCACGTCGTGCAGATGCTGCGCCAGGATATTGATGGCCACCGTGCAGGCGTCCACGTCCGACTTCGATTCGGCGACGCGGCTGCCGAGCTCGCGCAGGATCTCCACGCGCCGCTCGCTGATCACCTTGTCGGTGATTTCCACGATCGTGGCGAGCACGCCGCCGATGCCGCGCGGCGCGGTCTCGTCGGGCACCGGGCTGTAGGCGACGGTGAAGTGACACTCCTCGACGAAACCGTGACGATGCAGGTCGAGCTCGAAGTCCTCGATCCACGTCGAAGGCCCGCCCATGAACGGGGTATCGATGAGCGGGCGCAGGACCTCCCAGATCTCGCCCCAGACCTCCTTCACCGGCTTGCCCATGGCCCACGGGTGCTTGGCGCCGAGCACCGGGGCGTAGGCATCGTTGTAGGAGCAGACGTATTCCGGGCCCCACCAGAGCATCTGCGGGAAACGATTCGCCAGCGTGAACTTCATCATCATGCGCAGCGCCGGGCTCCACATCTCCGGCGGCCCGAGCGCGGTCGCGGCCCAGTCGACGTTGCGGGCGATCCGCCCGCAGTCGTGGGAGAGGAAATCGAGGCTGTCGCCCGTGGTTCTCTTGAAATCCGGCTGTGCGCTCACCGGAGGAGTGTGGCGGAATTGCCGGCGGAACTCCGTAGGTGTCCGCCGACAAACTACCGGATCAGCGGCTCGCCACCTTCACTGCTGGACCCGTGAACTCGCTCTCGAGGAGCACTGCAACATCGTCGCTGACACCCATCGTGGTGCCCGGCGCCGGAATGCCGTAGCTCACGCCGAAGTCCGAGCGCTTGAACGTCCCTCGCGCCGAGAAGCCAACCCGCGCATTCGGCTCGTAGGGGTGGCTCGCGTAGCCACCGTTGTAGCGCGCATCCAGATCGACGGGCCGGGTCACGCCGTGCAGCGTGAGCTCACCGTGGATGCGGAAGGTCTCGGGTCCCGTGAGCTCGACGGCCCTGGTGCGAAAGGTCATCTGCGGAAAGCGATCCGCATCCAGCCAGTCCTTGCCCGCGAGCGTCTGCAGGAAACCGGACGGCGCGTTGTCCGCCTGGATGGAGCGCGGATCGATGGTCACCTCGACGCGCGAAGCGGCGAGATGGCGCGGGTCGAAGTCGAGCTTCGCGTCGAGACTCGTGAATCGTCCGGTGTACGTGGAGAAGCCGAGATGGCTCACGCGGAAGATGAGGCTGGTGTGCGCCTTGTCCACCGTGTACTCGCCGGCCGGCACGGGCGCGGCGGAGGGCGTGGGGATCTCGTCCGCCAGCGTGACGGCCGGGGCGGACAGCGCGATGACGGCGAGCAGGGTGGCGGGACGCATGTTCGCAACTCCTCGAAAGTGTTGAAAAGTGACTCTCGGGAGTTGGTCGAACGACCGCCGCGCGTTTCGACATGCGCAGGTGGTGTCAGGCAGGGAAAACTCGGCGCGCCGTCCACCCGCGGGCCAGCGCGCGCCGGTGTCAGGTGCCCGTCATGGTTCCGCTCGCGAGCGCAGCGCCACGGCCGCGCCTGCGCTTCAAACCGTAGACCAGGTGCGCACCCAGCTCGCGCACATCATCCTCGGCCCCATGGATGAAGCTCGACTTGCGCCGCCGCATGAAATTCAGGCCTAACACATAGAGCCCCGGCACATCGACGATGCCGCCGTGATGGCGCAGCCGGCCCTTGTGATCGAATGCCGGCACGTGCAGCCAGGAGAAATCCGGCCGGAATCCCGTGGCCCAGATCACCGTGCGGATCCGTTCGGCGTGCAGGTCGACCGCGAGCCGCGGGTTCGCCTCGACACGCGTGGCGGCGAAGCGCTCCGCCGCGGGAATCCGCGCCCCGAACGCCGAGCGTGCGGCCAGCGCGTCGAAATTCTCCAGCATGCGGGTGAGCTTGAGATCCGCCATGGCGCATTCGTTGCGCAACGACCCGGAGAACTGCGCCTTGTCGCCGTCGAAGCCGACCAGCCGCCCGACGACGTTCACGCCGCGGGCGGTGAGGGCGTTCAGGTCGAGTGTCGCGCGCTGCGGCGAGCCGATGAGCTGCGGCGAGGGAATGCGTCGCGCGCGCACCAGGTCGTCCACCTGGTCGAAGCGCTGATCGAGAATGCCGGCGGCGTCCAGCCACCATTGGATGTCGCGGCCGCGGTAGGTGCGCGGCATGCGGATGTGCTCGCCCACCGCGAGCGTGACGTCGCGGCCGCAGGCGGCGAGCTCGTCGGCGAGCTGCAGCCCGGTGGCCGAGGCGCCGACGATGAGCACGCCGCCCTCGGCGAGCTGGCCGGGGTTCTTGTACTCCTTCGCGGTCAGCGCGCGCAGCGAGGCGGGTAGTTTGGCCGCGAGCGCCGGGACGTTGGCGATGCCATTCGCGCCGCCCGCCATGACCACGGCGCGGCAGCGCCATTCGCGCAGGTCGGTGCGCACGCGAAAGCCCTCGCCGTCCTGGCGCACGGATCGCACCGTGGTGCCGGTGCGCACGGGCGCGCCGACGAAACCCGCGTATCGGGTGATGAACTGGATCACCTCCGGCATGGTCATGAAGCTGTCGGGATCCTCGCCCTCGTAGCGATAGTCGGGCAGCCGGCTCTGCCAGTTGGGCGTGAGCAGGCGCAGCGAGTCCCAGCGCTCGTGGCGCCAGGAATTGGCGATCTCGCCGCGCTCGAGCACCACGTGCTCGATGGCCTGGCCCGCGAGCCAGGCGCTCATCGCCAGCCCCGAGTGGCCGGCACCGACGACGATGACGTCGGTGGTGCCGGTTCCGGGGAAATGCCGCGCGCCGCCCTGGCTCATCTCACTTCGACGTTGACGTTGGTCGGGTTCGTCACGATGTCGAACACGGCGCTTCTGCGCTGCGACTGCGCCACCAGGGCCTTGATGTCTTCCTTGGAGGCGTCCGCGTCGATGTCGAAAACGACTCTTATCCCATCGAAGCCGTTGCGCACGTCGCTGTCGATGCCGAGGATGCCCTGCAGGTCCATGCCGGCCTCGAGCGTCGCCTTGACGGACCGAAGCTGGATCTTGCGATTCTGTGCGACCGCAGCAATGCCGGCCGTGAGGCAGGACGCGAGGCCCACGAGCACGAACTCGACCGGGGTCGCGCCATTGTCCTCGGAGGCGAAGATGGCCGGGTGGTCGGCGTCGTACTTGAACTCGGTCTTGTGCGACTGCTCGCTGCCCAGGCCAAAGAACTTCTCGACGGACGACTGGCTGTGCGTGCCGTTCACCCACTGGCAGGTGGCGCGCCACTTGAATCGCGCGGCTTCCGGGGTGTCGGTGAGCGCTTGGCGGGCGCCGAGCAGGGCTTCGACGTTGACGCCGTTGTTCACGGCGGTGGTGGTCATGGTCATTTCGATGGCTCCTCTGAGGTTTGGCCGGTGGTTTCACCGGGTTCGGAGGGAGCCTGGACCATCGACGTGGGAACTAGCGTGGGAAAATGGGGACATTCCTCGTTTCCTAGCAAAAGGGGACAGACCTGCAGGTCTGTCCCCTTTTGCTAGGAAACGAGGAATGTCCCCATTCTCCCCATTTTCCCACGCTGGCTACCACGCTCCTCCCGGAACATTCCCTCCAAGGAGGACCTCAACATGGCCCGCTACCAGAACATTCTCGACACCATCGGCAACACGCCCGTCGTCAAGCTCAACCGTCTTTCGCCGCCCGGCGTCAATGTCTACGTCAAGGTGGAATCCTTCAACCCCATGGGCTCGGTCAAGGACCGCATGGCCCGCGCCGTCATCGAAGATGCCGAGCGCAGCGGCGCATTGAAGCCGGGGATGACGGTCATCGAGGCCACCAGCGGCAACACCGGCATCGGCCTCGCCATGGTGTGCGCGCAGAAGGGCTATCCACTCGTGGTCACCATGGCCGAGAGCTTCAGCGTCGAGCGGCGCAAGCTGCTGCGCTTCCTCGGCGCCAAGGTGGTGCTGACGCCCGCGGCCGAGAAGGGCAGTGGCATGCTGGCCAAGGCGGTCGAGCTCGCGAAGACGCACGGCTGGTTCCTGTGCCGCCAGTTCGAGAACCAGGCCAATGCCGACGTGCACTCGCGCACCACGGCGCGCGAGATCCTCACCGACTTCGCCGACCAGCGCCTCGACTACTTCGTCACCGGCTTCGGCACCGGCGGCACGCTCAAGGGCGTCGCGCGCGCGCTCAAGGCCGCGCGGCCGGCGACCCGCGTCATCGCCGCCGAGCCCGACAACTCGCCGATCCTCGCCAGCAAGATCCCGCAGCCGCGCGATGCCGCCGGCAATCCGCACGGCAGTCACCCGCGTTTCCGCCCGCACCTGATGCAGGGCTGGGCGCCGGATTTCATCTCGACGCTGACGGAGGAGGCCGTGGCCGCCGGGCTGATCGACGAGATCGTGCCCGTCGACGGCAACGACGCGCTGCGCCTCGCGCGCGACCTCGCGCAGAAGGAAGGCATCTTCGTCGGCACCTCGAGCGGCGCCACGCTCGCCGCCGCGCTCACCATCGCACGCCGCGCGGCGCCGGGCTCGAACATCGTCTGCATGCTGCCCGACACCGGCGAGCGCTATCTATCCACACCGCTGTTCGAAGGCATCGGCGAGGAGATGACCGCCGAGGAGTGGGCGGTGTCCCGCTCGACGCCCTCGTGCCGCTTCGACGCGCCGTCCGTGCCCGCGCCGGCGCCGGCCGCGGCCGAGAAGCCGCCGGCGCTCGATCCGGCCGCCGCGCAGTTCGTCACGCGGATCGTCGAAGACGAATCGGTCGTGATGTTCGCGCTCGAGTGGTGCGAGTTCTGCTGGTCGGTGCGCAAGCTGTTCGCGAAGCTTGGCATCGCCTATCGCAGCATCGACGTCGACTCGGTCGAATACCAGAAAGACGACCTCGGCGGGAAGATCCGCGCCGTGCTCGCCGATCGCACCGGCGCGAAGACGCTGCCGCAGGTGTACATCGGCGGCGTGCACATCGGCGGCGCCACTGACCTGTTCGATGGCTGGCGCAAGGGCTCGGTGCAGCAGCGCCTCGAGGAAGCCGGCGTGAGCTTCGACCGCGACGCCAGCCTCGATCCGTACTCGCTGCTGCCGAAGTGGCTGCAGCCGCGCAAGAGTGCCTGACATGGGTCCGCAGCCGCCGGTCATCGACATTGCCGAGGCCGGGCGCGAGCACGTGCACCGGGCCATCGATGCGGCGTGCCGCGACTGGGGCGTGTTCCAGCTCGTCGGTCACGGCATCGACCTGCGCCTGTTCGCCGCGCTGCGCCGGCAGATGCGCGCGCTGTTCGACGCACCGCTCGAGGACAAGGTCGCGATCTCGCGCAGCGCCGCGAATCCCTGGGGCTTCTACGACCGCGAGCTGACCCGGCACACGCGCGACTGGAAGCAGGTGTACGACTATGGCCCCCCCGATGGCGCCGGCGCGGTGCCGCAGTGGCCACAGGGCCTGCCGGCATTCCAGCCCATCGTGCACGCCTTCTACGATGCCTGCGATGCGCTGTCGCTGCGGCTGCTGCGCGTGATCGCCCGCAACCTCGGCATGCCGGCCGAATCGCTGGATGCGCATTTCCGTCCCGCGCACACCAGCTTCCTGCGCCTCAACTACTACCCGGCCTGCCCGCAGCCGGTGAAGCCGCTCGGCGTCAACCCGCACACCGATTCCGGCGCGATCACGTTGCTGCTGCAGGATCTGCCCGGGTTGCAGGTGTGGCGCAAGGGCGCGTGGTGGCCGATCGCGCCGCGCGCCGATGCACTGACGGTGAACATCGGCGACGTCGTGCAGGTGTGGTCGAACGATCGCTACGTCGCGCCGCTGCACCGTGTGCTGGCCTCGGCGGAGGAACGCTTCAGCGCGCCATTCTTCTTCAATCCCGCCTACGCCACCAACTACGCGCCACTGCCCTCGGTGGTGGACGCGCGGCATCCGCCCCGATACCGCCCGATCAACTGGCGCGAATTCCGCGCGCAGCGCGCCGCCGGCGACTACGCCGATGCCGGTGAATACCTGCAGATCAGCCGCTACGCCATCTGAGGACACCCATGCCCTTCATCGACATCATTCCGGATTCCGAGATCAGCAGCGAAGTGCGCGCCATGTACGAGCGGCAGCAGTCGTTCTGGGGCTTCGTGCCCAACTACGCGCGCGTGTTCTGCTGGCGGCCCGAGATCATGGCCCTGTGGGCGCAACTGCAGGCCGGCATCAAGCGCAACATGGACAAGCGGCGCTTCGAGCTCGTCACCTTCGCCGCCGCCAACACGCGCCGCAGCACCCTGTGCTCGCTCGCGCATGGCCGCGCGCTGACCGCATTCTTCCCGCAGGAAGACATCCAGCTCATGGCGCAGGGCGAGACGCCGCCCTCGCTCAGCGAGGCCGAGGCCGTGATGATGGAGTTCAGCCGCAAGGTGGCGCGCGGCGCGTTCACCATCGTCGCGAGCGACGTCGCGGAGCTCAAGAAGCACGGCTTCAGCGACGCCGAGGTATTCGACATCGTGGCCACCGTCGGCGCGCGCGCCTTCTGGACCGACATCGTCGAATCGCTCGGCGTCGCGGCCGAACCGCCGCTCGCCGCGCTCGATGCCGACTTCCGCAACGCGCTGGCCGTGGGCCGCGCGATCTCTCAGGCGACGTAGCGCGAATCGCCGCGCGCTTCGCGGCTGCTCACGCTGCGCAGAGTCTCGAGCCCGGACTCCTCGTCGAGCTGTGCGATGTCGGACAGGCTGATCACGCCCTCGAGCCTTCCTTCGCGGTTCACGCACACGATGCGCGACTTGCGGTGCTGCGCCATCAGGATCCGCGCCTGGTCGAGATCGTCATCCACGTGGCAGGCGACGATGTCGCGCGACATCAGGTCCGAGACCGGCGTGCTGGTGGGCAGGCCTTCGGCCACCGCGCGGATGGCGATGTCGCGATCCGTCACCGTGCCGACGATGCGCAGCCCTTCCTCGCACACCGGCAGGAATCCGACGTTCTGCGCGCGCATCAGGATCGCGGCCTTCTGGATCGAAGACGGCGGCGAGACGCACTCGACGTCGGTCTTCATGATGTCCTTGCATTTCATGCTGCACTCCTGTGAAAGCGGGCGAGCGTGCACCGCGTCGCGGGCGGGCGCAGTCGGTGCATTCCGATTTCGATCGACAGTGCTCCCACGTCGGGAAACGGCGACATCACCACGCGCTTCACTCGAACGGATTCGCGAACTTCGGATCGGCCAGCATCGGCTCGTCGGTTAGCGTGCGCAGGAAAGCCTCGAGCGCATCCTTGTCCGGCTCGGACAGATTCATGCGCCGCACGCGCCCCGCGCCATCGCGCAACAGCGTGTCGAGATCCGGGTTGTCCTGGATGCCGTGATCGTAGTGCTCGATCACCTCGCGCAGCGTCGCGAAGCGCCCGTCGTGCATGTAAGGCGCGGTGCGCGCGATGTTGTACAGCGAGGCCGGGCGGAAGCGTCCATTGCCGACCCCGGCATCGGTCACCGCCGCATCGAGGCCATTGTTCGCGAGCCAGATGTTCGCGCCCGCGGGCAGGGCGTGGCATTGCACGCAGGCCACCTGGCCGTCGCCGCCGTTCTCGAAGATGAACCTGCCGCGCGCCTCCTGCGCATCGAGCCCGGCATCGCAGTCCCTGGGCACGCCGCCCACGGCGTCGCAGGCCTCATCGTACTTCGTCCGATAGGCGATCAGCGCCTGCACGTATTGTTCGAGGGCGCGCAGCAGCCGATCCTCGGTGATCTCGGCCGTGCCGAACGCCGCTTCGAACAGCGGCGCATAGAAAGCCGTGGCCTGTAGTTTGGCCACGACGGCTGGCAGCGTGTGGCCCATTTCCTCCGGCGAGGTCAGTGCCTGGCGCGCCACGTCCTGGATGCTGGACACGCGCAGGTCGGAGAACCACGCGACGTGGATGTTGTAGCGTGCGTTGCCGAGCGCCATGGCGTTGCGCGCCAGCGGCACGCCGATCACGCCGGTATTGAAGCGTTGCGCCGATGCGAACCCATGCTCGCGCTGATGGCAGGAGGCGCAGGCCACGGTATTCGTGATCGAGAGGCGCACGTCGTGGAACAGCACGCGACCGAGCGCCGCCCCCGCATCCGTGGTGCGGTTGCCCGCCGGTTGCGCATCCCAGAGCGGCACGCGGAACTGGCTCGACATGACATAGTCATCGGGCAGGGGCAGCGACTCATCTTTATATGGGTATGGGGTGGCGGGCAGCGCGGGCTCGCCTTCGGCCTCGGCCGGCGCGGCGAGCATGAACACCGTCTGTGCGCTCGCGCCGCGCGGGTCCGTGCCTTCGAGCGTGACCTCGACCGCGCTTCCGTTCAGCGTGCCCGAGAGCTGCGTGCCATGGATGGCAACGGCGTGATCGCCGCGCACGCGGACCCGCCAGGTCAGCGGATCGCCGTCGGGGTCCGTGAGGCGCTGCCCGCCGAGCGTGGCATCGACGGTGAAGCTCTCGCCCGCGGGCACGAGCACGTCCTGCCGCGCGATTGCCACGGGCGCCCGGTTCGCGGGCGGCGGCGCTGGCGGTGACGCCTGCGGGCCACCGGCATCTCCGCCGCCGCAGGCTGCGAGCGCCAGCGCCGCGCAGGAGACCAACGACGCTGGCGCGCGGACTTTCACGCGCGGCGACCTACTGTTTCGCCGACACCTGCGCGCGCGATCCGATCCAGCGATCCACCTCCGGCAGGCGCGTCGCGCGGACGCTGGCGTAGTAGCGGATGCGCGCCGCGGCCAGCACGTAGTCGCGGCGCGCGTTCTCGGGCACCTTCGCCCTGGCGAACTCCATGAGCCGGGCGATCGACGCGGGATCCGCGCTGTTGAAGGTGAGCTTCGGCACGAACTGCAGCGCCGAGGTGACTTCCAGCATCTTCGAGAGCCGGTCCCAGTTCTCGATGGCGAAATTCAGCGCCGTCTCCGGGTGGCGCGCGGCCACGCTGCTCACGATGTCCGGCGCCAGCGTCGGCGGCATCTCGCCGGAGAACACGAGCTTCAGAGCCTGCTGCACCAATGCATCGCTCTGCGCGGCGCCCAGCAACCGGTAGAGTTCCTGGCGCTCGAGCTCCGAGCTCGTGGCCTTCGCCATCTGATGCAGGCGATCCCACACCTTCTGATCGGCCTGCACGGCGACATTGCCCAGCACGCTGCTGCGCTCGTCGGCACTGAAGGCCTTGGGATCCTTCAGGTACCGTTCGAAGCGCGCGCGGTTCTCGGCGACGACGTCGGGATCTCCCAGTTCGTTCAGCGTCGCGATCAGGTTGCCGCGCAGGATCACGGTGTTGTCGCTCTCGCCGGGGCGCTTCTGCCAGCCCACGCGCGCGAAAAGCGGCGCGAGCACGCGCCGCGCGTAGGCGCGGAACGCGGGCTGGGTGGCGAGGCCGGTGTACAACAGATCCAGCCCCCCGAGCTGCTGCGTGAACACCGAGGTCACCACCGGATCCGCCGAGGCGGGAAAATTCTTCGTCAGCTCCAGGTAGTCGGCCATCGGCATGGCGCCCGCGCTGGCCAGGCTCAGCGTGTCGTTCAACAGGCCGAGCTGATCGTCCGACGACAGGCTCGCATAGCGCGCGCCGATGGCGGCCAGCCCCTCGTGCGTATAGCGGCTGCGCATGTAGCCGCCCTGGCCGGCGTTCAGGATCACCGGCCCGCAACCGGCGACTTGCACCTTGGTCGGGGCGTCGCCCGAGACGATGAGCGAGGAGGGCGCCTGGCCCGCCACGCCGACCTTCACCGGCAGGTGCCACACCCGGGCTTGCGTCGAGCCGGCGTCGACGGCGAAGTGCGTCTGGTTGAGCGTGACCGTGGTCTTGCCGCCATCGCAGTGCGCCGAAAGCATGTTCACCATGGGCACGCCCGCCTGCAGCGTGAGGTCATGCGCGATCTGGGTGATGGGCGATGCGGACTCCTTGCCGATGGCATCCCAGAGCTGATCGGTGACGGTATTGCCGTATTGATGCTCGCGGATGTAGCGCCGCACGCCCGCGCGGAACGCCGCCTCGCCGGTGAAATCCTCGAGCGCGCGGATCACGGCCTCGCCCTTGGTGTAGGTGATGTCGTCGAAGGCACTGGCCGCCTGGAACACGTCCTCGATGTTCATGACGATGGGATGCGTGCCGTCACGCGCGTCGCGGTTCATGACCGCCTGCTTCTCGGTGAGGGACTGCAGCCAGACGTTCCATTCCGGATGGAAGTGATCGGTGGACTTGCGCGCCATCCACGAGGCGAAGCCTTCGTTCAGCCACAGGTCGTCCCACCACGCCATGGTGACCAGGTCGCCGAACCACTGGTGCGCCATCTCGTGCGCCACCACGCTGTAGACGTTCTGCTGGTCGGTCTGCGTGGAGATGCGCGGGTCGATCAGCAGGTAGTACTCGAAATAGAAGATGGCGCCCCAGTTCTCCATGGCGCCGAAGAACTGGCTGGAGCCGGGCCCGGCGATGAGATCGAGCTTCGGCAGTGGATAGGGCACGCCGAAATAGTCGTTGAAGTACGGCAGCAACGCCGCGGCCGCATCCAGCGCGAAGGCCGCGTGCGCCGTGTCGCCGCGCTTGACCACGATGCCCACGTCCACGCCCGCCACCGTGCGATGCACGCGCTCGAAATCGCCGGCGCCGAAGAACAGCAGATAGGTGGACATCTTCGGTGTCTTGGCGAAGCGCACGCGTTGCAGCCCGTTGGGGAGCTTCGCCGCGCCGGCCACCGGCATGTTCGACAGCGGCATCAGACCCGCCGGCAGCGTGGCCGTGAGTTCAAACGTCGACTTGATGCCCGGCTCGTCCCAGCAGGGCACGAAGCGGCGCGCATCCGAATTCTCGAATTGCGTGAACAGCGCGCGCTGCTGGTCCTGCTCGCCGCCCGGGCCGCGGTAGTCGAGCGCGAACAGCCCGGAGGCGCTCTGGTAGATGGTCCCGTGGTAGGCGATCTTCAGCGTGTGCGCGCCGGTGGAAACCGGGTGATCGAAGGTGAACGTGACGGTCTGGACCTTCTCGTCATAGCCGACCGCCGGCTTCTTCGGCTCTCCGGCCAGCACCACGTTGTCGATCGCGAGATCGGCCGCGTTGAGCTCGATGGTGTTCGTGGCGCGGTTCACCTGCACGTCGATCTCGGCCGTGCCCTTGAAGGTGAGCGCGCCCATGTCGGGCGTGAAGTCGATGCGGTAGCTCACGGGCGTCACCGAGTCCGGCAGCACCACGCGGTTTTCCGCAGTGGCCGCGGTGGCGTGCAGCGACGCCATCAACAACAGCAGCGCGGCCATCCCGGGCCGCCGAAAGTCGTGTCCGAACATTGAAGCTCCAGGAATTGTTGGCCTTGGGCGTTGCGGCGTTTGTACTGGATTCAGCCCGGGAAGGCCACCACCGCGCGGGAGTCAGCGCCAGAACTCGAGGCAGGCCGACAGCCAATTGCGCCGGTAATCGTACCCGTCGATTGGCGAGGCATTGCTTTCGTGTTCGTAGCGCACGGCGAGCTGGGTCCGCTGCCACAGCGTGCGCGTGGCTTCGAGGCGAAAGGTCGTGCGGCGATCGTCCCAGGCTTGCTGTCCGGGCTGAGCCGGATGCTGCGTCTTTCGCCAGCGGACGCCCGCGCCAAACGACAAAAGGGGAGAAGCCGCCCAATCCGTCTCCGCGCCGATCTCCAGCCATCGTGAGGCGAAGGCGGCATCTTCGCTGTCGTTGAGCTCCGCGCGCGTATCCGCGGCGAGGCTGACGGCGCGCCAGGTGGTTTCGTAGCGCACGCCGAACTCCGAACGCGTGCCGGACAGCCCGGAGAAGTCGCGCTCGCCATCCACCGTCGAAAGATGCACCTGCGCGCGCAGAGTCCCGAGCCCGTCGAAGCTCCGCGTTGCGTGCGCCGCGGCCGCAAACGCGCGCTCGTACACATCGCCACCGAACGAGAGCTGTGTCGCGTAGCCACCGAGCTCGAGATACCAGCGATCGGGCGCGAATCCGCGCGCCGCGCCGAGCGACAGCGCGGTCTGGTCGAATGCATCGAGCGTCTCGTACCGCACCAGCCCGGCCGCCGCATCGACACGCCACGCCGGATCGAATGAATAGCTGCCGGCGACGAGCAGATCCGCGAAGGCGTCACCTTCACCGCTGCCTGGCGTATCGACCGACGGCGAACGCAGCGCGACGTTGTCATCGTAGCCGGCGCCAGCGCGCGCGTACCATGATGCGGGTGCGCGCGTCGGCGCGCGCGGCAATTCTCCGAGGCGTCGCGCCGCGAGCGCCGACAGCTTTTCGTCGGTGGATTCGCGCTGCGCCCGCTCGAACCATGCGCGCGCGGCGCCGGGCTCATCGCGCCGCAGTGCGACCAGGCCCAGGTTGTAGTCGGCGAGCGCCGCCATCGCCGGCGTGCGCGCCACCTCGCGAAAGGCCTGCTCGGCGCGCGCCAGATCGCCGCCGCGATACGCCGCGACGCCGATGTTGTAGTGAATCGCGGGTCCCTGCATGCCGAGCGCGAGACACTGCTCGTACAGCAGCAGCGCGCGCGGGAAATCGCCGAGCTCGAACGCCGCGCGCGCCTCCGCGAAACGCGCTTGCGCCTCGCCGGTGTCGGCGCGCGCGCCCGGGTTCAGCGCGACCGCCACCAGGATAGCGAGCGATGCCAGGTGCGGCGCCTCAACCGCCTGGTGGCGGCGTCGGACGCCCGGGCGGCTGGCGAGGCGGTGTTCCGGGAGCGCCTGGGTTCCCCCGCGGAGGACCGTGATTGCGCCGCGCTTCTTCGGCGCGCTGCCTGGCCTGTTCGGAGACCTGCTGACCGAATTCGCGACCCTGCTCGCGAGCTTCCGCAGCGCGTTGCTGACCCTGCGAGCCAGCGTCGGCGGGTGGTTTGCCGGCGTCGGGAGCGGGTTGCGCAGGCTTGGGCAGCGCGATCCGGCGCACGATTTCGTCGGGCACCTTCGCATTCGGATCCGCGATGACGCGCATGGTGACGTCGAGATCATCCGGGGTGCGCGCGGGTGGCGTCTGCGCGAGCGCGATCGGCAGGTTGAGCACCAGCAGGACGACGAAGTACAGGCGCTGCGCACGCCGCATGATGCCCTCCGCGCTCATCCGATGTCATCCTTCGCCGGTGCGGCGACGTGCATGGCGACGCTCACGCGTCGTGCGCGACCCTCGTGCTCGATCTCCGCGACGATGCGGCCGTCGCCGGGCGCGAGCGCGACCACCGGCAGGGACAGCAGATTCGCGCCGCGGGTGAGCGAGGTCAGCCATTCGATTTCGCGCTCACCTTCATAGCCGGCCAGCGACACACTGCCGCTCAAGTACAGGCGGATCGTGGCCCCCTCGAGATCGCGTTCCGAGTCGATGACCAGCGACACGTCGCGATGTTCATTGAGTGCGAGCGTCACGGCGGATTCCGGCGGCGTGGAGCCGAGCCACACGATCGCCACGCACGCAAGCGTGGCCGCCAGCGCGCCGGCGCCCGCGGCCCACCACGTCGCGGGGCGACGCATGGCTGCGCGCAGCCGGCCGGAAACGGATGCATCTCGCCGCGTGGCATTGCGCAGCGCGCGCTCGACGAACCCGGGCCGCGGCTCCGGGACCGGCATCGCCCGCAATCCAGCTCGCAGGTTTTCCATCTCAGGCACGTTTCACACTCACGAGGTCTCTGAAGACTTACACGCTGCAGAAGGCGTTTCCGTTCCCTCGTTCAACAAATCACGCAGGTGCTTGCGTGCGCGATTCAGCCGCGATTTCGCCGTTCCGAGCGGAACCTCGATGATCTGCGCCACCTCTTCGAGACTGTACCCCTCGATTTCGTGCAGCGACAGCACCACCCGATGCTGTGAATGCAGCCGGGGCCAGGCCGCCGCGATCCGCTCGCGTTCGAAGGCCCGCTCGGCGAGTTCCTCCGGATTCCAGGCTTCGTCCGCCGCGATCTCGTCCTCATCCTCCTCTTCGAGCGATGCGCCGGTGGTGCCGCCGCGGCCGACGAAGGAAATCGGCGAGCGGCGCCGGCGTCGCAGCTCGTCGACGAAGATGCGATACATCACCCGTGCCGCCCACGGCCGCAGCCGTTCGACCTTGCGAAGTTTCGGCAGCTCCGAGAACAGGCGGGTCAGCGTCTCCTGCACGAGATCCTCCGCCTGGTCCACGTCGCCCGTCCAGCGGTAGGCGTATCGATAGAGCGGGCGTACGTGCCCGCGCAACAACAGGTCGAATTCCTCGGCCGGAGCGTCGCTCATCTGGCGGCAAGATATCGCACCCCGGGCGCGGTGGGACGGGGTCCGTCCAACGCGCCCGGGGATGCGTCACGGGGCAGGGAAATCCACCGTGATTGTCTGGCCCGCGAGCACCATCGCATCGAGTGGCGCGGAGAAGGTGAGCGGATCATCCGCATCCGCGGCATCGTCATCCGCCCCGCAGGTGAAGGCCACGGTGTTCGCGCCGGCCGGAACGAACGCCAGACGGTAGCGCCAGTCGCCGGTGGTCTCGTCGAGCTTCACGGCGGTGCTGGCGAGCGGCGGTATGGCGCTGCCGATATCGTCCGGCGTCACTCCCGTGCCGGCATATAGATAGACGGCGGGCGCGCAACCCTCGGCGATGAGCGTCGGCGCCACGGTGCCGTCGATGGTTCCAACCTGCAGGTTGTCGACGAGACGCAGCACGGGCTTGAGCAGGTAGGGCTCACCGAGGCCCGGCGGATGGACCACCGACTTGCGCAGGTCGAAGTCGATGGTGAAGTCGTGCATGCCGCCGGCGGCGATGGTGAAGCTGCGGATGAGCTTGAGGCCGGTCTGATTGCCGCTCGGAATGAACAGCGGGTGCACGCTGCCATCGAGCAGCTCGATGAACGAATCCGAGGCGTCCCGGCCGGCATTGACCTTGAGGCGGATCCATTCGTAGTTGCCCGCGGGGAGCAGCTCGTCGCTCAGCAGCATCTCGCTGCCGCCGCCGTCGAGCGCGAGCAGGTCGATCTGTCGGGGCGCGAAGTCGAAGACCTCCGGTTGGGCGGCGTTCGCCGGCTTGATCTCCAGGCCGGTGAATTGCACGACGACGCGTTTCGCGGCGGTAACGGGCGAGTCGGTGATCCGCAGGTTGACGCGGCCGAATTGCGGCCCGCTCGCGGCGGACGAGTCGGAACCTCCACCGCCGCAGGCGGCAAGGGTAGCCAGCAGGACGATGCACGCCACGGCGCCCAGGACGGAACCCGCGGCCGCGGACGGGGAACTTCGTTTCATGGCTTCTCCTGATCAGCTTTACTGAAAGAGAGACACGAACGACGTTCAACAAAGGTTCCCGACTGTCGCCGGGCCGCGACGAAATGCGTGCACCGCGAGACACTTGCATCTACGATCGCGGGCATGATGCGGATGTGCACGAGCGCGGCGGTTGGCGCGCTGCTGATCCTCGGCTGCAATGCTGGCGCGATCGCCGGCGACACGCAGGTCTCGACCAAGGGCGCCGGACCCGGACTCAGGTCCGCCGCCGCACTGGTGATGGACGCCAACAGCGGCGAGATCCTGTTCGAGCGCGACGCCACGCGCATCGCGCCCATCGCCTCGATCACCAAGCTCATGACGGCGCTGGTGATACTCGACGGCCAGCAGCCGCTCGACGAGAAGATCGAGATCACGAACGCGGATCGCTGGAGCGGAAAGGGCGCCTTCTCGCGCCTGCCCGTGGGCGCGAAGCTCACGCGCCGCGACCTGCTGAAGCTGGCGTTGATGGCTTCCGAGAACCGCGCGGCGAAGACGCTGGCGCGCAGCTACCCGGGCGGCACCGCGGCCTTCGTGCGCACCATGAACGCCAAGGCCCGCGCGCTCGGCATGACGAAGACGCGCTTCGACGATCCGTCCGGCCTATCGAGCCACAACGTCTCGACGGCCCGCGATCTCGCGCGGCTGCTGAACGCGGCGACGCGCGACACGCGCATCCGCGAGTTCTCGACGCTCACCAGCCACGAGGTGCGCGCCGGCCGCAGCATGCTCCGCTACCGCAACACCAACCTGCTGGTCGGCAGGCCGGACTGGGACATACTCGTGCAGAAGACCGGATTCACGAACGATGCCGGCGAGTGCCTGGCGATGCAGGCCATGATCGGCGAGCGCGCCGTGAACATGGTGTTCCTGAATTCCTTCGGCAAGCTGACCCGCACCGCGGACGCGCGCCGCGTGCGCAAGTGGCTGGAAGCGCAGGTCGAGCCCACCGTCGCCGCCACGCATTAATGGGGACATTCCTCGTTTCCTAGCAAACGGGGACAGACCTCACACGTGCACCTGGCCCGGGCCGAGCTCGTCCTCGTCGATGTGGAATCTCACCATCACGAAGATCAGCCACGCGTACAGCGCGCACACGCCGCAGATCACCGCGATGCCGGACACGCCTGCGGTGGCCGTGTTCGCCAGGAATTCGTCCATGGAGTGGACCAGCCGCGCGCGGCCGCCGGAAATCGCGGAAGTGGTCTTCACCAGCCAGGCGAGCAGCACCACCAGGAAGATCCAGCAGTAGTTGCGTTGCAGGCGTCGCGCCATGGCCTGCAACAGCGACACCGTGAAGCGCGGCTCGCGCAGGTCGGCGGCGAGCCGCGCGAAATCCCCGCGCGCGGCGTCCGCGTCCGGCGCGAGCAGCGGCGCGAAGTACTCGCGCTCCAGCAGCCGCACGCGCATGCGATACACGTGGTAGAAGCGGTAGCGCCGCGCCTCGATGATCAGCAGCACGTAGATCAGCAGCATCGCGAACAGCAGCACGGAGTGGTGCGCCTCGCGCGATGCCAGCGAGATGGACAGCATGGCCGCGACCGCGCCGATCGCCCAGTTGGTGGTGCGGTCCAGCCGGTCGCGCCAGCTGATCATGCGCGCGAGCTCGCCGCGGTAGTAGTGCGCGAGCAGCGTGACTGCCTCGGAGGTGGTGACGGGGAACGGCCGCGGCGTTTCCATGTGCCATGTTATCGCCCGACGCGGCAATTGCGTACCCGCTTGTGTATTCCTGCGTATGCGATGCACCACTTCGCTCCCTAGCATTCACGAATGTATTCACACTGGGACGCGAATCTTCTGGTGGTGCTGGTCACGGCGGCGACGCTGGCCTTCGCAGTGCTGCTGCACTACGAGGGCCTGCACTGGCTATCGACGCAACTGACGCGGCACGCCGGCATCCGCCGTCGCAAGGTGCTGCTCGGCGTCTACGGCGTCATCCTGCTGCACGTGGCGGAAATCTGGGTGTTCGGTTTCAGCATCTGGGGGCTGCTGTTCTTCCCGAATGCCGGCGCCATCAGCGGCGCCCACGCCGCGGGACTGCTCGACGTCGTCTATCTATCGGCGACCACCTTTTCGACGCTCGGCTTCGGCGACCTGGCGCCGGTCGGGCCGGTGCGCTTCATCACCGGCACCGAGTCGGTCTCGGGCTTCATCCTGATCACCTGGTCGGCCTCGTTCCTGTACCTGGAGATGGAGGCGTTCTGGCGGCGGTAGCGCTTGTCGGCGGACGTTACCGCCAATATCGGACGATGCCGCATGTGAGCTGCGAGGCGCCGATGTCACTGTGTCCGCATGACACGAGAGCAGTTCCTCGCCTTCGCGGTCATCGCCGGCATGATGGTGATGTTCGTCTGGGGACGCATCCGCTACGACCTCGTGGCGGGACTGGCATTGCTGGTGGCGCTGCTCGTGGGCGTGGTCCCCTTCGACAGGGCATTTTCCGGGTTCAGCAATGACATCGTCGTGATCGTCGGCGCGGCGCTGCTGGTGAGCGCCGCGGTGACGCGCTCGCGGCTCATGGAGGGCCTGCTGCAGGCGCTCGCGCCGCGCCTCTCCTCGGTGCGCGCGCAGCTCATTCTGCTGGTGACCGTGGTGACGGTGCTGTCCGCGTTCGTGAAGAACATCGGCGCGCTCGCGATGATGCTGCCGGTGGCGTTCCAGATGGCCAAGCGCTCGAAGGTGTCACCGTCGGTGTTCCTGATGCCCATGGCCTTCGGCTCGCTGCTCGGCGGGTTGATGACGCTGATCGGCACCTCGCCCAACATCATCGTCTCGGAGCTGCGCCAGCGGCTCGTGGGTCACCCGTTCGTGATGTTCGACTTCATGCCGGTGGGGCTCGGGCTCGCCGTGCTCGGCGTCGTGTTCCTCGCCTTCGCGTACAAGCTGCTGCCGCAGGATCGCAAGGGCGAAAGCTCGCTCGCCGAAGGCATCGCCATCCAGGACTACGTCACCGAGGGGCGCATCGGCCCCAAGTCGAGCTTCGCGGGCGAGACGCTGCGCGCGCTGCGCAAGAAGCTCAGCAAGGAAGTGTCCGTGAACGCGGTGATCCGCGACGGCGAGAAGAAGGTGGCGAGCCAGGACACCGTGCTGCGCGAGGACGACCGCGTGATCCTGGAAGGCGAGCCCGCCGCGCTCGGCGATGCGGTGAAGACCGCCGGGCTCGAGCTCGAGGGCGAGCATCGCGAGACCCGGGTGGAGAAGCCGGACGAGGAGATCGCGACGCTCGAGGCCGTGATCGCGCCGGGCTCGATGCTGATCGGCAAGACCGCGGCGCGGCTCGCGCTGCACGAGCGCTTCAACGTGAACATGATCGCGGTGAGCCGCAGCGGCGAGCGGCTGACGGAGCGGCTGCGCGACATCCGGCTGTACGCCGGCGACGTCATCGTGCTGCAGGGGCCGATGCCGGAGATGGGTGACGTCCTGCGCGAGCTGGGCTGCCTGCCGCTGGCGCCGCGGGAGCTGCACCTGGGGACCGTGCGCCGCGGGTTGGTGCCCATCGTCGTGCTCGCGACCGCCATGATCCTCGCCGGCACGGGCAAACTACCGGTGGGCATTGCGTTCTTCGGCGCGGGGCTGGCCATCATCCTGCTCGGTTCGCTGAGCGTGCGCGAGGCGTACAACTCGATCGAGTGGCCGCTGCTGGTGATGATCGGCGCGCTGATCCCGGTGAGCGACGCGATCCGCACCACCGGCGGTGCGGATGTGATCGCCGCGGGCCTCGCGAACGCCGCGCACCTGCTGCCGCCCTGGGGTGCGGTGGCGCTGATCCTCGCGGCCGCGATGGCGCTGACGCCGTTCCTCAACAACGCGGCCACCGTGCTCGTGATGGCGCCCATCGCCTCGAGCTTCGCTTCGCGACTGGGCTTCGCACCCGACGCCTTCCTCATGGCCGTCGCCGTCGGCGCCGGCTGCGACTTCCTCACGCCCATCGGCCACCAGTGCAACACGCTGGTGTTCGGCCCCGGCGGCTACAAGTTCGGCGACTACGCGCGGCTGGGCGCGCCGCTCTCGTTGCTGGTGCTGCTGGTCGGCACACCCCTGATCATGTTGGTGTGGGGATAAATGGGGACAGTCCCTCTTTCCTAGCAAAGGGGGACAGTCCCGGTTTGCTAGGAAAGAGGGACTGTCCCCATTTCTTCACCACGTAGCGCCCAATGCGAGTCCCCAGCCGATTCCCCTCGATGGCGTCGTAGCGGAAGTGGATGCCGAGGTACACGCGCGACCGGGCGCACTCGAGCGCCGCGGCGCTGAAGCTGTCGAACGAGCGCGTCGCCGGCTGCATCGCGATCTTCCCGGACAACGGCCCGGCGGCATCCACCAGCGGCGTCGACATACGGAACCGGTGGTCATCGCCGAACGTATCGGCAAGCACGGTCATGGCCGCCGCGCAGGCAGTCCCATGCGCGGACGGATACGACGGAAACGCGTAGGTATGGCGATGCGTGTTGTTCCAGTCCGGCTCCGCCCGGGTCCGCGGATTCCCATCGTGATCCGCCCAGCGGATCGCCGTGTACGGCCGCCAGTGGTTGTAGAAGAATTTGTTGTGGAACACGCTGATGTACGCATCCATGATGGCGACGTTCAGCAACGCGAACAGCCGCGCCGCGACCCACAGGTCCGGCTGCTCTTCCAGCACCAGCTGCCGAGCCAGGCGGTTGTGCGAATTCTCCGCGAAGTCCTTCCACCAGAACGCGAGATGAGTCTGGTCCGCGGTGCGCGTGCGGCTTTCGAATCGGCCGACACTGCGCACCTCTTCGAAAGCGCGCGCATACTCGTCGCTCGCGATGTCCGGTGGTGGCGGCGCGCGGAACTGGTCCGGTGACTGCAACGCGAATGGCTGGACGACGGCCCAACCCGCGCCGAACACGAAGCCGTGCGGCGTACCGCTGTGCTCGGCGAACTCGGCATACACGCCCGGTGCCATCGGTTGGAACTTGTACGTCGCCGTGGCGTTCCATCGATCAGCCGCGCGCCGCGCCAGCACGGCCCGCGCCGCGGCGCGTCCCAGTACGATGCCGGCTTCTCGAGCCGCAGTCTTGCGCGAGGCATCGAGGCCCTGTTGGCGCAACGCCTCCCAGGCATCCCGCCGCGCGGGGTACTGCTCGTTGGCGATGGTGAACGCGGCCTCGGACAGGGCCGCGATCGGGTCCGCGTCGCGGCTGTTGCCCGTGTAGGCGTACGCGCGGAAGCGCGGTTCGATGCCATTGAGCGCATCGTGCACGGCCAGGTGCATCATCGCCGTGGCGCGCACGCCCTTCAGCGTGAGGAAATGGTCCTCGGCCTCCGCGGCGCCGAGCAGGCGCGCGTTCCACTCGACCAGCAGCGCGGATTCGGCGGCGTGCCGGCTTTCGCTCGCGCCGCAGGACCACGCGGCGAGCAGCAAGATCAGGCAGGCGTGCGCTTTCATGGCGCACAGCCTGCGCGCCGCCACGCCTGCCGGCTACTACGGAAACCGTAGTAGTCAGCGAACCGCCATGCTGCAAGAATCCGCACCTTGAAACGCGGATACGGCCAGTACTGCCCCTTGGCCCTCGCAGCGGAGCTGCTCTGCGAGCGCTGGACGCTGCTCGTCATCAGCCGGGTCATCGACGGCTGCGCGCAGTTCAACGCCATCCATCGCGGCGTGCCGCGCATCTCCCCCGGCATGCTGAGCAAGCGACTGCGCGAGCTGGAAGGCGCCGGCCTGATCCACAGCTCGCCCGCGCGGCGCGGCGCTCCGCGAACCTATCTACTCACCCCGGCGGGACGAGACCTCGCGCCGCTGATCGAGGGCCTCGCCGTCTGGGGCCAGCACTGGGCACGCGACATGCGCATGGACGACATGGATCTCGGGTTCCTCGCCTGGAGCATGCACCTGTGTCTCGACACCGCGCGCATGCCTGCCGGCCGTACCGTGCTCGGCTTCGAGTTCAGCGGCGCGCCGCGCGACTGCCGGCGCTTCTGGCTGGTCAACGAGGATGGCGACGTCGACATGTGCCTGAAGGACCCGGGGTACGAGATCGACGTGCGCGTGCGTGCCGACCTGCGCCTGTTCGTCGAGGCGTGGCGCGGCATTCGCGATCTGCGTGCCGAAATCCGCGCCGGGCGCATCGAAGTCCTGGGCGCACCGTCGCTCACGCGGAAGTTTCCCGAGTGGCTGAAGCTCTCCGCGCTGGCTGCATACCCGCGCAAGCGCCCCGGCCGCGAGCAGAAAATGGGGACAGTCCCTCTTTGCTAGGAAAGAGGGACAGTCCCCCTTTCCTAGCAAACCGG
>DASTRL010000014.1:0-26838 GCA_035761265.1 Steroidobacteraceae bacterium
GAAACGCAGCGGCGTGCGCCGCCCGCACGATGGCGCGCGTTTCGCGGTGGCCTATCAACTGCTGTCGATCACGCACAACCAGCGGCTGCGCATCCGGGCGCGCTGCGAGGATGCGGAAGATCCCATCATCGATTCGGTGGTGGAGATCTGGCCGGCGGCGAACTGGTTCGAGCGCGAGGCCTTCGACCTGTACGGCATCCTGTTCACCGGCCATCCGGATCTGCGCCGCATCCTCACCGACTACGGCTTCATCGGCCATCCGTTCCGCAAGGATTTCCCGCTGATCGGCAACGTCGAGGTGCGCTACGACGCCGACAAGCAGCGCGTGATCTACGAGCCGGTCACCATCCAGCCGCGCACGCTGGTGCCGAAAGTCATCCGTGACGACAACCGGTACGACCCGGCGCTGAAGATTCCGAAGCAATGAACGAAATCCGCAACTACACGTTGAACTTCGGCCCGCAGCATCCGGCGGCACACGGCGTGCTGCGCCTGGTGCTGGAGATGGACGGCGAGGTCATCCAGAAGGCCGATCCACACATCGGCCTGTTGCATCGCGCCACCGAGAAACTGGCCGAGTCGAAGCCTTTCAACCAGTCGATCGGCTACATGGACCGGCTCGACTACGTGTCGATGATGTGCAACGAGCATGCGTACGTCATCGCCATCGAGCGGCTGCTAGGCATCACGCCGCCGATCCGCGCGCAGTACATCCGCACGATGTTCGACGAGATCACGCGCGTGTTGAACCACCTGATGTGGCTGGGCGCGCACGCGCTCGACATCGGCGCGATGACCGTCTTCCTGCTCGCGTTCAAGGAGCGCGAGGACCTGATGGACTGCTACGAGGCGGTCTCGGGCACGCGCATGCACGCCACTTACTACCGGCCGGGCGGCGTGTACCGCGACCTGCCGGATTCCATGCCGAAGTACCAGGCTTCGAAGTGGCGCTCGCAGAAGAACGCCGACCGCATGAACGCCGCGCGCCAGGGATCGCTGCTCGACTTCATCGACGATTTCGCCAGGCGCTTCCCCAAGGCCATCGACGAGTACGAGACGCTGCTCACCGACAACCGCATCTGGAAGCAGCGCACCGTGAACATCGGCGTGGTGAGTCCGGAGCGTGCGATGGCACTGGGCTTCAGCGGGCCGATGCTGCGTGGCTCAGGGCTGGCCTGGGACATCCGCAAGAAGCAGCCCTACGAGGTCTATGACAAGCTGGACTTCGACATCCCGGTGGGCGTGAACGGCGACTGCTACGACCGCTACCTGGTGCGCATCGAAGAACTGCGCCAGAGCACGCGCCTCATCAAGCAGTGCGTGGAGTGGCTGCGGCGCAATCCCGGCCCCGTGATGCTCGACGACCAGAAGGTGCGGCCGCCGCGCCGCGAGCACATGAAGGGCGACATGGAATCGCTGATCCATCACTTCAAGCTGTTCACCGAAGGCTACATCGTGCCCGAGGGCGAGACCTACGCGGCGATCGAGGCGCCGAAGGGTGAGTTCGGCATCTACCTGATCTCGGATGGCGCCAACAAGCCGTACCGGCTCAAGTGCCGCGCGCCCGGTTTCACGCACCTGTCGGCGCTCGAGGAGATGACCAAGGGTCACATGCTCGCCGACGTGGTCGCCGTGATCGGCACGCAGGACATCGTGTTCGGAGAGGTGGATCGATGACGCAGGTCGTGAAGACGGCGGACGGCGGAACGTTCGAGCCCGTGCTCGGTGACAAGGCGCGCCTGCTGAACGAGCACACGCGCCACGAGATCGACGAGTGGATCAGCCGATTTCCGACCGGCCGGCAGCGTTCCGCGGTGCTTTCGGCATTGCGGTTCACGCAGGAGCAGAACAACGGCTTTCTGACACCCGAGCTCATGGACGCCGTCGCCGAATACCTGCGATTGCCGCCCGTGCAGGTGTACGAGGTCGCCACCTTCTACTCGATGTTCGAGACGCACCCCTGCGGCCGGCATCACGTCAGCATCTGCACCAACATCAGCTGCATGCTGAACGGCGCCGAGGACCTGGTGGCGCATTGCGAGAAGAAGCTCGGTATCAAGCTCGGCGAGAGCACGCCCGACGGGCGCATCTTCCTCAAGAAGGAAGAGGAGTGCCTCGCGGCCTGCACCGGCGCGCCGATGATGATGGTCGATCACGTTTTCCACGAGTACCTGACACCCGAGAAGGTGGACAAGGTGCTGGATGAACTGAAGTAGGGACTCGCCAGATGGCTGGAGCTGCGGAAAAGTGGGCTGACAAGATGAACCTGACGGTGTTCGAGCCGTTGCGGCTCGCCGAGTCCTGGAAGCTCGAGAATTACCTGAAGATCGGCGGCTACGATGCGTGGAAGAAGATCCTCGCCGAGAAGCCAGCGCCGGAAAGCGTCATCGACCAGGTCAAGGCGTCCGGGCTGCGTGGCCGCGGCGGCGCCGGCTTCCCCACCGGCACCAAGTGGAGCTTCATGCCGCGCAAGTCGCCGGTGCAGAAATACACGGTATGCAACTCGGACGAATCCGAGCCCGGCACCTGCCACGATCGCGACATCCTGCGCTACAACCCGCACGCGCTCATCGAGGGCATGGCCATCGGCGGCTACTGCATGACGGCCACGGTGGGCTACAACTACATCCGCGGTGAATTCCTGGGCGAGCCGGTGCCGCGCTTCGAGGCGGCGGTCAAGGAGGCCTATGCCGCCGGTCTGCTGGGCAAGAACATCCTCGGCAGCGGCGTCGACTTCGACCTGTTCACGGCCGTCGGCGCCGGGGCCTACATCTGCGGCGAGGAAACCGCGCTGCTGGATTCGCTCGAGGGCAAGCAGGGCAAGCCGCGCTTCAAGCCGCCGTTCCCGGCCGCGTTCGGCCTGTATGGCCTGCCGACCACGATCAACAACACGCAGAGCTACGCGTCGGTGCCCACCATCCTGCGCAAGGGCGCGGACTGGTTCGCCAAGCTCGGCGTGGCCAATGCCGGCGGTACCGCGATCTTTTCCGTGTCGGGTCACGTGAACAAGCCGGGCAACTACGAACTGCCGCTCGGCATTCCATTCGTGGATCTGCTCGAAATCGCCGGCGGTGTGAAGAACGGCCGCAAGCTCAAGGCGGTGATCCCCGGCGGATCGTCTGTGTACGTGCTGCCGGCGGAGAAAATCCTCGCGGCGAACATGGACTTCGATTCGCTGAAGGCCGCGGGCTCCTCGGTGGGTTCGGCGGCGGTCATCGTCATGGACGAAACCACCTGCATGGTGAAGGTGCTCGAGCGCCTGTCGCGCTTCTATAAGAGTGAATCCTGCGGGCAGTGCACCCCGTGCCGCGAGGGTACCGGCTGGATGAACCGCGTGATCCGCCGGATCATGGCCGGGCAGGGCACGCGCGCCGACCTGCAGCTGCTCGTCGACGTGGCCGGCCGCATCGAAGGCCACACGATCTGCGCGCTCGGCGATGCCGCGGCGTGGCCGGTGCAGAGCTTCATCAAGCATTTCCGCCACGAATTCGAATACATGATCGACAACGGCGGCCGCAGCATCGTCGACGTCACGAGGAAGGCGGCATGAGCTCGACGCCTCCGTCAACGGCATCCGCTCCGCCCAGCGACGTCGTCAACGTCGAGGTCGACGGCAAGCCCGTGCAGGGCAAGAAAGGCCAGATGATCATCCACGTCACGGACGCGCACGGCGCGTACGTGCCGCGCTTCTGCTACCACGACAAGCTGGCGATCGCGGCCAACTGCCGCATGTGCCTCGTGGAAGTGGAGAAGGCGCCGAAGCCGCTGCCGGCCTGCGCCACGCCCATCACCGAGGGCATGAAGGTTTTCACCAAGTCGCCCAAGGCCATCGGCGCCCAGAAGGCGACCATGGAATTCCTGCTGATCAATCATCCGCTCGATTGCCCGATCTGCGACCAGGGCGGCGAGTGCGAGTTGCAGGACCTCGCCATGGGCTTCGGTCGCGACATCGCGCGCTTCTCCGAGCGCAAGCGCGTGGTCAAGGACAAGGACATCGGCCCGCTCGTCTCCACCGACATGACTCGTTGCATCCACTGCACGCGCTGCGTGCGCTTCACGGCGGAGATCGCCGGTATCCAGGAGCTCGGCACCACGGGTCGCGGCGAGCACATGGAGATCGGCACCTACGTGGAGCGGGCGGTCGAGCACGAGCTCTCGGGCAACATCATCGACCTGTGTCCGGTGGGCGCGCTGAATTCGAAGCCCTACCGTTACCGCGCGCGCGCCTGGGAGATGACGCAGGCCGCGCTGGTCTCGCCGCACGATGGCGTGGGCACGAACCTCTACGGCCACGTGTTGCGCGGCCGGCTGATGCGGGTCGTTCCCCGCCCGAACGAGGCCATCAACGAGACCTGGATCGCCGACCGCGATCGGTTCAGCTACGAAGGCGTCTACAGCGCCGACCGGCTGAGCGCCCCGATGGTCCGCCAGGCAGGCGGCAATGGCGGCGAATGGAAGCAGGTCACCTGGGAAGTCGCGCTCGAAACCGCCGCCCAGGGACTCAAGGCCGCGGGCGCGGAGCTCGGCACGCTCGCGAGCAGCTCCGCGACGGTGGAGGAGCTCTATCTGCTGGCGAAGCTGACGCGCGCGCTCGGCTCCGCCCACATCGATCATCGGTTGCGCCAGGCGGATTTTCGTGACCAGGACGCGGATCCCGCGGCTCCCGGCCTCGGCGGGCTCAGCATCGCCGGCATCGAGCAGCTCGATGCGCTGCTGGTCGTGGGATCGAATTTGCGGCGCGAGGCGCCCGTGCTCGCGCATCGCGTGCGCAAGGCCGCCAGGCGCGGCGCCAGGGTGGCCTTCCTGAATCCGGCGCGCTTCGACTACCTGTTCCCGGTGGCGGCTTACCTCGAGTCGAGCCCCGTCCGGCAGCTCGCGGACCTCGCGGCCATCTACGCGGCCGCGCTCGAAGGGGCGGCGGCGCCCCGGCACCTGGCATCGGTGGTTTCGGCCGCGCAGGTGAACACCGCGCATCGCACGATCGCCGCGGCGCTCAAATCGGGCGCAAAGCGCGCCATCTGGCTGGGCGCTCTGGCCTTGCGGCATCCGGCGTACGCGGATCTGCGGGCCGTGGCGGCGGGACTTGCGGCCGCGACGGGCGCGTCGCTGGGCACGCTGGCCGAAGGCGGCAACGCCGCGGGAGCGTACCTCGCGGGCGCAGTGCCGCATCGCGATGCCGGCGGCCTCAAGGCCGCCATGACGGGCAAGTCGGCCCGCGACATGCTGGCCAACCCGCAGAAGGCCTATCTACTGTTCGGCGGCACGGAACCCTGGGCCGATGGGCTGGGCGCCGACGCGCGCCGCACGCTCGCCGGCGCGGCGTTCGTGGTGGCCGCCACGCCGTATGCCGACGAGACGCTCAAGTCCGTGGCGCACGTGTTGTTGCCGATCTCGACTTTCGCGGAAACCTCCGGCACCTACGTGAATCTCGAAGGGTTGTGGCAGAGCTTCGCCGGTGCCGCCAGGCCGCTCGGCGAGTCGCGTCCCGGCTGGAAGGTCTTGCGCGTGCTCGGCAATCTCGCCGGCGTCGCGGATTTCGACTACCAGTCCTCCGAGGAAGTGCGCGAGGAACTGCGCGCACGCTGCGCCGACATCGCCGCAGGCTCCTACCAGGGCGCGCATGAACCCGCTTCGGCCGCGCAGGCCACGGACGCGCGCGTGGTCGACGTGCCGATGTACGCCATCGACGCGGTGTTGCGTCGTGCGCCCTCGCTGCAACGCACGCGTGAAGGCAAGCTCGCCGCGGCGACCTACGGGGGTACGGCCGCATGAATCCCCTGGTGCAGTGGGTCGGCGAGCTGATCCGCTATCCGGCGTGGCCGGGTTACCTGCAATCGACGCTTTGGATCCTGGTGGTCACGGTGGCGCTGATCCTGGCCGTGGCCTTCACGACGTTGTGGGAGCGCAAGGTCATCGGCTGGATGCAGCTGCGCAAGGGTCCGAACCGCGTCGGCAGCATCTTCGGTTTCGTGCCCGGCATCTTCCAGCCGTTCGCGGACGTCATCAAGCTGCTGATCAAGGAGGTCGTGATCCCGAGCGCCTCCAACAAGGTGCTGTTCCGGCTCGCGCCCATCATCACGCTGGTGCCTGCGTTCGCCATCTGGGCCGTGATCCCGCTGAGCCCGAACCTGACGATCGCCAACGTCAACGCCGGCCTGCTCTACGTGCTCGCGCTCACCTCCGTCGGTGTGTACGGCGTGATCCTCGCCGGATGGTCCTCGAACTCGAAGTACGCCTTCCTCGGCGCCATGCGCTCCGCGGCGCAGATCGTCGCCTATGAGATCGCCATGGGCTTCGCGCTGGTGGGCGTGATCATGGCGGCGGGTAGTTTGAACCTCGGCGACATCGTCGCCAGGCAGCAGGGCGCCTTCCTGTCGTGGAACTGGTTCTGGCTGTTCCCGCTGTTCCTGGTGTACTTCATCTCGGGCGTGGCCGAGACCAACCGCGCGCCCTTCGACGTGGCCGAAGGCGAGTCCGAGATCGTCGCCGGCTTCCACGTCGAATATTCCGGCATCGCCTTCGCGCTGTTCTTCCTGGCCGAATACGCCAACATGATCCTGATCTCGGCGCTGACCTCCGTGTTCTTCTTCGGCGGCTGGCTGAGTCCCTTCGACGGCTACATCGAGCCGGAGCAGGTCGCCGCCATCCCCTATGTCGGGCCGGCGCTGGCCTTCGTGATCGGCGACGGCTTCCAATGGCTGTTCCTGAAACTTTTCCTGTTCCTCTTCTGTTTCCTGTGGTTCCGGGCCACGTTCCCGCGCTACCGGTACGACCAGATCATGCGCCTCGGCTGGAAGATCCTGATTCCGGTGACTCTCGTCTGGATCGCGGTTGAAGGCGTGCTGGCGTACCTGAAGGTGGGGCCCTGGAGAGTGGTGACCTGACATGCGCAACATCATCAAGACATTCGCCCTGTGGGAGCTCCTCAAGGGCATGGGCGTGACCATCCGGACCTTCTTCCGCCCGAAGTTCACGGTGAACTATCCGGAGGAGAAAACGCCGCAGTCGCCGCGCTTCCGCGGCCTGCATGCCTTGCGGCGTTATCCCAACGGCGAAGAGCGCTGCATCGCCTGCAAGCTGTGCGAGGCCGTGTGCCCGGCGGTGTGCATCACCATCGATTCGGACGTGGCGCAGGACGGCACCCGCCGCACCACGCGCTACGACATCGACCTCTTCAAGTGCATCTACTGCGGCTTCTGCGAGGAAGCCTGCCCGGTGGATGCCATCGTGCTCACGCGCATCCACGAGTACCACATGGAGCATCGCGGCGAGAACATCATGACCAAGGACAAGCTGCTCGCGGTGGGCGAGCGTTACGATGCGCTGATCGCGGCCGACAAGGCCGCCGACGCCGCGTACCGGTAAGGGCGGAGCAGGGGAGCCACGGTTTGTTAGTCGAAGTGCTTTTCTGGGTGTTTGCGTCGATCCTCGCGATCTCGGCGCTGGCCATGATCACCGTGCGCAACCCGGTGCATTCCGCGTTGCTGCTGGTGCTGTGCTTCTTCACCAGCGCCGCCATCTGGCTGCTCATCGAGGCGGAGTTCCTCGCCGTCGTGCTGATCCTGGTGTATGTCGGCGCGGTGATGGTGCTGTTCCTGTTCGTCGTCATGATGCTGGACATCAACGTCGAGCAGGTGCGCGCGCGGGTCACCCGCTACGCGCTGTTCGGCGGCATCGTCGCGGGCGTGGTGGTGTTCGAGATCGTGAGCGTGGTGTGGAGCCGCAGCCTGGGGCTCGACGTGACCGTGGGCGCGCAGGCGCAGCCGGCGGCTTACAGCAACACCGCCGAGCTCGGCAAGGTGCTCTACACCGAATACGTCTACCCGTTCGAGCTCGCGGCCGTGTTGCTGCTCATCGCCATCGTCGCCGCGATCTCGCTGACCATGCGCAAGCGCGCCGGCCTCAAGCAGCAGGACGTGGCCCGGCAGGTGGCCGTGCGGCGCGAGGACCGCGTGCGCATCATCAAGATGCCCGCGCAGAGCGCGCAGGCAACTCCGCCCGTTTCCACCGAGCCTCCGTCCACGGGGAATGGCCCATGATTCCGCTGAACTGGCTGCTGATCATCTCCGGCGTGCTGTTCTCGATTTCGGTCGCGGGCATGTTCATCAACCGCAAGAACCTCATCCTGCTGCTGATGTGCGTCGAGCTGCTGCTGCTGGCGGTGAATTTCAACTTCGTGGCGTTCTCGCGCTATTTGAACGACATCAATGGGCAGATCTTCGTGTTCTTCGTGCTCACCGTGGCCGCGGCCGAGTCGGCCATCGGACTCGCGATCCTGGTCGTGTTGTTCCGCGAGCGCCGCAGCATCAACGTCGAAGACCTGAGCACCCTGAAGGGCTGAGCGCGTGGAAACCCTGAATCCCAACCTGCTGCTCGCCATTCCGCTGCTGCCGCTCGTCGCCGCGGCGATCTCGGGCCTGTTGTGCCGTGTGCTGCCACGCTGGGTGGCGCACACGCTGACCATCGCCGGCGTCGCCATCTCGTGCGGGCTCTCCCTGCACGTGGCCGGCTCGATCTTTTTCCACGGCGCCGAGACCTTCAATGGCACGGTGTACACCTGGCTGGTGAGCGACGGCATCCACATGCAGGTCGGCTTCCTGGTCGATCAGCTCACCGCGCTGATGATGGTGGTGGTCACCTTCGTCTCGCTGTGCGTGCACGTCTACACGATCGGCTACATGGCCGATGACGACGGCTACAACCGTTTCTTCAGCTACATCTCGCTGTTCACCTTCTCGATGCTGATGCTCGTCATGAGCAACAACTTCATGCAGCTGTTCTTCGGCTGGGAAGCGGTGGGCGTGGTCAGCTACCTGCTGATCGGGTTCTGGTTCAAGCGGCCGTCGGCGATCTTCGCGAACCTCAAGGCCTTCCTCGTGAATCGCGTGGGCGATTTCGGTTTCGTGCTCGGCATCGCCGGCATCGTGTACTACACCGCGCAGTTCGGCGGTGTGTCGCTGGATTACCTGGACGCGTTCCGGGCCGCGCCGCAGATCGCCGGACAGACGTTCAACCTGCCGGGCACCGACGGCGTGAACGCGATGACCCTCATCTGCATCTGCCTGTTCATCGGCGCCATGGGCAAGTCCGCGCAGGTGCCATTGCACGTGTGGCTGCCGGATTCGATGGAAGGCCCGACGCCGATCTCGGCGCTGATCCACGCCGCGACCATGGTGACCGCGGGCATCTTCATGGTGGCGCGCATGTCGCCGCTGTTCGAGCACTCCGAGTACGCACTCAACTTCGTGCTGTTCATCGGCGCGACCACGGCCCTCTTCATGGGCTTCCTCGGCATCATCAACAACGACATCAAGCGCGTCATCGCGTATTCGACGCTTTCGCAGCTCGGCTACATGACCGTGGCGCTCGGCGTGTCCGCCTACAGCTTCGGCATCTTCCATCTCATGACGCACGCGTTCTTCAAGGCGCTGCTGTTCCTCGCCGCGGGCTCGGTGATCATCGGCATGCACCACGAGCAGGACATGCGCAAGATGGGCGGGCTGTTCCCGTACATGAAGATCACGGCCATCACCTGCTGGATCGGCTCGCTGGCGCTGATCGGCACACCGTTCTTCTCGGGTTACTACTCCAAGGACCTGATCATCGATGCGGTCAAGGTGCGGCATCACCTGCACCCCGACAACGGCATCATCACCTACGCCTACTGGTGCGTGATGATCGGTGTATTCGTGACGGCGTTCTATTCGATGCGCCTGCTGTTCATGACCTTCCACGGCAAGCCGCGCTGGAACGCGGAAGCGGCGCACGCGGGCGAGGTCCCGCACGCGGATCACGGTAACGAGGAGAGGCACCAGACGCACGCCGAGGCGGGTCACGGCGCGCACGATGAGCACGCGGATCACGCGCATGGACACGGTGGGACGCCACACGAAAGTCCCTGGGTGGTCACGCTGCCGTTGATCGTGCTCGCGATTCCTTCGGTCATCATCGGCGGCATCACCATGATGCCGCTGCTGTTCGGCGGCGCCTTTGGCGAGTCCATCTTCTTCAACGCCGAGAGCCATGAAGTGCTGCACGAGATCGGCGGGGAAGTGGGCAATGCCTGGGCCTTCGGCGCGCACGCCATCGCGAACCCGGTGTTCTGGATCATGCTCGCGGGCGTGGCATCCGCGTGGGCGCTGTACATCAAGTGGCCGCACCTGCCGGACGTCATCGATGCGAAGCTCAAGCCGCTACGCTGGGTCCTCGAGCGCAAGTACGGCTTCGACTGGTTCAATGAGAACGTGCTCGCGGCCGGCGGCCGGCTGCTGGGCAAGATCTTCTGGAAGGCCGGCGACCAGGGCCTGATCGACGGCGTGGTGGTGGATGGTTCGGCGAACACCATCGGCTTCTTCGCGAGCGTGGTGCGGCGGGTGCAGAGCGGCTTCCTGTATTCCTATGCTTTCTGGATGGTGATTGGTCTTGCCGTGATGCTGGGCTGGTTCCTGACTCACTGACGAACAACGAGAACACATGCAGGGGTTTCCGCTTCTATCTTTTCTGACGTGGCTGCCGATCGCGGGCGGCATCGTGGTGCTGATGTTCGGCGATCGCGGTATCCAGGCCGGCCGCATCGTCGCGCTCGTGACCGCGGTCGTCGCGCTGCTCGCCTCGATTCCGCTGTACTCCGGCTTCGATGCGTCCACGTTCGACTACCAGTTCGTGGAACGGCTGCCGTGGATTCCGGCGCTGCATTCCACCTACTACCTCGGGGTCGACGGCATCAGCATGCCGCTGATCTTCCTGACCACGTTGATCACCGTGCCCGTGATCCTGGCCGCATGGACGGTCATCGAATCGCGCCCGGCGCAGTACTACGCCGCCTTCCTCATCATGGAGGGCCTGATGATCGGCGTGTTCGCCGCCGCCGATGCGCTGCTGTTCTACTTCTTCTGGGAAGCGATGCTCATCCCGATGTTCCTGAGCATCGGCGTGTGGGGCGGCCCGCGGCGCGTGTACGCGACGCTCAAGTTCTTCCTGTACACGTTCCTCGGCAGCGTGTTCATGCTGGTCGCGCTGATCTACATGTACATCAAGAGCGGCGACTACAGCATCGCGGCCTTCCAGGGCCTGCCGCTCACTGCGACCGAGCAGATGTGGATTTTCTTCGCGTTCCTGCTGGCCTTCGCGGTCAAGGTGCCGATGGTGCCGGTGCACACCTGGCTGCCGGACGCGCACGTCGAAGCGCCGACCGGCGGCTCGGTGGTGCTGGCGGCCATCATGCTGAAGATGGGCGGATATGGCTTCCTGCGCTTCACGCTGCCGATCACGCCGGACGCCTCACGCGAGTTCGACTGGCTGATCATCGCGCTGTCCCTGATCGCCGTCATCTACATCGGCTTCGTCGCGCTGGTGCAGACCGACATGAAGAAGCTGATCGCCTATTCATCGATCGCGCACATGGGCTTCGTGACGCTCGGCGCGTTCCTCGTGTACGACATCTACGCCGCCACCGGCAACGTGCAGGGCGCCACGCTCGGCCTGAGCGGCGCCATGGTGCAGATGATCTCGCACGGACTCATCTCGGGTGCCTTGTTCCTGTGCGTCGGGGTGATGTACGACCGCGTGCATTCGCGCGAGATCAGCGCCTACGGCGGCGTCATCAACACCATGCCGAAGTTCGGCGCCTTCATGGTGCTGTTCGCGCTCGCCAATTCCGGCCTGCCGGGCACCTCCGGTTTCGTCGGTGAATTCATGGTGATCATCGCCTCGTTCAAGGCCAATTTCTGGTACGCCTTCTGCGCCGCGGTCACTTTGATCCTGGGCGCGGCCTACACGCTATGGCTGGTGAAGCGCGTCATCTTCGGTGAGGTGGCCAACCACCACGTCGCGGAGATGCAGGACCTGAACGGCCGCGAGTTCTTCAACCTGGGATTGCTGGCCATCGGCGTGCTGCTCCTGGGTGTGTGGCCCGCGCCGCTCACCGACGTCATGGAGAGCACCCTGCAGCATCTCGTCCAGCAGATTTCCATGAGCAAGCTGCCGCTATGAGCAACACCTTCACCTGGGCCAGCCTGCAACCGGCGCTGCCGGAGATCTATCTCACCGCGGCGATCTGCGTGCTGCTGATGGCCGACGTGTTCTTCGGCCAGCGCCGCCGCGGCCTCGCGCCGCGGCTCACGCTGTTGCTGCTGGCGGGCGGCGCCGCCGTCACGGCGCTGTATGGCAACGTCGACGCGCGCATCCTGCTGTTCGCCGACAGCTACGTCTCCGATCCGCTGGCGATCCTGCTGAAGCTGTTCGCCTTCATGACGATGGCCGTGGCGCTGCTGTACTCGCGCGAATACCTCGAGCGGCGCGGCATGATGCGCGGCGAGTACTACGTGCTCGGGTTGACGGCACTCCTTGGCGTGTTCGTGCTCATCTCGGCGAACAGCCTGCTCACCGTGTACATCGGCGTCGAGATCCTCGCACTCTCGTTGTACGCCATGATCGCCTTCGATCGCGAATCCGGCATCGCGGCGGAATCGGCGATGAAGTACTTCGTGCTCGGCGCGATCGCCTCCGGAATGCTGCTGTATGGCATGTCGCTGATCTACGGGCTCAACGGCACGCTGAATCTCGACGATCTCGCGACCAAGGCCTCGGGGGATCCCAGCCTCGGCGTGATCCTGGGTCTGGTTTTCATCGTGGTCGGCGTTGCGTTCAAGTTCGGCGCGGTACCGTTCCACATGTGGCTGCCGGATGTGTACACCGGCGCACCGACCGGCGTGACCTTGTTCTTGTCGACGGTGCCGCATGCCGCGTATTTCGCGCTGGCGTTCCGTCTGCTGGCGCACGGCATGGGCGCCGTGGGTGAGGCCTGGCAGGACATGCTGGCGCCGCTCGCCGTGTTGTCGATGGTGTTCGGCAATGTCATCGCGATTGCCCAGTCCAGCCTCAAGCGCATGCTGGCGTATTCGGCCATCGGCAACGTGGGATTCATCCTGCTCGGCTTCGTCGCCGGCACCGCCGAGGGATACCAGGCGGCGCTGTACTACACCGTGGCCTACGTGATCATGACGCTCGGTTCTTTTGGCGTACTCACGCTCGCGACCCGCGCCGGTTTCGAAGCCGAGGACCTCGACCAGTTCAAGGGACTGTACAAGCGCGATCCGCTGCTCGCGCTGGTGATGCTCTGCCTGATGTTCTCGACCGCAGGCGTGCCGCCGTTCATCGGCTTCTGGGCGAAGCTCAACATCTTCCAGGCGCTCTGGCTGAGCGGCCACTACTGGCTCATCGTGATCGGCGCCGCGATGTCGGTGGTGGGCGTGTTCTATTACCTGCGCGTGGTCAAGCTCATGTACTTCGACCCGCCGGGCGAGCTGCCGCAGGGTGCGTCCAGCGGCGCCGGCGTGCGCGCAGTGCTGGCGCTCAATGGCGCGGCCGTGCTGGTGCTCGGGATCGTGCCCAACGCCTTGATTCAACTCTGCGTCCGCGTGATTGGCTGACCCGGCCCTCGGGAAGTTTGCAAAGCGGCCGCGCATCGCAGAGAATGCGCGCCCCTCGATCGAGGGGACCGGTTGCGGGGTGGAGCAGTCTGGCAGCTCGTCGGGCTCATAACCCGAAGGTCGCAGGTTCAAATCCTGCCCCCGCTACCAACTTCCCGATGGCGATTCGAAACCACGCGGCTCCAAGCTCTGCCACCGCGTGCCCGCCGCACGAGTCTGGCCGACGGCACTGACCAGGGCGTCCGTCTTCCGTGGGAGAAACCGCCGGCTCGTGACACATACATCGGGTAGAGTCCCGGCAAGTCGGCCCATACCAATCCTAAGAGGCCCTCCCGATGATCGCCCGGCAGTTCCTGTCGCTGAAGTTCCTGCTGTTGTTCGGCATCGCACTGCTGCTCTGCATCGTGTTTGCGATGGCGGCGAAACTGTTCAACGCGCAGGAAAAGACCGAGAAGTTTTCCGCAGGCTCATTCCGCGAGCCCATCGGCCATCTCATGACGACCATCGGCGTGCTCGTCCCGCTGATCATCGGGGCGATTGCCTTTCTCTTGGACAACGGAGCCGTGGCATCGATGGCGACCTTGCTGAGTGCGGTCGCCATCCTGTTCGTGGCGTTCATCGTCGCCTCGTGGCTGACGTTTTCGCTCGTGAGCCGCTCGACGCCCGACGATCAGATCGAGCTCAAGTTTCCGAAGGATTGGCCCTATCGCGCCGCATCCGGCGTGGTGTACACCGGGCTCATCTGCGGCGTCCTGCTCGTCGCGGGATACTTCCTGTTCGAGTTCCGCCCGGCGGATCGGCGCGAAGAACGATTTGCCGCGCGCATCCTGCTGGAGCGGCCCGTGCCGCGCGTCGGGCAGGAGCGCGCGAGCGTGCGGGCCCAGCTCGGTGAGGCTCAGGGTACGTCGGACGCGGGAACACGGTGGATTTACCGAACGGACCGATCGACTTTGAAGATCGATTTCGACAACGAAGGGAAAGTCTTGCGGGTCACCGAGGAGGGCGGCCATGGCCAGGATGAGCGATGAGCTGATCGATGCCATCGTGCAGGGTGCACGACGGGTGGACTTCGATCCGGAAGACGCGCTTTTCATGGTGAATTCGTTCGCACGTCGTCGGCGGCGCGCGACCGACAGCTCGGCCGAAGAGGCCCAACGGTTCGGCGGAATCGTGCTTTGTTTCATCTTCGATCCCGTGAAGGGGCGCAATACGGCGTACGTGGAAGCCATGCGCGGGATTCGCGAGGATTATCGCGGGATCTTCCTCGATCTGACCCTGCAGGATGCGTTCGAGGAGAACCTCTCGAAAGAGTTCGTCATTGCGGAGTCGGTGCAGCACGCGGTGGAAATGGGTGCGCACGCGTTGTTCGAGCCGCGTCTTGCCGCGCGGGGAAGTTACTAGCCCGGACCCTGGTACACACATGGGCAAGGTCTTCATCGGCAACGACGGCAAACCTCGCTGCGCCTGGAGCGGCACGGCACCGGAATTCCCCGCCTATCACGACATCGAGTGGGGCTTCCCGGTCGCCGACGACCGGCGCCTGTTCGAAAAGCTCTGTCTCGAGGGCTTTCAGTCCGGACTGAGCTGGCGAACCATCCTCGCCAAGCGCGAGAACTTCCGTTCTGCATTCCACGGCTTCGACTTCAACCGCATCGCCGGGTACGGCGCGCGCGATGTGAAGCGCCTGCTGGCGGATGCCGGCATCGTCCGGCATCGCGGCAAGATCGAGGCGGTGATCAACAATGCGCGCCGCGCGCTCGAGCTGATAGAGCGCGAGGGTTCCCTGGCTGCGTTTTTCTGGGGCTACGAATCGCGCGCGAATGCACGCAAGCCCCGGGTCGTCTCCACTTCCGTCGAGGCGATCGCATTGTCGAAGGACCTCAAGAAGCTGGGCTGGAGGTTCGTCGGGCCGACCACGGTCTACGCATTCATGCAGGCCATGGGTCTGGTCAACGATCACGCAGAGGGTTGCGCATTCCGCGCCAAGGCAGCACTCGCCCGCAGGAAATTCGCGCTCCCCGGGCGCGTCGAATTGTAGGTGCTGGTCCTACCCATCGCACCGCGGCAGGACCTTGGTCCCATGGAGTGGTGAGGAACCCGCGATCTAACTTCCGGTCTGTCCATATCCCGCGCTTGCGCTGACGCCACGGAGAGGCCCTGCGATGAAGACCAGCAATCGACTCTTGCGTAACATCCTGCCGGCCGCCGTTGCGGCGGCGATCTATTCCGCGCATGCACAATCGGCGGACGAGACGGGCATGTGGTACCTCAATCCACAGCCCGGCTATACCTTTCTCGACAACTCGCGGAACGTGGATGACGACGTCCACTACGGCCTCGGATTCGGCTACCACCTCTCGCCACACTTCAGCCTCGAGTTCAACGGGCTGCTTGGCGACTTCGAAGGCGATGCCGGCAGAACTCTGCACCAGAACGCGTATTCGGCCGACGGACTCATCGTGTTCGGCCGCGAGAATCGCGTGTCGCCCTTCGTGAGCCTGGGTGCCGGCTATCTCGACAACAATTTCGCGGGCAACGATGACTGGCACAGCCTGTTGGGGCAGGCGGGCTTCGGCCTGCTCATCGACGGCGGCGACGGCGACAATTTTCTGTTCCAGTTCCGCCCGGAGATCAAATACCGTCACGACTGGCCCAGCAGTCCGCACGGCAACGATGACAGCGGCGACATCCTGGTGAACCTGGGATTCGCGTTCAACTTCGGTCCGCGGAGCGCGGCGCCGGTTCCGGTCGCGCATATGCCGCCGCCGCCTCCACCGCCGCCGCCCCCACCCGCGCCGCCGCCTCCCGCGGATTCGGATCGCGACGGCGTGCTCGACACGGCGGACCAGTGCCCCGGCACGCCGCGCGGTGTGACCGTCGATGACCGTGGGTGCCCGCGCGAACCGGTGATCCTGCGAGGCGTGGACTTCGAATTCAACTCGGCGACACTGAAGCCCGAGTCACGCCCGGTGCTCGATGAGGTGGCCATCGACTTGAAGAAGCATCCGCTGCTGCGCGTGGAGCTGCAGGGCCACACCGACAGTAAGGGCGCCGACGCCTACAACCTCGACCTGTCACAACGCCGCGCGAATTCCGTGCGGGACTACCTCATCTCGCAGGGCGTGAATCCCGGTCAGCTCATGGCCAAGGGATACGGCGAGACGCAACCCATCGCGGACAACGCCACCGAGAGCGGCCGTGCCGAGAATCGGCGCGTGGTCATGCGCGTGCTCGACAATCCCAACAAGGTGGATGTCGAGGGCGGCGGCGTGCGGTGAGCTCAGGCGGCTCGGGCGAGGCACACTCGCCCGAGCCAGGCGCGCAGGTCCGCGACCTCCGGCTCGCACAGCGCGTGTGGCATCGCGTAGCTGTGCCATTCCACCTTGAACCCGGCGCTCACGAGCAACTGCCGGGACTCGTCGGCCAGCATGTACGGCACCACGGGATCCTGCGTGCCGTGCGCCATGAAGATCGGCGTCGCAAGATTGGCGGCCTTGCGCGATCTGGCGAGATCCTGCGCCAGCGGTAGATAGCAGGAGAGGGCGATGACGCCGGCGAAGGTGTCCGGGTGCCGCGTCGCCAGGTGCAGCGCCATGGCGCCGCCCTGCGAAAAGCCCGCGAGCAGGATGTGTTCGCTACCGATGCCGCGCGCATGCTCGCGATGGATCAGACCGCCGATGGAATCCGCCGAGTCGCTGATTCCCGCGAGGTCCTCGGCCGATCGACGATCGATGCCGACGATGTCGTACCAGGCGCGCATCTCGTATCCGTTGTTGATCGTGACCGGGCGCACCGGGGCATGCGGGAACACGAAACGCAGCGCGGGCAATCCCGCACCCACGAGCTCGGGCACCAACGGCTCGAAATCGTGGCCATCGGCGCCGAGGCCGTGCATCCAGATGACGGTGTAGGCGGGCTGCGGGCCGGTCTCGACGGTGACGGTTTCCAGGGCTTTCAAGCGGGCTTCCTCAGGCGATGGTTTCCGAAATCGTAGTGGCCGTGAGATTCGCGGCCCACATCAGCGAGTCCACCAGTTCGCGCACGCCGGGAAAATAGGTGTACGCAATCCAGAAGAGCAGCGCGACGAAGCCGATCCACAGGACACCGTGGAAGGCGCCCCAGCCGGGGTGGTAGCCCGCGGCCTGGTGGCCACCGTGGCGGATCATGCGCAGCGACGTCGAGATCACGACGTACAGCAGGACCAGCGCGACGATCGCCACCCACAGCGGCACGCCGAAGGGCAGGCCCCAGCCGAAGATGCCGTGCTGCGTGACCAGCGAGAAGAGGGCCAGGATGAACGCGACGAACAGCACCGCGCCCAGCAGCGCGGCGATCGGCACGAAGATCGCACCGATGGCGCGCGCCGACTGGTGGATCATCGGCTGTGCCTGTGCGGTCGCGACGCGCAACTGTTCGTTCATGTGGCGGAACTGGCGGTTGAAGTGCCGCTGCTGGCGCCGCCATTCACGGCGCCAGCGGTGCTGCTGGCCGAATTCCTCAAAGTTTTTTTTTGCGCGGCTGATGAGCTCTTCGGTGGTGAAGGGCATGCCGAAGGCGGCGGCGCGGTCCTCGGGCGTATTCGCCACCGGCACGACGAACATCAGCACCAGGTACACGACCAGCCAGATGCCGGAGCTGAAAATCGTCAGCAGCACGAACGCGATGCGCACCCAGGTCACGTCGACGTTGAGATACGCGGCGATGCCATTGCACACGCCCATCCACATCGCGCCTTCGCGGATCTGGAACAGCCGTTTGCGCGGCGGTGGCGCGTGGGCCTGGGCGCCGGCGCCCATTCCGGCGCTCGTGTCGCCCGCGGCGGACTTCTCCTTCGCGTCGGCGGATTCCACCGGGCCCATCTCCTCGATGATGCGTTCCACCTCGGGGGTGTTGACCACGGTCTTGTGCGGCCCGAGCACGGCGCGGCACTTCTCGCCGATGGCCTGCTCGAGATCGGCCATGACTTCGGCGCGATCCGGGCTGTCCGCGAGGCGCGAGGCGGCCCGTTCCAGGTAAGCCCGCAACTGGTCGTAGCCCGGTTCTTCCAGCTGATATGCGATGCCGTTGAGGCTGATGGTGACGACTTTTTGCATGGCTCAATTCCCTAGATCGGCGAGAGTTTTGTTCAGGTTTTTCCAGTATTCGTTCAGGGTCGAAAGCTGCGTGCGGCCTTTCGGCGTGAGCTTGTAGTACTTGCGGGGCGGGCCGGCTTCCGACTCCTGCCACTCGTAGTCCACCAGTTCCTCGCGCCGCAGCTTGCTGAGCAGCGGATAGAGCGTCCCTTCCTGGGTTGCGAACTCGGTGGGTCCCAGCAGCTTGAGCATGTCGGCGACATAGACCTTGTCGCCCGCCACGATCTTGAGGATCACGAATTCGAGCAGGCCTTTGCGGAGCGGTGAGAGCTTTTCGCTGATGTCCATGTCTTGTACAGCTACCTTGGATACGCAAGGTACTTGACTAAGCCATGGCTGTCAACACCGGTTTTCCTGCCGTACAATCCGCGCCCTCGGATGGGTAGGGCGGTTCAGGCCGCGGTACTTTCCCGACGTGATGAAGCCCCGCTGGGGCTTTAGTTTTTTTTGGACCGGCCTCCCAGTCTTGAAAAACAAGTCGGGGGCCGGACGTTGTGGGAGGCCCGTTCACGGGCCTTTTTTGTTGGAGGGGCGGGTGGATACGGCAGTACATGACCGTCTCATCGCCCGATTCGAGCCGGAATTGCAGGGACTGGGCTACGAACTCGTGGAAGTGGAGTTCGCGCCGGGTCCGGGTGGCGGGACATTGCGCTTCTACATCGACACGCCCGACGGCATCGATGCCGAAGATTGCGCCAGGGTGAGCCACGCATTGTTGGATTCGATCGAAGCGGATGATCCGCTCCCGGGTGAGTACTCGATTGAAGTGTCGTCACCGGGACTCGATCGGGTGTTGCGTACGCCGGAGCACTTCGCGCGCTTCGTCGACAACCGGGTGAAGGTCGAGCTTGCCGTGCCGCGCGACGGCCGCAAGCGGTATACGGGGATGCTGCGCCATGCAGACGGCGAGAGCATCGAGATGGACGTGGACAATTTCTCGGTGAGCATCAGGCTCGCGGAGATACAGAAGGCGCGCCTGGCGCCGCTGTAACGATGGGTCGGGTGACGGGTTTTGTGCTCAATGTACGGGCTTCGCGCTTTGGCGATGCCCGCTTGATAGTGCGCCGGAGGCGCTGACATGAACAAAGAGATTTTGCTGGTGGTCGATGCCGTGTCGAACGAGAAGAGCGTCGACAAGGAGATCATTTTCGACGCCCTCGAGGCGGCGCTGGCATCGGCGACTCGCAAAAAACACGGCGAGGAGTGGGACGTGCGCGTCTCCATCAACCGCAAGACCGGCGACTACGACACGTTCCGCCGTTGGAAGGTGTTCGCCGACGATTCGCGCGAGATCGAGGTGCCGCAGCGCGAGCTGCGCCTCGAGGACGCGCTCGACGTCAACAAGGATGCGGTGGTCGGCGGCTACGTCGAGGAGCCGATGGAATCGGTGGCGTTCGGCCGCATCGCCGCGCAGCAGGCCAAGCAGGTCATCGTGCAGAAGGTGCGCGAGGCCGAGCGCTCCCAGGTCGTCGATGCCTACAAGGACCGCGTCGGCACGCTCGTGTCGGGGGTGGTCAAGCGCGTTGACCGTAACGGCATCTACGTGGATCTCGGCGGCAATGCCGAGGGCTTCGTGCCGCGCACCGACATGATTCCGCGCGAGATCGTGAAGAGCCAGGACCGCATCAAGGCATTCCTCAAGGAAGTGCGTTCCGAGCCGCGCGGCCCGCAGCTGTTCCTGACGCGCACCGCGCGCGAATTCCTGATCGAGCTCTTCAAGCTCGAAGTGCCGGAAGTCGGGCAAGGGCTCATCCAGATCCTGGGCGCCGCGCGCGACCCGGGCGTGCGCGCCAAGATCGCCGTCAAGAGCCTCGAGCCGCGCGTCGACCCGGTCGGCGCCTGCGTCGGCATGCGTGGCTCGCGAGTGCAGGCGGTCTCGAACGAGATCGCCGGCGAGCGCGTCGACATCATCCCGTACGATGAGAACCCGGCACAGTTCGTCATCAACTCGATGTCGCCGGCTGAGGTGCTGTCCATCGTGGTAGACGAGGACGCGCATTCCATGGACATCGCCGTGGCCGAGGACAAGCTGTCGCAGGCCATCGGCCGTGGCGGCCAGAACATCCGCCTGGCGAGCCAGCTCACCGGCTGGGACCTGAACGTGATGACCGAGTCGGACGCCGAGGCCAAGAGCGAGACCGAGGCGAAGGCGCTGGTCGAGGCTTTCATGAAGCAGCTCGACGTCGACGAGGACGTGGCCACGATCCTGGTGCAGGAAGGCTTCTCCACGGTGGAGGAGGTCGCCTATCTACCGCAGTCCGAGCTCGCCAGCATCGAGGAGTTCGACGACGAGATGGTCAAGGAGCTGCGCAACCGCGCCCGCGACGTGTTGCTCACGCAGGCGATCGCCAGCGAGGAGACGCTCGAATCCGGAATGCCGGCCGACGACCTGTTGCTGCTCGAGGGCATGAAGCCGGACCTGGCGCTGGCGCTGGCGCGCCGCGGCGTGCGCACGCGTGAAGACCTGGCCGACCAGGCCGTGGATGATTTACTGGATATCGATGGGCTGACGTCCGAAGAGGCCGGCAAGCTCATCATGAAGGCGCGCGAAATCTGGTTCGAGGCCGGACGCGCCTGAAGGGAGATTGAATGTCTGACGTAACGGTTGCGCAATTTGCCGAAGTCTTGAAGGTACCGGTGGACCGGCTGCTGGTGCAGCTGGAATCCGCCGGCATCCAGGTTTCGGGACCCCAGGCGCTCATCAGCGACGAGGCCAAGCTCGAGCTGCTCACGCACCTGCGACGCGCGCACGGCGCGTCGGAGCCGGCCAGCAAGAGCGCCGCAGGCGTCGCCGCGCCGCGCAAGATCACGCTGGCGCGCAAGACGCAGAGCGAGCTCAAGCAGGCCAGCACGCAGGGCCGCGCACGCACGGTGAACGTGGAGGTGCGCCACAAGAAGACCTACATCAAGCGCGACGTCCTCGAAGAGCAGAACAAGCAGCTGCAGGACGAGGTCGACCTCAAGCGCAAGGAACAGGAGGCGGCGGAAGCCGCCGAGCGCGAGCGCGCGGAGGCCGCGCGCCGCGAGAGCGAACGCATGGAGGCGGAGAACCGCCGCCGCATCGAAGACGAAGCGACGCGCAAGCGTCAGGCCGAAGAGGCCCGCAAGGCCCAGGAAGAAGCGAAAGCCAGGCAGGAACAGGAAGCGCAACGTCGCGCGGCCGCCGAGGCTGCCGCGGCCCACGTGCAGCCGGCCCGTCCGGAGCGCCACGCCCCGGCCAAGACGCCGGCGGCGCCCGCCGAAGCCGCCAAGGACGCCACGCGCTACGGTCGTCAGGAGCTGCACGTCGCCGGCGACGTGAGCTCACGCTACAAGAAGAAAAAGCGCGTCAAGGAACGCACCACGGGCACGGTGAGCGTCGAGGCGACCAAGCACGCCTTCGAAATGCCCACCGCCCCGGTGAAGCGCGAAGTCACCATCGGCGAGACCATCACGCCGCAGGAGATCGCGCAGAAGATGGCCGTCAAGGCCACCGAGGTCATCAAGACCATGATGAACATGGGCGTGATGGCGACCATCAACCAGCCCATCGACCAGGACACCGCGATCCTCATCGTCGAGGACATGGGCCACGTCGCCAAGGCGCTCAAGGCCGACCAGGTCGAAGAGGACCTGCAGGGCGAGCACGTGCCCGAGCACGAGCAGCCCCGCCCGCCGGTGGTCACCATCATGGGCCACGTCGACCACGGCAAGACGTCGCTGCTCGATTACATCCGCCGCACGAAAGTGGCCGCGGGCGAGGCCGGCGGCATCACGCAGCACATCGGCGCGTATCACGTGGAGACGCCGAAGGGCGTGATCACCTTCCTCGATACCCCGGGCCACGCGGCCTTCACGGCCATGCGTGCACGCGGTGCCAAGGCCACCGACGTGGTGGTGCTGGTGGTCGCGGCCGACGACGGCGTCATGCCGCAGACCATCGAAGCCATCCAGCATGCCAAGGCGGCCGGCGTTCCCATTGTTGTTGCGGTCAACAAGATCGACAAGGGCGATGCCGATCCGGATCGCGTGCGCACCGAGCTCTCCAAGCACGAAGTCATCGCGGAAGAATGGGGCGGTAACAACATCTTCGTGCCCGTGTCCGCGAAGACCGGCCAGGGCATCGACCAGCTGCTCGACGCCATCCTGCTGCAGTCCGAAGTGCTCGAGCTCAAGGCGCCCACCGACGGTCTCGCGACCGGCTTCGTGATCGAAGCGTCGATCGAAAAGGGCCGCGGCGCCGTCGCCACGGTGCTGGTGAAGAAGGGCACGCTGCGCCTCGGCGATCCGATCATCGCCGGCCACGAATTCGGCCGTGTGCGCGCCATGTTCGACGAAAACGGCAAGGCGGTCGAAGAAGCCGGTCCCTCGATTCCCGTACAGGTACTCGGCCTCCAGGGCACGCCCAATGCCGGCGACGAAATCCTCGCCGTGGAAAACGAACGCAAGGCGCGCGAAGTCGCGCTGTATCGGCAGGGCAAGTTCCGCGACGTCAAGCTCGCGAAGCAGGCCTCGAAGATGCAGGACGTGTTCGCACAGATGGAGGAACAGAAGGCGGGCACGATCGCCATCCTTCTCAAGACCGACGTGCAGGGCAGCGCCGAGGCGTTGCGCGATGCACTGAACAAGCTGTCCACCGAAGAAGTGGCAGTGAAGATCATCGCCAGCGGCGTCGGCGGCATCACCATCTCCGACGTGCAGCTCGCGGCCGCCTCCAAGGCGCGCATCGTCGGCTTCAACGTGCGTGCCGACGCGGCCGCACGCGATGCCATGAAGGATGGCGAAGTCGAAGTGCAGTACTTCAGCATCATCTACGAGGCCATCGACTACGTGAAGCAGTTGATGAGCGGCCTGCTGGCGCCCGAGATCAAGGAGCAGATCGTCGGTACGGCTCAAGTGCGCGAGGTGTTCCGCTCGAGCAAGTTCGGCGTGGTGGCCGGCTGCCTCGTGACCGAGGGCTCGGTCAAGCGCAACAACCCGATCCGCGTGCTGCGCGACCAGGTCGTGATCTTCGAAGGTGCGCTCGAGTCGCTGCGCCGCTTCAAGGACGACGTCAACGAAGTGCGCGCCGGCACCGAGTGCGGCATCGGCGTGAAGAACTACCAGGACGTGCGCGTCGGCGACCAGATCGAGTGCTACGCGCGCGTCGAAGTGGCGCGCAGCATCCAGTAGGCGGGAACGATGAGCGCCAAGTCACAGCGTCTCGCCCGCATCGAAGGCGAGATGCAGCGCGTCCTGTCGACGCTGGTAGCGCGCGAAGTGCGCGATCCGCGCGTCGGCAACGTCACGCTGACGGCCGTCACCGTGGCACCGGACCTCTCCAGCGCGCGCGTGTTCTTCGTGCCGTTCGGCGATCAGCACGAGCCCGCGCAAGTCGGCGAGGGCCTGAACCGCGCCGCGGGTTTCCTGCGCGGTGAAGTGGGGCGCGCGCTGGCGCTGCGCCACGCGCCCAGGCTCGAGTTCGTCTACGACCAGCAGATCGAACATGCCGACAAGCTCTCGCGGCTCATCGATCGCGCGGTGAAGTCCGACCAGGACAAGACCGGCTGAGCCGGGCCCGCCACGTGCCGACGGGCATCATCCTGCTCGACAAGCCCCGGGGCCTGACTTCGAACGGCGCGCTGCAGCGCCTGCGCAAGGCGTATGGCGCGAAGAGTGCAGGACACGTGGGAACACTCGATCCCATGGCCACCGGCATGTTGCCCGTCTGCCTGGACGAGGCCACCAAGGTCATCGCCGAGATCGAGTCCGGCGCCAAGTGCTACGAGTTCACCGTCGAACTCGGCGCGCGCACCGACACGGGCGACGCCGAGGGCGAAGTCGTCGAGCGGGCTGTCGTGCCGCCGCTGGAGCCGGTGCGGCTGGAGGCCGTTCTTGCGCGCTTCCGCGGCACGATCCAGCAGGTGCCTCCGATGTATTCCGCGTTGAAGCGCGGCGGCCGGCCGCTGTACGAGCTCGCGCGCCAGGGCATCGAAGTCGAGCGTACCGCGCGCACCATCGAGATCCAGCGGCTGGAACTGGTGGCGGTGCGCGGTTCGGCCATCGACCTCGTGTGCGAGTGCGCCAAGGGCACCTATGTTCGCGTGCTCGGCGAGGACATTGCTCGCGCCCTCGGGACCCTGGGGCATCTCACCCGCCTGCATCGGGCGTGGGTGCAGCCCTTCCGGGAACTCCCCATGGTGAGCCTGGAGGTGGCTCAGGCCGGAGCCGAACACGGCAAGCACCTGCTGCCCCCGGACGCCGCCCTGCAGCGTCTGCCGCAGGCCTGGCTCACCGACGAGCAGGTGACGGCGCTGCGCCACGGACAGGCGGTTCGCAGTGGCAATCCCCCGGAGGCGGAACCGGGCCGCCGCACCCGGCTGTATGCGCCCGAGGGCACCTTCCTCGGCCTGGCAGAGATACTTCCCGACGGCCGGCTGCAGCCCCGGCGGCTGCTCCTCGATGCGTCACGTAAGCCTATGCTTTGAGAAACCTTTTCTGTAGAATTCGCGCCCGCAAAATACGGCCAAATATTCACGTTTTTGAGGTTTGAAACTGATGTCTCTTGCCACTGACAAGAAATCCGGTGTGGTCGCGCAATTCCAGCGCGCCGCCAACGACACCGGTTCGCCCGAAGTCCAGATCGCGCTGCTTTCCGAACGCATCAACGGGCTCGGCGAGCACTTCGGCGCGCACAAGCGCGATCATGCGTCGCGCCGCGGGCTGGTGAAGCTCGTGAACCAGCGCCGCAAACTCCTCGACTACCTGAAGGCCACCAAGCCTGCCAAGTATCAGGAGGTCGTCGAGCGGCTGGGACTCCGCCGCTAGCTACCGAATCTCGAGGCCGCGCACCCTGCGCGGCCTTTTTCGTTTTCCACAGATTTGCTCGGGGCGGAAAGCCCCTTGAAGGACTGAAAGCGTGAGCGCTTTAAAGAAATCATTTCAATTCGGACCTCACACCGTCTCCATCGAAACGGGCGAGATCGCCCGCCAGGCGTCCGCCTCGGTGCTCGTCACCATGGGCGACACGGTGGTGCTGGTCACGGCGGTGGCCGCCAAGAAAGCGGTGCCGGGCAAGGACTTCTTCCCGCTGACCGTCAACTACATCGAGAAGACCTACGCCGCCGGCCGCATCCCGGGCGGCTTCTTCAAGCGCGAAGGCCGTCCGACCGAAAAGGAGACGCTGAACTCGCGCCTCATCGATCGGCCGATCCGCCCGCTGTTCCCCGACGGCTTCTTCAATGAAGTGCAAGTGGTCGCACAGGTGGTCTCCATGGACCCGGACATCGACGCCGACATCCCGGCGATGATCGGCGCCTCGGCGTCGCTCGCGCTGTCGGGCGTGCCGTTTGCCGGGCCCATCGGCGCCGCGCGCGTGGGTTACCGGGACGGGAAGTACCTGCTGAATCCCACGCAGAAGGAACTGAAGGAATCGCAGCTTCACCTGGTGGTCGCCGGCACGCAGAAGTCGGTGCTCATGGTCGAATCCGAGGCGAAGGGACTGTCCGAGGAAGTGATGCTCGGCGCCGTCGTATTCGGCCACGAGCAGATGCAGATCGCGATCAAGACCATCAACGAAATGGTCGCCGCGGTCGGCAAGCCGAAGTGGGACTGGAAGCCGGATGCCGTGAGCGCCGAGCTCGACGCGGCCGTCGCGGCGCAGGCGCAAAAGGCGCTGTCCGATGCCTATCTCATCACCGTCAAGCAGGACCGATACGCGAAGATCGCCGAGATCAAGGCGGCCGCCACGGAGGCACTCGCCGGCGGCGACCAGCCTAAGTTCACGGCCGACGCGGTCGACAACGCGCTCTTCAAGCTCGAGAGCAACATCGTGCGCCAGCGCATCCTCAACGGTGAGCCGCGCATCGACGGCCGCGATGCAGTCACGGTCCGCCCGATCACCGTGAAGGTCGGCGTGCTGCCGCGCACGCACGGCTCCGCGCTGTTCACCCGCGGCGAGACGCAGGCGCTGGTGGTCACGACGCTCGGCACCGGGCGCGACGCGCAGATCATCGACGCGCTCGAAGGCGAACGCCGCGAGCCGTTCATGTTCCACTACAACTTCCCTCCGTTCTCGGTGGGTGAGACCGGCATGATGGGTTCGCCGAAGCGCCGCGAAATCGGCCACGGCAACCTGGCCCGCCGCGGCATCGCCGCGATGATGCCGGACATGGAGAAATTCCCGTACGTCATCCGCATCGTCTCGGAAATCCTCGAGTCGAACGGCTCCTCGTCGATGGCCTCGGTGTGCGGCGCCTCGCTGTCGCTCATGGACGCCGGCGTGCCGATCAAGGCGCCGGTGGCGGGCGTCGCCATGG
>DASTRL010000015.1:0-2511 GCA_035761265.1 Steroidobacteraceae bacterium
TTCTCCAAACCTCGGTCGGCGCCAATCCCAGGGTGTCGAGGTTGATCATGGCCGCGGTCGATGCAACCTGTTGCCGGGTCATCTTGCGGACGTAGTAGTGCGATCCGATCAGGCCCATCTCTTCATCGGTGAATCCGATGAATATGTAAGTGTGCTCGCGAGGTTCGACCCTGATTGCCTCATAGAGTGACGGCAGCAGCGACGTCCCGCTCCAATTGTCGGCAACGCCAGCACTGGTCGGCACGCGGTCAAAATGGGCACCGACGATGATGATGCGATCCGAAAGCCCGGGAAGAACGCAGATGACGTTGGGTACTCTCGACCAGTTCGCGCGTTGCCGGGAGAGGTGTTCACCGCAGCCTGCTTCCACGAACATCTGTTCCAGCTTCGTTCCGCGCTCGGCGTTGTTGCCGCCGTACTCTCGCAGCCGGGCTTCAATGGATTCGCGGCCGACCAGGTGGAAGCGGAGCTCGATCTCTGCATCGGCGCCGCCGCAGACGAGCGCGGCCAGCAGCGCACCAGCCACCCGAAAACCGCGGGACGGCCGAGGGCGCGAGATCAGGCGGGAATCACCTTGAGCACCACGCCGTCCACGCCGACCACGCGCACGCGCGCGCCCGCCGGCAATTCCGGTCCGCTCACTTTCCACACGCCGTCCCCCAGCTTGGCCTTGCCCGAGCCGTGTTCGATCGGCTCGACGAGCACCAGCTCGCTGCCCACATACTGCTGGCCGCGCTGATTGAGGTTCGGTTGTTCGTCGGCTTGCGGGAAGCGTTTGCGGTAACTGCGGAACGCCAGCAGCGCGGCCAGGCCGAGCACGCCGAAGCCGATGAGCTGCCATTGCCAGGGAATCGGAATCACCACCAGCAGCAGGCCGATGACGGCCGCCGCGGCCGCAAACCAGATGCAGACCGCGCCGGGCACCAGAGTCTCGGCCGCCGCGAGCAGCACGGCGAGCACCATCCAGTGCCACCAGTCCAGGTGTTGCAGGAAGTAGTTCATGGCCGGCCTCTCAGACTTGTGAACGCGGCGGCGGCATGCGCGGCGCCCCGGGCGAACCCGGCGGCATCGCGCTCGGCTGTCGCTGCATTGCGTCCTTGGCGAGCTCGGCGATGCCACCCAGCGCGCCCAACAATCCGGCGGACTCCACCGGCATCATGAAGACCTTCTGGTTGGGCGAGGAGGCGAACTCCTTGAGCGCCTCGACGTACTTTTGCGCCACGAAGTAGTTGACGGCCTGCACGTCGCCCGCGGCGATGGCCTGCGACACCATGGCGGTGGCGCGCGCTTCCGCCTGCGCCAGCCGCTCGCGCGCCTCGGCCTCCCGGAAGGCAGCTTCCTTGGCGCCCTCGGCGGCGAGCACCACGGCCTGCTTTTCGCCTTCCGCCTTGAGGATGGCGGCTTGGCGAAAGCCTTCGGCGTCCAGGATGTTGGCGCGCTTCTCGCGCTCGGCCTTCATCTGCCGGCCCATCGCCTCGATGAGGTTTGCGGGCGGCGTGATGTCCTTGATTTCGATGCGCGTGCACTTCACGCCCCAGGGCGTGGTGGCGTCGTCCACCACCTTGAGCAGCCGGTGGTTGATTTCGTCTCGCTTGGAGAGAGTTTCATCGAGGTCCATCGAGCCGACCACGGTGCGGATGTTGGTCATCGTGAGATTCGTCATGGCCAGGCGCAGGTTCGCGACCTCGTACGCGGCCTTCGGCGCATCGAGCACCTGGTAGAACACCACCGCGTCGATCGCCACCATGGCGTTGTCCTTGGTGATGACTTCCTGGCGCGGAACGTCCAGCACCTGCTCCATCATGTTGATGCGGTGGCCGACCGTGTCGAAGAACGGGATCAGCCAGTGCGGGCCCGGAGGCATGGTCTCGGAGAACTTGCCGAGGCGCTCGCGGGTGTACTCGAACCCCTGAGGCACCAGCACCAGCGTCTTGACGGCAACGACGATGATGCCGATGAGGGCGAGAAGAACCCAGATCGTGCCAGATTCGAACATGTTTGCTCCCCTGCGCTCGCCAGCGAGATGCCGCCAATGATACGCGAACGACCCGAGTTCTCGATGTCCAGGAGTCACGAACGGCGCAGCGGCACGCGGCTGCTTTCCCTTACCATCGGGCACGTGGCATTTCCGCAAAAGATCAAGAACTTGCTTCGCAAGGCGGCGCTGGCATGTGCGGTGCTCCTGTGCATCAAGATAGTCTGGTTCGAGCGGATGGCCCCCGCGGCGAAGGGGCAGGATGCGATAGAGGCGCGCGCCGACCTCGACATGCGCCGCGCCTATCTAGTCGGGCGGGTGGCGAATCCGGAATTCGGCGTGGCCGACATGCCGTTCGTCGTCGCCAGCCCGTACCGCCAGGAACTGGCGATCGCCACGCTGTCGATGACGACGGTTGCCCTGACGAACATGTCGTTCATGGACCCGAGAGCGCGCCGCGCGAATCGCGATGCCGTGCAGGTGATGATCTCCCGGGCGCTTTCCCGCGAGATCCGGCGCTATGATGTGATCTGGTG
>DASTRL010000016.1:0-15998 GCA_035761265.1 Steroidobacteraceae bacterium
CATTTGCTAGCAAAAGGGGACGCACCTGAAGCAGGTACGTCCCCTTTTGCTAGCAAATGAGGAATGTCCCCATTTTCATGTCCCCATTTTCTAGCAACGAGGGGCTGTCGCCACCAGCAACTGGATCAGCTTGTCGGGCTCGATGGGCTTGGTCAGATGATGGTCGAAGCCCGCGGCGCGCGAGTGCGCCTTGTCCGCGTCCTGCGCCCACCCGGTGATGGCGATCAGCAGCACGTCGCTGCTGCGGGGATCGTCGCGGATCCGGCGCGCCACTTCGTAGCCATTGGTTTTCGGCATGCCGATGTCGAGCAGCGCGACCTCCGGACGCTTCTCCTCGAAGATGCGCAGCGCCGCGGCGCCATCGTGCGCCAGCTCCACCTCGTGCCCCTCGAGCCTGAGAATGACGGCCAGGCTCTCGGCCGCGTCACGATTGTCATCGGCGAGCAGGATGCGCCTGCCCGCCGAGTGTCCGTTCGGCACCTCGCGTCGTGCCGGGGTGGCCGCGACCGCATGGGAGGCCCCCGGCAGGCGCACGGTGAAGCAGCTGCCCTTGCCGGGCCCGCCACTGGCCGCCTCGATGCGACCTCCGTGCAGCTCAACGATGCCCTTGGCGAGCGCGAGTCCGATGCCGAGACCACCGCCGGCGTGATCCTGCCCCGAACCCAGCTGGGCGAACATGCCGAAAACCCGCGCCAGGTCCGCGCTCGCGATGCCGATGCCGGAATCCTCGACGCTCATGATCAACTCCCCGTCCTGCTCGCGCGCCACCACGCGGATCGCGCCGCGCGGCCGGGTGTACTTGGCCGCGTTGGTCAGCAGGTTCGACAGCACCTGAGCGAGGCGCAGCGGATCCGCGAAAACCATCAGGTCGCCGGGCACGTCGACGGAAAGCTGGTGATGCCGCTCGTCGATCAATGGCCGTGCGGTTTCGACCGCGGCGCTCAGGATCGACTGCAGGTCCGAGTTCTGCTTGCGCAGCTGCAGCGTGCCATGCGTGATGCGTGACACGTCCAGCAGATCGTCGAGCAACAGCGACATGTGCTGCACCTGGCGCTCGATGACGTTGTTGGACCAGCGCTTCTGCGCCTCCGTGGCATGCTCATTGCGCGCGATGCTTGCCGCCTGGCGGATCGGCGCCAGCGGATTGCGCAGCTCGTGAGCCAGCGTCGCGAGGAATTCGTCCTTGCGACGATCGGCCTCCACCAGCGCGCGCTCCTGCGCCTTGCGCTGCGTGATATCGGCGAACCATACGGCGAGGTCGCCGTCGAGCGGCGAGGCCACGATGTGATACCAGGCGTGGTTGCCGTCCGCTGCCGACTGCCGCTCCATGTGGCGTACTTCGTTCTGCTCCAGCGCCTCGATGTACATCTGCAGTCGCCCGGGATCGTCCCAGGCATGCGGCATCACCTCGAGCACGGGCCGACCGACATATTCATCGGCGCGAATGCGCATCACCTCCGCGGCAGCCGTGTTCAGGTACACGAACCGGAAGTCGATGACGCGGCCGTTCTCGTCGCGCACCGGCGACCAGATCAGGAACGGCACGCCGGAAGCCTCGAGCACGGCCTGGAAGCGGCGATCGCGCTGGCGCACGCCCTCCTCGGCCCGCGCGCGCTCGAGGAAAACCGAGGCCTTGCGCGCGCAGATGTCGGCGATGCGCACCTCGCGATCGCTCGGCTGGCGAGCAGTGGCGAGGTATGCCGTCAGCGCCCCCAGCACCTGTCCGTCGCGACCCGTCAGTGGTGTGGCATGAATCGCGCGGAATCCATGCTCGCGCGCCATCTGGCGCAGGTTCGTGCTCACCGTGTCGCGTTCGGTGTCTTCGATGACCAGGCGCGAGTGCGCGCCGCGCGCGCCGGCGTCGACGACCCGCAGCCGGTCGAACGAGCCGGCGCCGAACCCGACGCTCGCCGCGATGTCGATGGCATCGCGCAACGGATCGTGGATGGTGATGAGACCGGCGGCGCCGCCGTGGATGCGCACGAACGTGGACAGGATGAGCTGCAGCTGGTCCGGCAGATTCGGGATCGAGGCCAGCGTCGCGGAGAGCTCGTGCAATTCATGCAGGTCGGACAGTTCGCGCCGCGACAAAGAGCGGTAGTAGTCGCCGACCAGGATCACGAGCCCCGAGACGATGGCCGCGGAGATCAGCGTCACCTGCTCGCCCGAGTTCGCAATCCAGATCGTGCCGGGCGGCTTCATCAGTGCCGAGTTGACGATGCCCAGGAGGGCGACCAGCGCGCCGGGCCAACGGCCGGCGATGGTCGTGGCCAGCACGATGGCGGGGATGAAGAAGATGAAGGTGATACGCGCCTGGGTGATCGGAAAGATCGCCCAGTGGACGAGCCCGGCCAGCACGGCGACGATGGCGGCGAAGGAAAAGCGGCGTACCGCCGTCTTCTCGATCCACGGCCACAGCCACGCGAAGCGGAACTCCGTTTTGAGGCGCGTGATCAGACTCCACTCCCTGTGCGCAGCGCCGCTCAGGCCACCGGAGGTGGCTGACCCGGATGCTGCGGCAATGAGTCGTCGATCCACGCCCACTCGGGCGCCTGGCGCGTCCAGATCGTCGCGCCGGGTTTCATCAAGGCCGTGTCATCGAGCGCACCGTTGCGCACGATGATCAGGTGCGGCCGTGATTCCGACGCGCTGAACAGCTGCGTGCCACAGTGCGCGATGGGCTCGGCCGTGATGCGAAAGCGCACCCGCCTGCAAAGGCAACCTCCGGTGATCTCCATGCGGGTAATCTACCTCTATACTCGCGCGCATGAAATTCTACTCGTGGAACGTCAACGGCATTCGCGCCGTCGTCAAGAAAGGCACCTTCCAGCAGTTCGTGGCCAAACACCGGCCGGACATCCTCTGCCTGCAGGAGACCAAGGCCGAGAAGGGCCAGGCCGAGATCGACCTCGAGGACTACCACGAGTACTGGAATTCGGCCGAAAAGAAGGGCTACTCGGGCACCGCGATCTTCTCGCGCATCGAGCCGCTCAAGGTCGTCAATGGCTTCCCCGACGCGTTCGCCCGGAAGTTCTCCTTCGCCGACGAGCTGAAGCGCGACTCCTGGAACGAAGGCCGCGTGATCACGGCCGAGTTCGCCGAGTTCCATGCGGTCACCGTGTACACCCCCAACGCCAAGGACGACCTGTCGCGCCTGAAACTGCGCCATGAGCACTGGGACCCGGCGTTCCTCGCCTACGTCAAACTACTGGAGAAGAAGAAGCCGGTGATCTTCTGCGGCGATCTCAATGTCGCGCACACCGAGCTGGATCTCGCCAATCCGAAGCCCAATCGCGGCAAGAAAGGTTTCACGGACGAGGAGCGCGCGGGTTTCCAGAACTTCATCGACGCGGGATTCGTCGACACCTTCCGGTTGTTCACGCAGGGCAATGGTCATTATTCCTGGTGGTCGCATTTCGCGAACGCGCGCGCGCGCAACGTCGGATGGAGAATCGATTACGTGCTCGTGTCCGCGGCGCTGAAGAAGCACGTCAAGAAGGCCGAGATCCACGCCGACGTCATGGGCTCGGACCACTGCCCCGTGAGCATTACCCTGGACCTGTAGTCACTTTCCGTCCCGGCTGCCTCAGAACGGCGCGCCGATCACCAGGCGCCAGGCCGAAAGCTCGCCCGCGAGCCGGTAGCCGAAGCCCAGGCGCGGCGCATCGAAGCGCCACAGCCGGCACCGCGGACGCGAGCTGAACGTGAAGCCGAACTCCGCCTGCATCGGGTAGTTGCGATCGCCGGCCAGCGGCGCCGCCGGCGAGTCGACGATGACGTCGAAGATGCCGTACAGGCCGAGCTCGACCGCGCGGTCGCCCAGCTTCCAGCGCAGGCCGCGCGTGAAATCGAAACCCTGCCGCAGGCGCACGAATCGATCGTTCGGCAGATCGTGGCGGTAGTTGACGCCGGCGACGGCGAGCTCGCTGCGCGCGAATCCGTCCCAGTCCTGGAACCGCGCGCGATGCTCGAGCTGCAAGCCGGTGCCCCACAGCCAGCCGTCGACGCTGCTCGAGGCCGCGCTGAAGCCGGCCCGCGCATACGGCTTCAAGTGCCAGTCGTCGCGCAGTAGATAGTCGAGCTGCAGTCCCGGCAGCGTCGCGAAACTGTCGACGCGCGTGGGGATGCCGTGCGAGATGACGTCCACGGGATTGAAATCGAAGAAGCCGAACGTGAGCGGCAGATCGAAGGCCACGCCGGGATGATCTCGTGTGGCCGCGCGCAGGGACTTCGAGTACGTGAGGCGATAGATCTGCAGCGTGCGCCCGCCCAGCTCGTACACGCCGCTGCCGAGATCGGTGGCGAACACGTAGCTGATGGATGCTCCCACCGCCGCGTCGCGCCGCTGCGCCGGCGTCGATTGCGCGCCGCAGGTCAATGGCAGCAGCAGGCAACCGACGGCTGCCGCCAGGGCTGGAACCTTCATGCGCGCGTCAAGATACACGCGCGCGCCGCGGCGCGCCCGACTACGAAGCGTGCGTGGCCTCGAGCTTGGGTGAATGTGCCGGCCGCGCCGGACTCACCGCACTGATCTTGCGCAGCAACCCTGCTTCGACCCGCTCTGCCACCTGCCTGCCCGCGAGGAACGGATGCTCGGGTTCGTGGCGCCACTCGGCGAATTCACCGGCCAGCTCGATGTCGCGGCCGCGCAGCCACTGGCGAATGGCCTCGGCACTCTCTTCCTGGCCCGCGGCGGGCAGGATGCGGGCGAACGGGGCGTCGACCTGGTGTCGCACGATGATCGACGCGTCGGCATCGAGGATGCCGTGCCGCACGCAGTCGGCGATGCAACGGTCGATCAAGGCATCGCCATCGGCGGGCAGCGGATTGCGCCGCGAGTATGGAACCTCGCAGGCCAGCGCGGGCCCGTTCAGTGCCACGACGCGCCCGACGAGCCCGTCTGGCGGCAACAGGCCGGCGGCACCGGGACCGAGGGCGGTTTCCGCCGCGAGGCCGAGATGAACCCAGCGCGAGGACTGGTAGTGCAGCTCGCCGGCGGCTCGCCGCACGCGCGTGGGCGCCTCCTCGCCCAGCAGGTCCACCACCATGGGCAGCGGCAGCGTCGCGATCAGCTTCTCGTACAGATAGCTCGACCCGTCGGCGAGCACGGCCAGGTGCCGGGAGGCCATGAGGCGCGCGACGCGCGCGTTCAGCCGCAGCTCGCCCCGCAGGTGCGGCAGGAATCCGTCCATCAGCGCCTGCATGCCGCCGCAGCGCGGCAGCGCCAACCGCGCCGCCGGCGCGCTGCCTTGCATCCCTTGCCAGACGAGGTTCTCGCCCAGCAGGGCGCTGTACATGCCGTGCACGCGGGGATCCGCGCTGGCCATGGCGTGGCCGCCATGGTCGAAGATGAAGCCACACTCCTCGTACGAGCGGCAGCTGCCACCGACGCTGTCGTGCTGCTCGAGCAGCAGACTCGACTGCCCGAGATGCAGAGCCGCCGACAGGCCGGCCGGACCGGCGCCGACGACGACACTGCGCCGGTGCTCGGACGGCCTGGTCAGCGTCTGCAGGGCCGGTGCCCGGCGCTTCTGCTGGCGATGTGCCACTTCCTCGATCAAGGCGCACATCTTCTCGGCCGTCGCATCCCAGGAAGTGGCCTTGACCACGTTGCGCATCATGGCCGCGCGCTTCTCCCGCATGGCCGCCGGCTCACCCAGCGCGCGCTCGCAGGCCGAGACGAAGGACTGGGCATGCCGGCCAACGTGGACGATGTGGCCGTACGGCTCGACCACGTCGGGCAGAGGCGCCGTGACGATGGGCTTGCCGGCCGCCATGTACTCCAGCACCTTGGCCGGACTGCCGTGGCGTGTGACGGCACTGATGGAGAACGGCAGCAGGCACACGTCCCAGCCCGCCACGAACTGCGGCAGCTCCGAGTACGGACGCTCGCCCAGGTAGTGAATGTTCGGCCGGCACGGCAGCGAGTGCAGATCGATTTCCGCCACCGGTCCGACCAGCACGATCTGCCAGCTGGGATGCGCATCGGCGAGCAACGACACCGCCACCGGATCGAAACGCTGATCGATGACACCGAAGAAGCCGAAACGCGGATGCGCGAGCGCGGCCTGCTCGGGATGGTCGCCGCCGTGCGCGGCAGCGGCGAAATGTTCCTTGTCCACGCTGCTCGGCAGGCAATGCACGTTGTCGTGCAGGGCCTGCTTGAGGCGGAACAGGCTCGGCCCGCCGGTGAACACCAGGTCGGCGAGCTTGAGCAGGGACTGTTCGCGATGCGCGAGGTCACGCGCGGACTGCGGCGCCGCCATCGGCTCGGCGATGCAGTCGTACACGACGGTCTTGGCATCCAGGCGCTGCAGCAGGGGCAATGCGAGGGGCGTGTACATCCAGACCACCGGCGTGCCGAGATCGTGCGATGAGATCAACTTCTCGAGCAGCTCGGCGAGCACCGGCATCTGCGCATCCGCGAAGCCGCGTTCAGCGATGCGCGTATGCGGCCGGCAGACGTAGACATTGGTTGCAGGCACGCGGATCTCCAGCCACGCGCCACGCGGGTCATACACCGGCTCTTCGAAGTAGTAGACGCGGAACTCCCTCGCCAGCCGGGTCATGAGGTGCTGCGGGCGCCGCAGCGCGAAATCCCAGCGGAACTGCGAGAAGACGATCAAGGATTGCATCGGCGCAGTGTGCGGAGCCGGGGCTCGTCGCCGCTGTAGGCTGCCGCTGCGCCATTGCGACCTGCGCGCCGACAGGCCGCAGGAGCATTCCGATCCGCGCTCCGGGCGGCGTCAGCGCGACAGTCTCTCGAGACGCGCGTGGGAAATCCGCGACAGCACGTCGATCAATTCGGGCTCTCCGGCCGGCTTGACGAGGTGGTAGTCGAATCCCGCCTCGCGCGCCTGGCGCTTCGCGGCCTCGTGACCCCAACCCGTCACCGCGACCAGCACGTAGTTGGGCGACGCAGCGCGCAACGCGCGGGCGACGTCATAGCCGTTCATCACCGGCATGCCGATGTCGAGCATCACGACGTCCGGAGCAAACTCCTGCGCCATGGCGATGCCCGACGGCCCGTCGTATGCGGCACGAACGGCGTGGCCGAGCGATTGCAGCAGCAGGCTCAGGCTGTTCGCCGCGTCGACGTTGTCGTCGACCACCAGGACCTTCAGGTGCTCCTGCACAGTCTCGGCGGGGACTTCCGCAGCGCTCGCGTCGACCGCGCCGCGCGCCGCCAGCGGCAGCCGCACGATGAACTCCGATCCTTTGCCGAGTCCCTCGCTGGTGGCCTGGGCCGTGCCGCCGTGCAGCTCGACGATCCGCCGCACCAGAGCCAGTCCCACGCCGAGTCCGCCCAACGCGCTGCCGGCATTCGGGTCCACCTGCATGAACAGGTCGAACACCCGATCGATCTGATCGCGCTCGATGCCGCGGCCGTTGTCGCGCACGCGCAGCTCGACGCGCGCGCCCTGACGCTGCGCGGACAGCCAGATGTCGCCACCGTCGGGCGTGTACTTGGCGGCGTTGTTGAGGATGTTCACGACCACCTGTGCAAGCCGCATCGGGTCGCCGAAACATTCGATGGGCTGATCCGCGATGGACACGTGCAGGCGATGCGCACGCGAATCGATCAGGGGACGGCTGGTCTCCACCGCGCGCGCCAGCACGTCGCGCAGGTCGATGGCCTGCTTCTCGATGGTGAACTGGCCGCGAGCGACGCGATTGACGTCGAGCAGCTCGTCGACGATGCGCGTGAGATTCTGGCTCTGGCGGTCGATGGTCTGGCGCATCGCCTCCACCAGCGGGTCTTCGACATTGCGGCGCGCCATCAGCGCCACGGCATTGCGGATCGGCGCCAGCGGGTTGCGCAGCTCGTGCGCCAGCATGGCGATGAACTCGTGCATGCGTTGCGCCGTGTCGGCCAGCGCCTCGGCATGGCGCCGCTGCGAAAGGTCCTGCGTGACCATGTAGTACGCGCGGCGCCGGGTTTCCGTTTCGGGCAGCGCCGCGATCACGTTGTTGGCCCAGTACTGCGTGCCGTCGCTGCGGATGCGCCAGGACTCGTCGTTCACGCGGCCGCGCTCGCGCGCCATGGCGAGTTGCCGCCACGGCTTGTTGGCGCGGATGTCCTCGGGCGGGAACAGCCGCGAGAAATGCCGCCCGATGATTTCCGGGCCGGTGTAGCGGTTGATGCGTTCGGCACCGCTGTTCCAGCTGGTGATCATGCCGTCCTCGTCGAGCGTCACGATGGCGTAGTCGACCACGCTCTCCACCAGCAGGCGGAAGCGCTCCTCGCTCTCGCGCAGCGCGACCTCGTGGCGGCGCCGTTCCGTGAGGTCGCGCGTGACCTTGGAGAAACCGAGCAGTGTGCCGCGCTGATCGCGGATCGAGGTGATCACGGCATTGGCCCAGAAGCGCGACCCGTCCTTGCGCATGCGCCAGCCTTCCTCCTGGAACCGGCCGTCGCGCTCGGCGATCTCGAGCTCGCGCATGGCGCGCGTGCGCTCCGTGCCATCCGGCACCAGCAGGCGCGAGAAGTGGCTGCCGATCATCTCCTGCGCGTCGAAGCCGTGGATCTGCTGCGCGCCGGCATTCCAGGTGGCAACGTCGCCGTCGGGGTCGAGCATGAAGATGGCATAGTCGAGCACGCTCTCCACCAGCGTGCGGAAACGCATCTCGTTGAAGCGCAGCGCTTCCTCGTGGCGCCGGCGTTCGCTCAGGTCGCGCGTGACCTTGGCGAATCCCATGAGCTTGCCGTCCTGCCCGCGCAGCGCCGTGATGACCACGTTCGCCCAGAAGCGCGAGCCGTCCTTGCGTACCCGCCAGCCCTCGTCCTCGAAGCGGCCCTCCTGGTCGGCGACCTGCAGTTCGTGTGCCGGCAGACCGCGCTCGACGGCTTCGGGTGGATAGAACACGGAGAAGTGCCGCCCGATGATCTCGTCGGCCTTGTAGCCCTTGATGGCACCCGCGCCCGAATTCCAGCTGATGATGCGGCCCAGCGGATCGAGCATCAGCAGCGCGTAGTCGCGCACCGATTCGACGAACACGCGGAAGCTCAGGTCATCCACGCCGTGCACGGACGCGCGCGGCCCTGCTGGAATCGACGAAGGAATCATGAGCTGCCCACCGCGCCGCCCCACCGCGGCAGACGCGACTGTACCGCGAGCACGGGGAAATCCCTGTCGGAAGGGTCCGACACGCACGGCCCGGGGGTCAGAAAAAGCGGGCTCAGCCCGGGGCTTTGCCCGCCTCCGCGACTTTCCTCTTGAGCAAGACCCCCACCAGGATCCCGGACAGCACCGCCGCCAGCGTGGCTTGCAGGATGGCTTTCATGGGACCGAACGTAGCGCGCCCTTTCGCCCCAGCCTAGCCTCCAGGGTTCAGCGATGCGTGTCAGTCCGCTCCGATTCCCTAGCTACTGGCGGAGAGGGTGGGATTCGAACCCACGATCGGATTGCTCCGATGCCGGTGTTCAAGTCGCACGACGCGCACGGCCGCTGTTCCGACGCGCACGCACTTACATATATAAGAGAAGGGTTACCGAGCCGTGCCTGTGCACTTGAGATCTGAAAATCACGTGGAATTCGAACGAAGACGGCGCGAAGTGCAACTCGTACTGCAACTTCATGTCAGCGGCGCAAAATGCTCGATGACCTTTTGCGCGTCATCGCAGCCGAAGTGGTTGAAGACTGGGTACGCGAGGTACGGCAGGAGCCGACGCTTGAAGAAGCTGAGGAAGAGCTGCGGGCGGCAGTGATGCGGACGCTATCGCCACCCAGCGGGCACGCAAGGGGCGTTCGCAAGCATCCGAAGAGAGCCAGCCCAAGTAGGCTCAGTCGGTCAACCTGAGCCGCTGGAGGCCGGATAGCGCATGAGCATGCTGATCACCACGACAACCAGCATGCCCATCGCGATGATCGCCATCACCATGGTGACCATGATGATGGCGGTCAGGCAGCAGCGAGCTGCGCCAGGCGGCGCGACGGCAAAGGCTTGACGGCGGCAAGCTTGGCGGGTTCCTGGGTCACCTGCCACAGGTCAAGAGCCTCCTGCATGCGCAGCCAGCTCTCCGGCGTCGTCTTGAGCAGCGTCGCGATGCGCACGGCCATGTCGGCGGTGAGCGCGCGCTTCTCGAGCAGCAGCTCCGAGACAGTGACACGGCTGACGTCCAGGAGCTTCGCGAACTCCGTCTGCGACATGCTGAGCGCGGGAAGCACATCCTCGCGCAGGATCTCGCCCGGGTGGGTCGGGCGACGGTTCGGATCGCGGTTCGTCGCGGTGTTCATCAGTGATAATCCTCCAAGTCCACATCGACGGCGTCTTTCCCGTCGAAGGCAAAAGTCAGCCGATCGTTCCCAGACACGCTGCAGGCATATCGGCCCTTCATTGCGCCCTTGAGCGGGTGGAATTGCCATCCCGGCAGGTCCATGTCCCCAGGCCTCTCGGCAGCATCTAAACGGTCGAGCATGCGTTGGATGCGCTTGACGCGATCCGCCGGGATTCCCCGGGCATTACTCTTGCGAAAGAACCGTTCCAGACCCTTGTGCCGGAAGGTGCGAATCACAAAAGCAAAGATACGCTGTAATGCATCGGATTACAGTGTAATCCGCTACATTACAGTGTCAAGGGTTCCATAAGAATTTCTGACCGGTATTTGACGGTATCCAGAAATGCTTGCGCCTCTTCCTGATTCCCAAAGCGGCATGGCGATTCTCGGTAGTTGAACCAGATCGCGTTCGGAGAATCCTTCATGGACTACCTCGTGAGTGGCGGAAGGGGTGGGATTCGAACCCACGAACACCGTGAGGTGTTGCCGGTTTTCCTTGCCACTTCGGCTTTCGCCGCCAGACGATCGCTCGCCTGTTCGTGGTCTGGACTTTGTCTTCACCGTAGCCCGTGGGCCGTAGGTGGGAGCCGTCAAGTCTCTACACGTTCCCTCTTGGGCTTCGCTCGGCGTTACCTCGCTTGCGCAGGGGCTTCGCCGAATTTGACTCCATCCACTACCGCGTTTCCTACGGCAGCGCTCGATTCACAAGACCGGTCCATTCAACCGCTCTGGCACCCTTCCACAAGTGAAAATTACGCTCTGCTTACGCGCCGCCTGCGGCATAAGCGCAAGGGGCTGTAACTATTCCATTTTCCACGCCACCAGCCGGTGTTTTCAAGACCGCTGCATTCAACCGCTCCGCCACCTCTCCGCGACCTGCGGTCATTGGATCATCGGCGCGCGCACGCTACTGGAAACATTTCGCCCGGTCCAGTTCCGTGGCATCCGGTCGGCTCAGACCAACGCATTCAGTGGCTCACCGAAGTCATGGGCCTGACAAGCGTGTCCTGAGTGTCTCGTGAGGCCAGCGCCTGGTGCGCTGCGCGTAGCGATTTTCCGCAATGGGATGCGCTGGCCGAGCGGCATAAGCTGCGTGCGCGTGGCAAGGATCGACTTGCGGCCACGACATCCATCACAGGGAGATCCCATGACTCATCGGACGAGTTTCCGCCGCCTCATCGCGGCATGCCTGGCGCTGTTCGCGCCGCACCTGTTCGCACAATCCTTCAACTACGGTGAAGCGCTGCAGAAGTCGCTGTTCTTCTATGAAGCGCAACGCTCCGGCGACCTGCCGGCAAACAACCGCGTCAACTGGCGCGGCGACTCGGGCCTGCAGGACGGCGCGGACGTCGGCAAGGATCTCACCGGCGGCTGGTACGACGCCGGCGATCACGTGAAGTTCGGGCTGCCCATGGCGGCCTCGGCCACCATGCTGGCGTGGGGCATCGTCGACTATCGCAATGCCTACGTGCAGACCGGCCAGCTCGCGACCGCGCTCGATCAACTGAAGTGGGCGACTGACTACTTCATCAAGGCGCACACCGCACCCAACGAGCTGTACGGGCAGGTCGGCGCCGGCGGCACCGATCACGCCTGGTGGGGACCGGCGGAGGTGATGCAGATGTCCCGGCCGGCATTCAAGATCTCCGCCGCCTGCCCGGGCTCGGATCTCGCCGGCGAGACCGCGGCGGCGCTCGCCGCGGCCTCGATGGCCTTCAGGCCCACCGACCCCACCTACGCCAACACGCTGCTCTCGCATGCGCGCCAGCTGTACAGTTTCGCGGACACCTACCGCGGCAAGTACTCGGACTGCATCACCGATGCCGCGGGGTTCTACAACTCCTGGAGCGGCTACAACGACGAGCTGGTGTGGGGGGCCATCTGGCTGTACCGCGCCACCAACGAAACCGCCTTCCTCGACAAGGCGCAGAGCTACTACGCCAATCTCTCGAACCAGCAGCAGACCACGATCAAGTCGTACAAGTGGACCATCGCCTGGGACGACAAGTCCTATGGCTGCTACGTGCTGCTCGCCAGGCTCACGGGCGCCACGCAGTACCACGAGGACACGCAGCGCTGGCTCAACTGGTGGACGGTGGGCGGCACCGCGCTCGGCGCGGATGGCACGCGCGTCAACTACAGTCCCGGCGGCGAGGCCGTGCTCGACCAGTGGGGCTCGCTGCGCTATGCCGCCAACACGGCGTTCGCGGCGCTGGTGTATTCGGACGCGATCACGGACACGGTCCTGAAGGCGCGTTATCACGACTTCGCCAAGCGGCAGATCGACTACGCGCTCGGCGCCAACCCGCGCAACTCGAGCTTCGTGGTCGGCTTCGGCAACAACCCACCGCGCAATCCGCATCATCGGACGGCGCATGGCTCGTGGACCGACCAGATCAGCTTCCCGACTCTCAGCCGGCACATCCTCTATGGCGCACTCGTCGGTGGTCCCAAGTCCAACAACGACGCTTACACCGATGACCGCACCGATTTCACGATGAACGAGGTGGCCACCGATTACAACGCGGCATTCACGGGCGCGCTGGCGCGGCTGGCACAGGAATACGGCGGCGCTCCGCTCGCGAACTTCCCGCAGCCCGAGGCGGTGGTGGGCAACGAGATCTTCCCCGAGGCATCGGTGAATGCGTCGGGCACCAATTTCACCGAGCTCAAGGTGCTGCTGAACAACCAGTCGGGCTGGCCGGCGCGCATGGGCGACAGGCTCTCGTTCCGCTACTACTTCACGCTCGAGTCCGGCGTCGCGCCGGGCCAGATCACGATCACGACCAACTACAACCAGTGCCTGGCTCCCACCGGCCCGACGCTGCATTCCGGGAACATCTACTACGTCACCATCAATTGCGCGGGCGTGAAGATCTACCCGGGCGGGCAGTCGAACTACCGCAAGGAAGTGCAGTTCCGCATCGCCAGTTCCGGAGCCTGGGATCCGACCAATGACTGGTCGTATGCCGGCGTCTCGACCACGCCGGGTTCCACGCCGGTACTCGTGCAGCGCATTCCCGTGTACGACAACGGCGCGCGGGTGTTCGGATCGGAGCCGGGTGGCGGCACGCAGGACACGAATCCGCCTTCGGTTCCGGCCAACGTGACGGTCACCGGCACGACCGCCTCCAGCGTGTCGTTGTCCTGGAGTCCCTCGACGGACGACGTCTCCGGCGTCACCGGCTACCAGGTGTTCCGCGGCACGGGCAGCACGCCGGTGGGGACGCCGGCCGGAACCACGTTCACCGATACGGGGCTCACCGCCAGCACTAGCTACTCGTACACCGTGCGCGCCGTCGATGGCACCGGCAAGATCTCCGCGGCGAGCGCCGCCGTCAGTGCCACGACGCAGGCGGTGACCCAGGACTTCGCGGTTGCCGCCTCGCCCGGCACGGTGTCGGTGGCGCGCGGCGCGAGTGCTTCGAGCACCGTGGCGATCACGCGCACCAATTTCACCGGCGCGGTGACCCTGAGCGCTGCGGGATTGCCCTCCGGCGTGGCCGTGGCGTTCGCGCCTTCGGGCGCGACCACGGGCAATTCGGTGACCGCGACTTTCACCGCCTCCTCCTCGGCGGCGCTCGGCAGCGCGGCGGTGACGCTCACGGCGACGTCCGGCACGATCACGCACACGACCTCCGTGTCGCTCACGGTGACCGGCGGCGGTGATACCGGCGGCACGGTGACCGCGACGCCATCCGTGGGCTCGGCGAGCCCATGGTTCAACGAGCTGCAGCTGCGACTCGACAACACCGCGACCATCACCGCGCTGACGGTCACCGTGACCGTGCAACGGACGACGGGCGTGAGCTACTCCGGCATGTACAACACCGTCGGCGGGCAGATCGCCCAGGCCAACAGCAGCACGTCTGCCGCGATCACCTATACGTTCACGCTCGCAGCCGGACAAACGCTGCCGGCGGCGACGGGCAGGTTGTTTGCCATGCAGACGAGCGGCAACGGCACCGCGCATCCAACGGCCGGCGACCTGTACACCGTGACGTACACGGCGGGAGGCGCGGGCACCACGATCTCGGGCCACTTCTGACCGCGCGGCGGCGAGCACAGGGACGTGCTCGCCGCATTTGCGCTCAGGTCGACAGCCGCCTCACCGCGTACATGCCGGCGAACATCGCGCCGACCGCGCAGACCACCGACGCGGCCGCATAGGCGGCCGCGGCGATGCGCTGGCCGCGCTCGTACAACAGGCCCACTTCCAGCGAGTAGGCAGAAAAAGTGGTGAAGCCGCCCAGGACCCCGGTGACCAGGAACAATCGCGCGTTGCCCGACCATTGCGTGCGCAGCGCGAACGCCTCGGCGAGCACACCGATCGCGAGCGAACCCAGGACGTTGACGAAAAAGGTTCCGAGCGGATAGCGCGTCGCAGACCACTGCGCGGCCAGCAGGTTGACGCCATGGCGAGCGGCGGCACCGACTCCGCCACCGAGAAACACCAGGATGAAACCATTCATGACTTGCCCTCTCGCTGTCGATTCCGAGGGCGTCAGAGCGACTGCAGGCCGTCGAGATAGGGTCGCAGCGCCTCGGGCACCGTGATGGATCCATCGGCGTTCTGGTAGTTCTCCAGCACCGCGACCAGTGCGCGACCCACCGCCACGCCCGAGCCGTTGAGCGTGTGCAGGGGCTCGGGCTTGCCGGTCTCCGGGTTGCGCCAGCGCGCCTGCATGCGTCGCGCCTGGAAGGCCTCGCAGTTGCTGCAGGAGGAGATTTCACGGTACTTGTTCTGGCCGGGTAGCCACACCTCGAGGTCGTAGGTCTTGGCGCTGCCGAAGCCGACGTCACCGGCGCACAGCGCCATGACACGATACGGCAGCCCCAGCCGCTGCAGCACTTTCTCGGCATTGCCGGTGAGTTCCTCGAGCGCGGCGTAAGAGTCCGCGGGCCGGGTCACGTGCACCAGCTCGACCTTCTCGAACTGGTGCTGGCGGATCAGGCCGCGCGTGTCCTTGCCGGCGGCGCCGGCCTCGGACCGGAAGCACGGCGTATGAGCCACGAATTTGAGCGGCAGCTTGCCCGGATCGACGATGGTGTCGCGAACCAGGTTGGTAACCGGCACTTCCGCGGTCGGGATCAGGAAGAACCCTTGCTCGCTCTGCACGCGAAACAGGTCCTGCTCGAACTTGGGCAGCTGGCCGGTGCCCTGCAGTGCCTGGGCGAGCACCAGGTACGGCACGTACACCTCCGTGTAGCCGCTCTCGCCCGTGTGCAGATCGAGCATGAACTGCGCCAGCGCGCGATGCAGCCGGGCCACCCCACCCTTCATCACGGAGAAGCGCGCGCCGGAAATCTTCGCCGCCGCTTCGAAGTCGAGGCCGCCGAGCGCCTCGCCGAGCTCGGCGTGGTCCTTTGGCGTGAAATCGAATCTGCGCGGCTCGCCCCAGCGGCGCACTTCGCGGTTGGCCGATTCGTCGCGGCCGTCGGGCACCGACTCGTGCAGCAGATTCGGAATCCCGAGCAGCAGCTCGTCGAGCTCCGCCTGCACGGCGCTGATGGCCTGGTCGCTGGCATCGAGCTGGCGCGTGAGCTCGTCGGCGCGCGCCAGCAGCGCGCTGGCATCCTCCTTGCGGCCCTTGGCGATGCCCACCGCCTTGGCATTGGCATTGCGCTCGGCGCGCACGCGGTCCGATTCCAGCTGCGCGGTCTTGCGCCGCTCTTCCAGCGCGCTGAACGCCGCCACGTCGAGATGGAATCCGCGCCG
>DASTRL010000017.1:0-4484 GCA_035761265.1 Steroidobacteraceae bacterium
GCACAGCGCGTCCCCCGCCCCCGCCGGCAATCGGCTCCAGCAGCACTACTTCGTGCCGCAGCCGATGCCCTGGCCCATCCTCGGCTCCACCTCGCTCTTCCTGATGGCCGTGGGCGCCGTGTTCGTGTTCAACGGCCAGCATGGCGGGTGGGTTTCGATCGCCGCCGGCTTGGTGCTGCTCGTGTACATGATGGTGCGTTGGTTTGGCGACGTCATCCGGGAATCGGAAGGCGGCAAGTTCGGCCGCTGGGAGGACGTCTCGTTCCGCTGGGGCATGGCCTTCTTCATCTTCTCCGAGGTCATGTTCTTCGGCGCCTTCTTCGGCGCGCTCTACTGGGTGCGGCTGTATTCGGTGCCGGATCTGTCCGGCCTCGAAAGCCAGGCACTGCTGTGGCCCGGCTACAGCGGCCACTGGCCCTCCGCGGGTCCGGGTTTCCTGGGCGAATTCGAGCCGATGAAGGCGTGGGGGCTGCCGGCGATCAACACGCTGCTGCTCCTCAGCTCCGGCGTAACCGTGACGCTCGCGCACTGGAACCTCATCGCCAACCAGCGCGGCAAGCTGCTGTTCTGGCTCGGCGCGACGGTTCTGCTCGGGGTCGCCTTCCTCTGCTGCCAGGCCTACGAATATGGCCACGCCTACCATGAGCTCAATCTGAAGCTCTCGACCGGCGTCTACGGCTCGACCTTCTTCATGCTGACCGGCTTCCATGGCTTCCACGTGACCGTGGGCGCCATCATGCTGACCGTGATCTGGTTCCGCTGCCTGAAGGGGCATTTCCGCCCCGACCATCACTTCGCCTTCGAGGGCGTCGCCTGGTATTGGCACTTCGTCGACGTGGTGTGGCTGGGCCTGTTCATCTTCGTCTACTGGCTCGCCTGAGAACGCCGGGAAGCTAGAGCTTCCCGGTGATGAAGCCGAAGTAGTAGCCGGCCATCAGGAGCAGGAACAGGGTCACCGACAGGCCGACGCGCAGGGCAAGGGCTTTGACCATGCGCTTCGGGTCGCCGCGCTTGCGAAACATGAACACGGCGGCGGAAGCCAGGCTGGCGACGATGGCCACCAGCATGGCGATGACGAAGTAACGCATGACCTCAGGATACTCTTTCCATCCGCGCGCTTGGGCCGCGGTGCTCGCCGCCGCAGGATGCGCCGCGGGCATCGCGCTCGGACAATGGCAGGCGGGGCGCGCCGTGCAGAAGCGCGCGCTCGGCGAGCAGTTCACTCGTGCGCTGCAAGGGCCGGCGCTCGAGCTTCCGCCGGGCCGCGTGCGTCCGGACGACTACGTGATGAAGCGCGTCGCCGCGCGCGGCCGCTTCCTCCCGCAGCACACGGTGTACCTCGACAACAAGCTGCGCCACGGCCGGCTGGGCTATGAAGTGGTGACGCCCTTGCAACTCGGGCCGCTGGCGGTGCTGGTCGACCGCGGCTGGCTCGCGGCGGGCGCGATGCGCAGCGTGCCGCCGGAAGTGACCACGCCCACGCAGGAAGTGCGCATCGAAGGTCTCGCGCTCGCGCGCCTGCCGCATGCGCTGCAGGCCGCCCCGGATCGCGGCCAGCGCGTGCGCCTCAACGTGGACATCGACGAATTCGCGCAGGAAACCTCCCTCTCCTTGCAGCCGATCGTGATCGAGCAGCTCTCGCCCCTGCCGGACGGCCTGTCGCGCGACTGGCCGCGCCCGGACCTCGGCATCGAGCGCCACGAAAGCTATTCGCTGCAGTGGTACTCGCTGGCCGCCCTCGCCGTGGTCCTCTTCGTGGTGCTCTCGTTCCGCCGTGAGCGCGCGCGCTAAGCTGCTTCTGCTCTTCGTCGTGTGCGCCGCGCCCTTGGTCCTCGGGTGGGCCGCCTGGTATTTCCGCATCGGGATCGGCACGAGCGGCAACTACGGCGAGCTCATCGAGCCGAGGCCGCTCGATGCGCCGGCGTTCAAGGCTCTGCGCGGCAAGTGGGTCATGGTGAGCGTGGACTCATCCGCGTGCGACGCCTACTGCGAGAAGAAGCTCTACTTCATGCGCCAGATCCGCAAGGCGCAGGGCGAGGACCAGCGCCGCATCGAGCGGCTCTGGATCGTTACCGACGCCGGGGCGCCCGCCCCGAGGCTGCTGGAGGCCTACGAGGGCACGCACATCGCGACAATCGCCGATCCGCCGCTGCCGGGCGCCGTGCGAGACCACCTCTATCTCGTCGATCCGCTCGGCAACCTCATGATGCGGTTTCCGCGCGATCCGGACGCATCCAGGATGATCAAGGACCTCCAGCGCCTGATGAAGTACTCGAGCGTCGGATGACGCGCTTTCTCCGCCTCCTCACGCTGCTGGCGCTCGTCCTCGCGTTCGTCGTCGTCGTCGTCGGCGCCTACGTGCGGCTCTCGGACGCGGGCCTCGGCTGCCCCGACTGGCCGTTGTGCTACGGACACCCGCTGCCCGCCGACATAGCGCACAGCGACGCCCTCGCCAAGGCATGGAAGGAGATGGGCCACCGATACCTCGCCGGCACGCTCGGCCTGCTCATCATGCTGATCGCGCTCCTCGGCTGGAGGTCGCGGCGCATGCCGTGGCTCGGCACCGCCCTTCTCGGCGTCGTGGTCTTCCAGGCCACGCTCGGCATGTGGACCGTGACGATGCTGCTCAGGCCGGCGATCGTCACCGGGCATCTGCTGGGCGGCATGACGATCCTTGCGCTGCTTGCCTGGATGACCCTCGAGAACTTTTCGAACGAACCGGCGGGCCGGGCGCGCGAGCTGCGGCTTCCTGCGCTCATTGCGCTCGCGGCGCTTGCCCTGCAGATCGCGCTCGGCGGCTGGGTGAGCTCCAACTATGCGGCGCTCGCCTGTCCGGATCTGCCGCTCTGTCACGGTTCGGTGCTGCCGCGGATGGACTTCGCCAACGCCTTCCATGTGGTGCGCGAGCTGGGGCGCACCGGCGAAGGCGAGCTCCTCTCGCTCGACGCGCTGACGGCGATCCATTGGACGCACCGCATGATGGCGCTCGTCGTCGTCGCGGTGGTCGGCTGGGCGGCCATCCGGGCGGGTCGGGTGTGGCGCGGCCTCGGATGGCTGCTCGTAGCGCTGGTCGCCCTGCAGTTTTCGCTCGGCGTGGCGAACGTGGCCTTCAGCCTGCCGCTGCCGCTTGCGACAGCGCACAACGCGAGTGCCGCGCTACTGCTCCTCGGGCTCCTCGTGCTAAACTTTTTCGCCTTCCGCTGTCGACGTCCCTCCTGGTGAACACTCGAGTCCTTTCACACAGCTTCACGCATCAAGCGCGCGCCTTCTATGCGCTCACCAAGCCGCGCGTGGTGTCGCTCATCGTGTTCACCGCCGTCATCGGCATGTTCCTGGCGACACCGGGCATGGTGCCGCTTCGCGTCCTCGTCGCGGCCACGCTCGGAATCGGCTTCGTTGCGGGTGCCGCCGCGGCCATCAATTGCCTGGTGGAGCAGAAAATCGACGCCATCATGCGCCGGACGCGCTGGCGGCCGCTTCCCCGCGGCGAGCTCACGCCCGCGCAAACGCTGGCCTTCGCCGGTGCGCTCGGCGGTCTCGGCCTCTGGATACTCGTGCGCTTCGTGAATCCGCTCACCATGTGGCTCACAGTCGCGACGTTCATCGGATACGCCGTTATCTATACGGTGCTGCTCAAGCCGGTCACCCCGCAGAACATCGTGATCGGCGGCGCATCAGGCGCCATGCCGCCGGTGCTGGGCTGGGCTGCGGTCACCGGTGAGGTGACCCTCGATGCGATGCTGCTGTTCCTCATCATCTTCGCGTGGACGCCGCCGCACTTCTGGTCGCTAGCCCTGTACCGCACCGATGACTACGCGAAGGCCGGGGTGCCGATGCTGCCCGTCACGCATGGGGCCTGGTACACGCGGCTGCAGGTCCTGCTCTACACGCTCGTCCTGCTTGCCGTGAGCCTGCTCCCCTACGTCACGCGGATGAGCGGGCCGGTCTATCTCGGCGCAGCCCTCGTCCTGGGCGGCGTCTTCATGGCTTACGCGCTGCGCATCTTCGTCGCCTATAGCGACGCCGTCGCGCGCAGCACCTTCCGGTATTCGATCGTCTATCTGGCTGCGCTCTTTGCTGCGCTTCTTGTCGATCATTACCTGTAGCCTGGCGCTGCTCGCCGGCTGCAACCAGGCGCCGAAGTTCAAGGGCACGGACATCACCGGCGCTGACTACGGCAAGTCGCTGCGACTCAACGATCCGACGGGACGGCCGCGCTCGCTGGAGGACTTTCGAGGCAAGGCCGTGGTCCTCTTCTTCGGCTACACGCACTGCCCGGACGTATGCCCCACTACGCTCGCGGATCTCGCCGGCGTGATGAAGAGCCTCGGGCCGCAAGCCGATCGCGTCCAGGTGTTGTTCGTGACGGTCGATCCCGAGCGCGACACGCCGGAGGCGCTCTCGAAGTACGTCGGCGCCTTCGATCCGCGATTCATCGCGCTGAGGGGAGACGAGGACGCGACGCAGCGCGCGGCGAAGGAATT
>DASTRL010000018.1:0-3026 GCA_035761265.1 Steroidobacteraceae bacterium
TCCGTGACCGAGCGCCAGCGCTACATCCTGCGCGTGCGCACCATGGCGCGCGCCGTGGCGCAGGCCTACTACGACAGCCGCGAGGCGCTCGGCTTTCCGATGCTGCCGAAGTCCACGCCGCTCGCAAACGAGGGAGCCGCATGAGCGCGCGCGACTTCCTGGTCGAGGTGGGCACCGAGGAGCTGCCGCCGCTCGCGCTACCTGAGCTGGAGAAAGCCTTTGCCGAGGGATTGCGCGCGGCGCTGGCGGATGCGGCCCTGCCGCACGAAGGAATCCGTTCCTTCGCGACCCCGCGTCGCCTCGCGGTGCTGGTCCGCGGGCTCGCCGCGGCCCAGTCCGCGCAGGCTTTGAAGATCAAGGGTCCCCCGGTGAACGCCGCGTTCGGCAAGGATGGAAATCCCACCACCGCCGCGCTCAAGTTCGCCGAGAAGTGCGGAGTCGAAGTGGGCGCGCTGCGGCGCGTCGCCGAGGGCAAGGGCGAGTTCCTGTATTTCGAAGGCAGCAAGCCCGGCCAAACTACCGCAAGCCTGCTGCCCGGCATGGTGCAGCGTTCGCTGGACGCCTTGCCGATCCCGAAGCGCATGCGCTGGGGTTCGTCGAACGCCGAATTCGTCCGGCCCGTGCACTGGCTGATCATGCTCTACGGCGAAGACGTGGTACCCGCGCGCATCCTGGACACCGACGCCGGCAGGTCCACTCGCGGCCATCGCTTCATGGCGCCGCAGGAGTTGCCGCTCGCACGCCCCGCGGACTACGAGTCGGCCCTGCGTGAACGCGGCAAGGTGATCGCGGATTTCGGCGCGCGCCGCGAGCTCATTCGCCGGCAGGTGATCGAAATCGGCCGTTCGCTGGGTGGCGCGGCGCTCATCGACGAAGGACTGCTCGATGAGGTCACCGCGCTGGTCGAGTGGCCGAGCGCGCTCGCCGGCGGCTTCGAGGCGCGATTCCTCGAGCTGCCGCGGGAGGTGCTGATCTCCACGCTGCAACATCATCAGCGCTATTTCCCCGTCGAAGCCACCGCCGGCGGAAACTCCGGCGCGCCGCTTCTCGCCCACTTCATCACGGTGGCGAACATCGAAAGCCGCGATCCTGCCAAGGTTCGCGCCGGCAACGAGCGCGTGGTGCGCCCGCGCCTGTCCGACGCCGCGTTCTTCTGGAACCAGGACCGCAGACAGCCCCTGCACGCGCGCCGTGCCGCACTGGATGCGGTCACTTTCCAGGCCAGGCTCGGTTCCGTGGGCGACAAGGTGCGCCGCGTGACCACGCTTGCGGGCGAGATCGCGTTGCTGATCGATGCCGATGCCGCGCAAGCCACGCGCGCGGCGGAACTCGCCAAGTGCGACCTCCTGACGTCGATGGTCGGCGAGTTCCCCGAGCTGCAGGGAATCATGGGGCGCTACTACGCCCTCGCCGATGGCGAGCCGGCCGACGTGGCCGCGGCCATCGACGAGCACTACATGCCGCGCGCGGCCGGCGGCTCGCTGCCGCTCACCGGCGCCGGCATCGCCGTGGCGCTCGCCGACAAGCTCGATACCCTGGCGGGAATCTTCGCCATCGGCCAGAAGCCGAGCGGCACCCGCGATCCTTTCGGGCTGCGTCGCGCCGCCATCGGCGTGGTGCGCATCCTCGTCGAGAAGAATCTCGATCTAGATCTGCGTGCGCTGGTCGCCCGCGCCGTGGCACTGCAGCCCGTGCAGGACGCGACCGCCGCCACGGAGCTCTGGGAATACATCATCGAACGCCTGCGCGGCTATTTCATCGACGCCAGCGTGCAGGAAGGCGTGCGCGGCGTCAGCACGGAGATGTTCGACGCGGTGCGCGCGAGCGAGCCGGGCTCGCCGCTGGATTTCGGCGCGCGACTCACGGCGCTCAGCCGTTTTCTGGCGCTGGCCGAAGCGGCCAGCCTCACGGCGGCCAACAAGCGCATCGCCAACATTCTCAAGAAGGCCGACGCAGCTTCCGGTGGCACGGTGGATGTCACGCTGCTGCGTGAGAGCGCAGAGAAAGCCCTGCACGAGGCGCTCGCCGCGATCGTGACGGACGTCGATCGCGCTCTGCACAAGCGCGACTACGCGGCCGCGCTCACGCGCCTGGCCGGCCTGCGGCCGGCGGTGGACGGCTTCTTCGATGCGGTCATGGTGAATGCCGAGGACCCGAACCTGCGGCGCAACCGGCTCGCGCTGCTGGCCGAGCTGCGGCGGCAGTTCACGCGCATCGCGGACCTGTCCTGCCTGCCCGGCTGAGCCTCCGCCTAACTACATGCAGTTGCTGGCCTCCATCGTCTTCACGCTGTTCATGGCGGTGTGGACCATCGGTTACGGCTTGGTCTACTGCGTCGTCTGCCCGTTCCTGCCGTTCAGGGGACGCTTCTGGATGGCGGGCGTGCTCACGCACCCGGTGTTCTTCGCGCTGCGGGTCATCTGCGGCCTGAAGTACAGCGTCGAAGGCCGCGAGAACCTGCCGCCGGGGAACCACGTGCTGTTCATCAAGCATTCCTCGACCTGGGAAACCTACGCGATCATGACCCTCTTCCCGCCGCTGGTGTGGGTCATGAAACGCGAGATCCTGTGGATCCCGTTCGTCGGCTGGGGCTGCCTGCTGGCCCGTTGCATCGCCATCGACCGCAAGGGCGGCGCCGCGGCGGTCAACCAGGTGCTCGCGCAGGGCAAGGACCGCATGGAGCGCTTCGGGGCGTGGGTGGCGGTATTCCCGGAGGGCACCCGCATGGCGCCCGGCGAGACACGGCGCTATGGCTCGAGCGGCACTTTGTTAGCCGCGCAGGAAGGGCGCAAGATCGTGCCCGTGGCACACAACGCAGGGTACTTCTGGCCGCGTCGCGGCCTGCTCAAGAAGCGCGGCACGATTCGCGTGATCATCGGCCCACCCATCGATCCGGCCGGGCGCGATGCGCGCGAGGTGAACGAGGAAGTGCAGGCGTGGATCGAGAGCCACGTCGATGTCCCGGCGAACCACGCGGCGGCCAGATGATGCGGGGGCGCAGACTCGATGCGCAGGTCAGCGATTTC
>DASTRL010000019.1:0-13214 GCA_035761265.1 Steroidobacteraceae bacterium
CCCGGCGCGACGCCGATTCACTGATCGCGCCGAACATGATCCCGGTGAAGCGCGGCCTCACCTGCGCCCTTCGCGCAGAGGTGCTGCGCGAGGCGTTCTACGGTGACTGCACGGACGAGGACTTCGAATTCGCGCGCGAGCGCCTCACCCCAGAACCGATCCGCGTGCTGGCAACGCCGGTGCGCATCACCCCGGAACGATTCGGCCGCGTGCCCCGCGCCTACGTGGAAACCTTGCGCGATCGGGCGGTCACGCTGCAGGCCCAGCGCCGCATGCAAGCCGCCCTGCCCTGCGACCCCGTCTTCACGCTGGACAGCGATCACTCGCCCTTCCTGTCTCACCCCGAGGCGTTGGCGCGGATATTGATCTCGATCTGAATGCCGTCCGGGTCCAGCACGAAAAGCTGCCGCAGATCGCTGTCCGGCACCTGCGTGGCGCGATACCTGATGCCGTGCCGCTGGAAGCTTGCGATCAGCGCGTCGTAGTCGTCCGCGGCGAAGGCGATGTGATCGACGCTGCCGCTGCCGTGGCGCCTGGCGCCCGCATCCGCGAGCCGGCCGGTCTCCTCGTAGCTCGATTGCGTGGCCACGTGCACCGCGGCCACGTCGCCCACGTAGATCCACAGTCCCTCGAAATCGAACGGCGGCCGCGGGCCGGTGCGCAATCCGAGGACGTCGCAGTAGAACTGCCGGGTCTTCTCCAGGTCCTTGGAGAGCACCATGTAGTGCTGCATGTGGGTGATGGCCATGAGGCGCCAACGATACCGCTTTTCGGCGACACCGGCCTCACTTCATTTCCACACCTCGCGCGCGATATCCACCACCAGCCGCAGCTTCGCCGTCTGCTGGCTCATCTCGATGTCGTTGCCGTGGAAGCTGCTGGAGAACCCGCATTGCGGCGACAGCGCGAGTTGCTCGAGCGGCGCGTACTTCGCCGCCTCATCGATGCGCCGCTTGATGTCGTCCTTCGATTCCAGCGCGCCGAGCTTGGTGGTGATGAGGCCGAGCACCACCAGCTTGCCCTTCGGCAGGAAGCGCAGCGGACGAAAGTCGCCGCTGCGCTCGTCGTCGTACTCGAGGAAGTACGCGTCGACCTTCATCTCCGAGAGCAGCGCCTCGGCGACCGGCTCGTAGCCGCCCTCGGCCGCATGCGCGCTCTTGAAGTTGCCGCGGCACAGGTGGATGGCGAGCGTCATGCCGGCCGGCTTCTGCTCCACGACGCGATTGATGAACGAGGCGTAGCGATGCGGCAATTCATTCGGATCATCGCCGCGCGCTCGCGCCGCCTCACGCATCTTCATGTCGCATAGATAGGCGAGATTGGTGTCGTCCATCTGCACGTAGCTGCAGCCCGCGGCGCTCAGCGACCGCAGCTCGTCACCGTAGGCCGTGGCGACGTCGGCGTAGAACTGGTCGAGGTCGGGATAGTCCTTCTGGCTGATGCCGGCGCGCCCGCCGCGAAAGTGCAGCATCGTCGGCGAAGGGATCGTGACCTTGGGCGTGCGCTGCGTGTTCGCCTTGAGGAACTCGAAGTCCGCGCGCTGGATGTCGCGCGAATGGCGCACCTTGCCCACCACCCGCATCACGGGCGGGGCCAGCTCCTCGCTGCCATCGGGCTTGATGACGATCCGGGGATCGTCCGACTGCACGCCGTCGAGTTGTTTGAGGAAATCGATGTGGAAATACGTACGGCGGAACTCGCCATCGGTAATGGCCTGCAGCCCCACTTCTTCCTGCATGCGAATGACTTCGCCGATGGCACGATCTTCCACGGCGCGCAGTTGCGCGGCGTCGATCTGCTTGCGCGCGAACTGCTCGCGCGCCTCGAGCAGGTATTTCGGCCGCAGGAAACTGCCGACGTGATCGGCACGAGATGGAATCAACGGAGTCATCACTTCTCCTGGATCAATGACTTACACGACTATCTTCACAGCGTCCCGAGCGTGCGTTCGCATATCGGACGCCGTCCGGAATGGTGGACGGGGAAGGCTGCGAGACTCCACTCGAACTGCAATGTCTTTCGCGCGTGAGCGAACTCAAGCGCCGCGGCAATGCAAGGGCGCGCGCGCCCCGATGCTATTCTCGCGACGCTTCGAGTGTACCGGGGGATGACCACCAATGAATCAGAACGATCCGCGCAGTCTGCTGGCGACCTCGCCCATGACACGCCTGCAGATCATCGTCTGCACGATCACCGTCTTCCTGAACGCTCTGGACGGATTCGATCTGCTGGCGATCAGCTTCGCGACGCCCGGCATCATGAAGGATTTCGGGCTCAAGGCCTCGACCGAGCTGGGTGTCGTGCTGGCGGCGGACCTGATCGGCATGGCGGTGGGATCGTTCGTCCTCGGAGGGCTCGCGGATCTGTATGGGCGGCGCCGCGCCATCCTGATCTTCCTGGCCGTGATGGCCGTCGGCATGTACTCCTGCTCGCATGCCGAAAACCGTGAGTGGCTCGCGGCGTGGCGCTTCTGGACCGGGCTCGGCATCGGCGGCATGCTCGCGGCGATCAACGCCACGGCGGCGGAATTCTCCAACGACCACTCGCGCAAGTTCTGGGTGGCGCTGATGACCATCGGCTATCCACTCGGCAACATCCTCGCCGCGTTCATCCTGTCGCCGCTGCTGAAGACACACTCATGGCGGGTCGTGTTCGAGCTCGGCGCGGTCGCAACCGCGGCGATGATCCCGGTGGTGTGGTTCTTCGTGCCCGAATCGGTGTCCTGGCTGTGTCGCAAGCAACCGGCCAATGCGCTGGCCCGCATCAATGACAGCCTGCGGCGCATGGGTCACGCGGCCATCGAGGCGCTGCCGCCGCTCGCCCCGGGCGCTGGCAAGGCACCGCTCGCGGATGTCTTCAGGAAGCAGTACCTGGTGCTCACGCTGTTGCTGGTGCTCGCCTATTTCGCGCACATCACTTCCTTCTATTACATCCTGAAGTGGGTGGCGCCGATCGTGGCGAAGATGGGCTACTCGCCGTCGAACATCGCCGACGTCCTGTTCTGGGCCAGTGTGGGTGGCGCGACCGGCGGCGCCTTGTTAGGCGTGCTCGCGCTGCGCCTGAACCTGATCTGGCTGACGAGCGGCGTGCTGGTGTTGGGCATGATCTCGATCTCGGTGTTCGGCATGGGCCAGGCCGATCTCGCCGGCCTCAAGGCCATCGTCGGCGTGTGCGGATTCTTCACGAATGCCGGCATCGTCGGCCTGTATACGCTGCTGGCGCTCGCCTACCCGACGCACCTGCGCGCGACCGGCACTGGCGTCGTGATCGGCGCCGGCCGCGGCGGCGCCGCGCTCGCGCCCATCCTCGCGGGCTACCTCTTCGGCCACGGCTATACGCTGCTGACCGTCTCGATCGTCATGGGCTGCGGCTCCCTGATCGGCGCCATCGCACTGCTGTTCGTCAAGTTCGAGAGCACATCGGAGGCAAGAGGTGCCGGGTGAGGAAAGTGGGGATTAAGACTCGCAATCATTAGTTTTGCGGCTCGCCTTCGGGGCGCCTGGAAGGCAACTTGTGCGCATCCGTGCATCGGACGCACCTATGTCACGCCCACTGCGCATCCATCTGCCTGGCGGCTTCTATCACGTCACGCTACGCGGCAATCATCAGCAGGCCATCTTCGCGATAGATGCAGACCGAATCCGACTGAACGAAATCCTTGCCGGTGCGCTGGATCGGTACGCTGCGCACCTGCACGCATACTGCTGGATGACCAATCACTTGCATTTCCTGATCCGGGTGGGCGATGCGCCGCTGGGTTTCGTCATGCGGCAGGTCGCTTCCGAATATGCCAGGGCCTATCAGCGCAAGCTCAAAACCACCGGCCACTTGTTCGAACGCCGATATCACGCTCGGGTGGTCGATGCGGAAAGCTACCTGCTGCGAGTGCTGCGATATATCCACCTGAACCCGGTTGAAGCGAGACTCGCAGAATCTGCGGATCTATATCGATGGTCGAGCCACCATGCGTACGCCGGCCGTCGCGTCGAGCCTTGGCTCGACACGGACTTCGCGTTGGGAATGCTGAGCGCGAATCGCCGTGATGCGATCGCAGCCTACTTGCGCTTCATGGAATGCTGCGAGCCGGACGCGGGCTATCCGCTCGATGAGGTGGCGCCATTGCCGGTCACGAAGGAGCCGAAAGCACGTCCGCTTCAGTCGCCGCGGACCACAAGACGAGAGCAGGAACCCCAATCCCTCACCGCGCTGATCGAAGAGGCCTGCCGTCGATTCGAAACGACGATCGAACAACTCCACGCCGACTGCCGCGATCGATATTTGATGCAGGTGAGAGGCTGGATTGCCAGGCGCGCCATCGCCGGAAAGATCGCCAACCTGTCACAAATCGCCCGCGCACTCGGCCGCGATCGAGCGACCCTTCGCCACGCAATGATGCACTGCCCCGAAGAAGCCTGATGAGAGTCTAATCCCCACTTCCCTCACCCGGCACCTCTTACAACTTCAAGGCCCGCACGGCGTTCTCTTTCAGGATCAACGGCTGCACCTCGGGCTTGAACCCCGCCTCCGCGAAATCCTTCATCCACCGGTCGGGCGTGATCAGCGGGAAGTCGGAGCCGAACAGCATCTTGTGCTTGAGCTGGGTGTTCGCATAGCGGATCAGCTCGGGCGAGAAGTACTTCGGCGACCAGCCCGAAAGATCGATGTAGACGTTCGGCTTGTGCAGGCACACGGACAGCGCCTCGTCCTGCCACGGCCATGAGGGGTGCGCGATGATCACGGTCATGTCCGGAAAATCCGCGGCCACGTCGTCGACGTGCATCGGGTTCGAATATTTCAGCTTCAAGCCGCCGCCGCCCGGCATGCCGGTGCCGATCCCCGAATGCCCGGAATGAAAGATCGCCGGTAGTTTGTGCTCGGCGATCACCTCGTAGAGCTTGTACGCAAAGCGGTCGTTCGGGAAAAACCCCTGGCAGGTCGGGTGGAACTTGAAGCCGCGGATGCCGCCCTCTTCGATGAGCCGCCGCGCCTCGCGCACTCCCATCTTGCCCTTGTGCGGATCGATGGACGCGAACGCCACCATCATGTCCGAGTTCTCGCGCGCCGCGTCGATGACCTCCTGGTTCGGGATGCGGCGCACCCCCATCTCGAATTCGGTGTCCACGGTGAACATTACGAGACCGATCTTGCGCTCGCGATAGTAGGCCACCGTCTCGGGGATGGTCTTGCGCTTGTCGGCCTTGAAATACTTGCTGGCCGCATCGTCATACGGCTTCGCCGCCTCGTCGGGCTCCTGCCGGCACGAGACTTCCGCGTGCGTGTGCACGTCGATGGCGATCAGATCATTCACTTTCACGAAGCAGCCCCTCTTCCCGTAGCGATACGGCGTTCCTCATCCCAGTCCGCAAGCGTACGTCCTTCCCGCACCAGGCGCACCAGCAAAGGCGCCGGTTCCCAGTGCATCGCTCCGAACAGCTCACGGTACTTCTCCATCCCGACCAGCAGCGCCGGAAGTCCGATGGTGTCCGCGTAGAACATCGGCCCGCCGCGGTAGCGCGGAAAGCCGTACCCCATGCACCACACCACGTCGATGTCGCTGGCACGTTGCGCGATGCCTTCCTCGAGGATCCGCAATCCTTCGTTCAACAGCGGGTAGAGGCAGCGCTCGAGGATCTCCTGGTCCGTGTGCAGCCGTGGCTCGATGCCGAGCTCGGTGGCACGCCGCTTCAGGATCTCCACCGCCTCCGGGTCGTCGTGCCGGGTGCGATCACCTTTTTCATAGCGGTAGAAGCCCTTGCCGGTCTTCTGCCCCAGGCGCCCGGCCGCATGCAGCGCGGCATCCGCCTGGTAGTAGGTGGGATCGGGTGGATAGCGATGCGCATTCGTGCGATGCACGTTCACGCCCACGTCGATGCCCGCCATGTCGAACACCGCGAGAATGCCCATCGCCATGCCGAACTGCTCGAGCACCGTGTCGACGCGCCGCGGCGTCTCGCCTTCCAGCGTCAGTCGCAACGCCTCGCGCGCGTACCCCTCCATCATGCGATTGCCGATGAAGCCGTAGCACACGCGCGCCAGCACGGGCGTCTTGCGCAAGGCCCTGGCGAGCTCCATCGATGTACGGATCGCCACCGGCGAGCTCGCCTTGCCGCGCACCACTTCGAGCAGCGGCATCACGTTCGCGGGAGAGAAGAAATGCAGGCCGATCACGTCTTCCGGCCGCCGGATCGAGGCCGCGATCTCGTCCACGTCCAGTGTCGAGGTATTGGTCGCGAGCAGTGCGCCGGGCTTCGCCACTGCATCCATCGCGGCGAAAACCTGCTTCTTCAGCTCCATGCTCTCGAACACGGCCTCGATGATGACATCGGCATCCGCGAGGTCGGCATACGTGAGCGATCCGCGGATCAATCCCATGCGGCGCGACTTCTCCGCCGCATCGATGCGGCCGCGCTTCACCATGCTCTGGAGCGTGGCATCCACCGCCGCCAGGCCCTTGGCGAGCCCGGCCTCGTTCGCATCCAGCAGCGTCACCGGGATGCCGGCATTCGCGAATGCAATGGCGATGCCGCCGCCCATGGTGCCAGCGCCCACCACGCCGGCGCGCTCGATCTTGCGCGCCTCGCCCGCGGGCAAGCCCTGCACCTTGCGGCTCTCGCGCTCGGCGAAGAACACATGTATGGAGCCGCGCGCCTCGACCGAGCCCTTGGTCAGATTGGCGAGCTTCTCCTCTTCACGCAGGCCCTGCTCGAAAGGCAGGGTGCTCGCGATCACGGACTCGAGGGCCGTCAGCGCGGCCGTGCGATTCGGATACAGGCGCCGCGCCTCGCTCTGCCAACGGGCGATGAACGCCGGCGTGATTTCCTGGCCGTTGACACGGCGATCCGAGGTGCGCCTCGGGCCGGCATTCGTCGCGATCAGCCGGCGTGCGAAGTCGAGCGCGCCCGCGGCGAGATCGCCGTCGATGATCTCGTCGATGAGACCCAGTTCCTGCGCGCGCGGCGCGTCCACCGGCCTGGCGTCGAAGATCATGCGCAACGCATTCTCGAGCCCGATGAGCCGTGGCAGCCGCTGCGTACCACCAGCGCCGGGGATGATGCCCAGCGTGACCTCGGGCAGCGTGAACTTCGCCGTCGGCGTCGCCACGCGGTAATGGCAGGCCAGCGCCAGCTCCAGTCCGCCGCCGATGGCCGAGCCATGCATGGCGGCGATCATCGGCACGGCGAGCTCTTCGAACTGCGCCCACAGCGCGCGGTACTCGGCCTCGCGGGGAGGTCCCGAGAACTCGTTGATGTCGGCGCCGGTGAAGAAGTTGTTGCCGCCGGTGCGCAGCACCACCGCGCGCAGCGAGCCGTCGGCAGCCACTTCTTTCAGCGCATCGCGCATGGCGGCGCGGGCGGCGGCGGTGAGGGTGTTGACGGGCGGGTTGTCCACCACGATGACGGCGATGTCCCCGTGGCGTTGCAGTTCGACGATCTGGGTCATTTGGACTCGGTAAGCTTACCCAAGAGCCGCAGCAATTGGTCGCGACCTTCGACGCCGATGCGCTCGATGAGCCGCTGTTCGTGCAGGGAGTGGAGCTCTCCGGCGCGCTGCAGCACGCGTCTGCCCTTGTGGGTGATGTGCAGTTCATAACTGCGCGCATCGGCGGCGGAACGGCGCCGGATGATGAGGCCCCGGCGCTCGAGCTCGCTCATCGTGGGTACGCAATTGGCCTTTTGCATGCCCAGCGCCTCGCACACGCCGCTCTGGCTGGCGCCGGGATTCTCGGCCACCATCAGCAGCAGGGTGAATTGCAGGGGTCTGAGCGAAATGCGGGCCAGCGCGTCATTGAGATCGGCATAGACGGCGCCCTGAGCGCGGCGCAGCGCGTACCCGATCCGATCCTGCAACGGTGCCGTCCGAACCACCGATCCCCTCCCATCCGCCCAAATGCTGCATCCGGCCGCCCGCCTGCTTCTCGACCCGGAGGGAATTCGCTCATCGATAGCTCGTATCAAAACTACGAATTGGTTACCGCCAATAACTATCCCGTATAACTAACCCCCACGATTTGTCGGACCTCGAGGGGGAGGAAGTCATGGCAACCGTGGAATCGTTTTCGACTTTCGGTCTGGATCCGCGCCGCAAGCTCACGTACTGGAACGACCGCGCCTGCGAAACCTTTTCGCCGCTGGTCTCGGATCCGGTCGACATCCGCACGTTCAACGGCAGCATCGCGCGCGCCGCCATCGGCGACCTGACGCTCGCCGAGGTGTACTCCGACGCGCAGCTCGTGCGCCACTCGCGCGCGCACGTCGCCCGCACGCGCTCCTCGCTCTTCTTCCTGCATCTGCAGATGGAAGGCGAAAGCATCAATCGCCAGGACGGTCGCGAGGCGCGGCTCGGTGCCGGCGACTTCACGCTGTGCGACAGCACGCGTCACTACGAGATCGCCTTCGGCGGCGCCAACCGCATGCTGGTGCTCGGCATCCCGGATGCCATCCTGCGCCGTCACATCGCCTGCCCCGAATGCCTCGTCGCCATTCCGATGGTGGCGCAGAGCGGCGTGTGCGCGCTGCTGTCGCGCTTCCTGCGCAACTTCTGGTTCGAGTATCAGAAGCAGATGGACCCGCCGACCGCGGCGCGCGTGAACACCGCCATCCTGGACCTGGTGGCGGCGGCCTACGCCGACCTGCCACAGTCGCGTTCGGACCGCTCCTCGCTCGCCACGGCCCATCGCATCCGCATCATCAACTACATCGAAGCGCACCTGAACGACCCGGACCTCACGCCGACGCGCATCGCCGAAGCCTGCAAGATGACCACGCGCTACCTGCATCACCTGTTCAGCGACCAGGACGAGACCGTGGCGCGTTACATCCTGCGTCGCCGGCTCGAGGCCTGCTCGCGCGCGCTGCTGTCGCCTTCGCAGCGCGGCCGCACGGTCACCGCCATCGCCTTCGACTACGGCTTCAACAGCCCGACTCATTTCGGGCGCGTGTTCCGCGCCAAGTTCGGCGCGACGCCGCGCGAATACCGGCGCGAGAAGCAGGACGTCGCCGCCTGAGGTGGTGTCAGGCAGGGAACGTGGTGTCAGGCAGGGATCATTCGGGATAACTCCATCCGCGGCGGGACGTTATAGTCTCGCCGCATGATCCCTTCACGCCTCACGCTGTCCTGCACGTTCCTGCTGGCCCTGCCGGCGTTCGCGCAGGAGTCCGCGCCCACTACCAGACCTGCCGTGCCCGACTGGGCCATTCCCGGCTCGGCCACCCACAAGCAGGTACCGCCGCCGCCGGACTTCCACCGCGAAAGCGTCCACCTCAAGGTCCCCATCGGCATCTTCTCGGCCCAGTCCGACATCGGCGCCGCCCTGATCCCCGCCAGCGCCTCGTACGCCAACGGCACGTACACCATCACCTCCGCGGGCTACAACATCTGGTACTCGCGCGACGAGTTCCGATTTCTCTGGAACAAGATGTCCGGCGATGTTTCGCTGGCCGCGGACATCGCCTTCCCGGACCCCGACGGATACGGCGACCGCAAGGCCGTGCTGGTGATCCGCCAGGACCTCGAAGACGACGCCAAACAAGTCGTGGTGGCGCTGCACGGCCTTGGCATGATCCAGCTCGCCCAGCGCCCGGAGAAAGGCGCGCTCACCAAAGACCGAGAGATCCGTATCGGTGGCCGCGGCCGTCCCGAAGGCAGGAGCCCGGACTCGCTGGTGAATGACATCGCCAAACGCATCGGAATCGAAAAGCGCGGCAATCGCTTCGCGCTGTTCGTGAGCCTCGAAGGCGAGCCGATGACGCAGTACGGGCCGCCCATCGAGCTCGAATTCAAGGAACCGTTCTACGTGGGCATCGGCTTCTGCTCGCACCTGCCGGACGTCGCGGATACGGCCACGTTCTCCAACGTGATCCTCGTCAACAAGGCGAGCAAGGTGCGCTAGCTCTGGCTGATGAACTTGGTCACTAGGCACGCCTCCAGCCCCTCGATGCCCTCCTCGCTGCCATGGCCGCTCTCCTTCATCCCGCCGAACGGCGACTCCGGCACCGAGATCTGGAAGCTGTTGAGCCCGATCATCCCCGCCTCCAGCCGCTCGCCCAGCAAGTTCACGCGCCGCGCATCGTTCGTGAAGCCGAAGGCCGCCAGGCCATAGGGCAGCCGGTTGGCTTCGGCCATCACGGCGTCGAACTCACGGAATGGATTCAAGATCGCGATCGGACCGAATGGCTCCTCGTTCATGACGCGCGCCGCATTCGGCACATCGGCGAGCACGGTGGGCTCGAAGAAGTAGCCGCGGCGTTGGATGCGCCTGCCGCCCGCGAGCAGCCGCGCGCCATGCGTCAGCGCCTCGTCGATCAGGCCCTGCACGGCGGGCAGGCGCCGCGCATGCGCCACCGGCCCCATGCGATTCGCCTCATCGATGCCATCGCCCACCGGCAGGGCCTTGGCGCGTGCGGCGAAGCCTTCGGCGAAGCGCGGGTAGATGGACTCCTGCACATAGAACCGCGTCGGCGACACGCACACCTGGCCCGCATTGCGGTACTTGGCCGCGACGCAGGCATCCAGCACCTTGTCCACGTCGATGTCATCGAACACCAGCACCGGCGCGTGCCCGCCCAGTTCCATGGTCGTGCGCTTCATGCCGTCGGCCGCGAGCTTCACGAGCTGCTTGCCCACCGGAATGGACCCGGTGAACGACACTTTGCGGATCACGGGCGAGGCGATCAGGTGCGTCGAGATCTCGTGCGGTACGCCGTACACGATCGCCAGCACGCCCTTGGGCAGGCCCGCTTCATCGAGCGCGCGCGCCACGGCGAGCGCCGTGCCGGCGGCCTCCTCGGCAGGCTTCAGGATGCAGGTGCAGCCGGCGCCGAGCGCCGCGCCTATCTTCCGCGCCGGATTGCCGGCGGGAAAATTCCACGGCGCGAACGCGGCCACGGGACCCACCGGTTCCTTGACGATGCTCATGCGTTGCCCCGGCAACCTCTGCGGCAGCACGCGCCCGTACGCGCGGCGACCCTCCTCCGCATACCACTCGAAGATCTCCGCCGAAGCCTGCACTTCGATGCGCGTCTCGTGGATGCTCTTGCCCATCTCGAGTGTGGCGATGCGCGCGATCTCCTCGGCACGCGCACGAATGATCTCCGCAGCCTTCTTCAGGATCCTGCCGCGCTGCACGGGCAACAGGCCGCGCCACTCGCCCCAGGCACATTGCGCGGCCGCGAGCGCCCGATCGAGATCCGCGACGCTGGCGTGCGGCAGTTGCCCCAGCACCTCCTCGGTGGCGGGATTGATCACCGGCTGCGACCGGCGGCCCTGTGTGCCGAGCCACTCGCCATCGATGAACAACGAGAGCGCGGGATAGTTCGACGGCGGCGACGCCGCCGGTTTGATGTCCGCTGACATGGCCCGGACTATACTCGCCGCGCGCCGGCCGGCGTCGGACTCGACGCGTCGCGAAGCAATAGTCGATGCCTCGTGCAATGGGCGCCGCGGCCCGATGTGCCATGATTTTCCGATGCCAGCCGAAACCAGACCGTACAAGCGCATCGCCACCGAGGAAGCCTGGGCCACGCGCGAGCAGATCGCCCGCTTCCGCAAGTTGCTCGACGACGGCTACGACGACCCGGGCTATCGCAGCCTGTGGGGCTTCTATCTGAACAGCCCCAGCGAGCGCGCGCGCTTCATCATCGATCGACTGCAGGACCTCGGCCCGAATCGCATCGCCGACATGGACGCCTCCGGCATCGACATGCAGGTGCTGATGCTCACCTCACCCGGCGTGCAGGTGTTTGATGCCGCGACGGCCAATGCGCTCGCGGCCGACAGCAACGACCAGCTGGCCGCGGCGATCCGCAAGTACCCGACGCGCTACACGGGTCTTGCAGCGGCGGCGCCCCAGGATCCGAAGACCGCCGCGAAGGAAATCCAGCGCGCGGTGACACAGCTCGGCCTCAAGGGCGTGATCCTGAATTCCCACACCATGGGCGAACGGCTCGATGACCCGAAGTTCTGGGACATCTTCGCCGCGGCCGAGTCGCTCGACGTGCCGGTCTATCTACATCCGAACTCGCCGCCGCGCGACATGATCCAGCCCTACCTCGAGAAGGGCCTCGATGGCGCCATCTTCGGTTTCCAGGCCGAGACCGGCCTGCACATGCTGCGGATCATCGTCTCCGGGGTGTTCGACGAGTTCCCGAAGCTCAAGTTCGGCATCGGCCACTGCGGCGAGGCGCTGCCGTTCTGGCTGTACCGCATCGACTACATGCACGCGGCGGCGACGCGCGCCAACCGTCACCCGCACCTGCGCAAGCTCAGGCGCACGCCCGGCGAGTACCTGCGCGAGAACGTGTACGTCACCAACAGCGGCGTCGCCTGGCAACCCGCCATCATGCTGTGCCACGAGGTCATGGGCCCGGATCACACGCTCTATGCCATGGATTATCCGTACCAGTTCCTGCCGTCCGAGGTCACCGTCTCCGACGAGCTGCCGATGTCCGCCGCGGACAAGAAGAAGTATTTCCAGGGCAACGCGGAGAAGCTCTTCAAGATCGCGATCTAGAAGGCTGGCGAACGCTGCGGCAGCGGGGCCGACGACGGCCGCGCGCCGGTCGCGGCGCCCTCCTACTGGATGTGCGCGTCGATGACTGCGCTGCGACCTTCCTCACGGATCGCCTGCAACGCGCGTTCCAGCGCCGGCTTCACGCCGGCCACCTCACGCACCGTCTCGGCGTGGGCGCCGCCGGCCGCCGCGGCGATGCCCGCGTAGTCCGGCGGCTGCGGGAAGTCGATGTCGATGTGTCGGGCCCTGGCCGCGACGCCCTGTGGATGTACGCTGAGCACCGCCTGGCGCGGCGCGCGCCAGCCGCCGTTGTTCAGCACCACGTGCAGGAACGGCGCCCGGCAGGCGCGCGACATCCAGTGCACCGTGGAAGGCTGCGCGAATAGATAGGACCCGTCGCCGCAGATCGAAACCACCAGCGCCTCCGGCCGCGCGAGCTTCACACCCAGCGCCGCGCCGCCGTTGTAGCCCAGCGAGCCACCGCCGCTCGAGAACAGCGTGCCGGCCTTCGTGCGCCGCATGTGTTGCGAGACGACGTGGAAATTGGTCACGGCTTCGCTCACCACGATGGCATCTTCGCCCACGGCTTCGCGGATGCAGCCGACGAGATGCTCCGCGGTGAGCGCGTCGCGCGGTCGTTCGCGCTCGGCGATGCCACGCTGCCAGGCCTCGTGCTCGCCCGCGAGACGGCGCCGGCGCGCCTCGA
>DASTRL010000020.1:0-9179 GCA_035761265.1 Steroidobacteraceae bacterium
GGCGATGGGCCACGCGAGCAATGCAATCAGGAAGATGATGCCGCCGAGAATACCGGTGCCGGTGTAGTCGGACGGCGGAGCAATCCGGGTGATGTGGCAGAAGATCTGCTGAACGAGCAGGGCCAGCGCAGCCAGTGCCGCGAGCAGAAAGGCGTCGCGGCTGTCGGCGAGGAGTGCCATGGCGCCGACTGGAACGACGAACAGGATTCCAAGACCGCTGGCAACGCCGCCACTCGAGAAGATCAGCAGGCTGATGGCGAGCGCATCGACCGCCGCATGAACGAAGGTCGTTGCACGAAGGTTGGGCATGAGGCGCCGGCCGGCAACCACGATGGCGATTCCCGCGGCGAAGTACACCACGCAAGTCCAGAGAAACAGCTCCGGGCGCGCCGTGCCGAACGATGCAATTTCGCCGCCAAAAGCGAATACGGCGTATATCGCCGGCGGAATCAGCAACCGATACAGATTGACCAGGCCGATGACGCGCCAGGCGAGGTCAGTCGGGGCGGGCGGAGCTGCGGCTAACGGCACGGGCGCGACTCTAGCAGCAAGCCCGCCCAAAGTGGCGACGGCCGCGCGATTCTTGGAGAATACGCGCTCTTTTTTGCCACGCTGTTCACGAGATGAACCTCCACGAATACCAATCGAAAGAAGTCTTCCGCGAATTCGGAATTCCGGTCCCGCAAGGAAAACCCGCGACCAGTGCCGACGAGGCCGTGGAGGTCGCCCGCAAGCTGGGCGGCAAGCTGTGGGTGGTCAAGGCGCAGGTGCACGCCGGCGGCCGCGGCAAGGCGGGTGGCGTGAAGCTGGCGCGCGACCTCGACGCGGTGCGCGCCGCGACCTCGGACATGCTCGGCCAGCGGCTCGTCACCAAACAAACCGGTCCGGAAGGCCTGCCCATCGAGACCGTGTACGTGGAGTCCGGCTCGGAAATCGAACGCGAGATCTATCTTTCGCTCACCTTGAACCGCGAGCGTGGCCGCGTCGCGGTCATCGCCTCGGCGGCGGGCGGCATGGACATCGAGGAGGTGGCGGCGCACGAGCCGGAAAAGATCCTGCGCGCCGACATCAATCCGGCGGCGGGTCTGCAGCCGTACCAGTGCCGCAAGCTGGCCTTCGGTCTCGGCTTCAAGGGTCCGCAGATCGGCAAGTTCCAGTCCATTCTCATGGCGCTGTATCGCATCTATCTCGAGCGCGATGCGGCGCTGCTCGAGGTCAACCCGCTGATCGTGACCAAGGCGGGTGACCTGGTGGCGCTCGATGCCAAGATCAACATCGACGCGAACGCCGTTTTCCGCCAGAAGGAGATGGCGAAGCTGCGCGATCCATCGCAGGAAGATCCGATCGAGCGCGAGGCGTCCGAGCACGATCTCAACTACGTCTCACTCGACGGCGACATCGCCTGCATGGTCAACGGCGCGGGGCTCGCGATGGCGACCATGGATCTGATCAAGCTGCACGGTGGTAGCCCGGCCAACTTCCTCGACGTGGGCGGTGGCGCCACCGCGGAACGCGTCACGGCGGCCTTCAAGCTGATTCTCTCCAACAAGAAGGTGCGCGCGATCCTCGTGAACATCTTCGGCGGCATCGTGCGCTGCGATCTCATCGCGGAGGGCGTGATGATCGCGGTCAAGCAGGTGGGCGTTTCGGTTCCGGTGGTCGTACGGCTCGAGGGGACGAACGCGGAGCAGGCGCGCGAGATGCTGGCGCACAGTGCGCTCGCCATCACACCCGCAACCGATCTCACCGACGCGGCCCGCAAGGTGGTCGCGCTCGCCGCCAGCGGACACGCAAAGGGTTAATAGAGCGACTCATGAGCATCCTCGTCAACAAGCACACCAAGGTGATCTGCCAGGGTTTCACCGGCCAGCAGGGCACGTTCCACAGCGAACAGAGCATCAAGTACGGCACGCGCATGGTCGGTGGTGTCACACCGGGCCGTGGCGGCGAGAAGCATCTGAATCTGCCCGTGTTCGATACCGTGGCGGACGCGGTCGAGGAGACCGGCGCCACGGCGAGTGTCATCTACGTCCCGGCCGCCTTTGCAGCCGATGCGATTCTCGAGGCGGCCGACGCCGGCATCGAGCTCGTGGTCTGCATCACCGAAGGCATTCCCGTGAATGACATGGTGCGCGTGAAGGCGACTCTCGCCGGAACTGGCACGCGGCTCATCGGTCCCAACTGCCCCGGCATCATCACCCCGGGTGAATGCAAGATCGGCATCATGCCGGGCTTCATCCACAAGAAGGGCCGTGTCGGTATCGTGTCGCGGTCCGGCACGCTCACTTACGAAGCCGTATTCCAGACCACCAATCAGGGTCTCGGCCAGAGCACCTGCGTCGGCATCGGCGGCGACCCGGTGCGCGGCATGAACTTCATCGACGTGCTCGAGCTGTTCGAACGCGACCCGCAGACCGAGGGCATCATCATGGTGGGCGAGATCGGCGGCACGGATGAAGAGACCGCGGCAAATTTCATCAAGCACTACGTCACCAAGCCCGTGGTCGCATACATCGCCGGCGTCACGGCGCCGGCCGGCAAGCGCATGGGCCACGCGGGTGCCGTCATCGCCGGCGGCAAGGGCACCGCGGCGGACAAATATCGAGCCCTCGATGCTGCCGGCGCGCGCACGGTGAAATCGCCTGCCGATCTCGGCAAGGCAATGGCCGAGCAGCTGGCCAGGCGCCGCGCGCGCCCGGTGAAGAAGTCCACCGGCCCGACCGTGCTGGTGATCGAGCCCAGACGCTCATCGAAGAAGCAGGCGACTCGAAAGAAGTCTGCGGCAAGAACGAAGCCGGCCAAGGCAAAGACCAGGAAGAAGTCCAAGGTCGCGCGGCGCGGCAAGTGATCTGCCGCGGTTCCCGTGCCCAAGCCTGACAAGTTACGCATCGCGCTCGGGCAGATGAATCTGCTCGTCGGCGACGTGGCAGGCAATGCGCGCAGCATTGCCGCGGCCGCGGAACGCGCCTGCGGCGAACTTTCCAGTGACCTGCTGGTGCTGCCGGAGCTCACGCTGTCGGGTTACCCGCCCGAAGACCTGCTGTTCCATCGTGGCTTTCGCGTCGCCATCGAGCGGGGCATGGAAACCGTGCGCGCCGCGAAAGCGCGCTGCGGAATCGTGGTCGGGTTCCCCGAGTACGCGGGTTCGCAGATCTTCAATGCCGCGGCGCTGATCGAGGGCGGTGTGTTGCGCGCCACGCATCGCAAGAGCTGCCTGCCTAACTACAAGGTTTTCGACGAGAAGCGCTACTTCAAGCCGGGCGCGCAACCCACGGTGGTGGAATTCCGCGGCTTCCGCATCGGCATCCTGATCTGCGAGGACATCTGGGAGCCGGAGCCCGCGCAACTGGCGCGCTCGGCCGGCGCGGAAATGTTCGTGGTCCTCAATGCATCGCCTTACGAACTGCACAAGCAGGCCAATCGCGAGGACATCGTGCGGCGCTGCGTGCGCGAACTGCAGCTGCCGGTCGTGTACGCGAACATGCTCGGAGGCCAGGACGAACTGGTGTTCGATGGCAACTCGTTCGTGATGGACGGTGACGGCGCGGTCGTCATGCGCGCGCCGCCCTTCGAGGAAGGCCTCTATACCGTGGACTTCGAACGCGTGGACGGCATCACGCGACCGATCCCCGCGGCGATCACGCCCGAGCTGGCCGACGCCGAAAGCGTGTACCGTGCGCTCGTCATGGGCGTGCGCGACTACGTCGGCAAGCACGGATTCCCCGGCGTGGTGATGGGCCTCTCGGGCGGCGTCGATTCGGCCTTGACCCTGGCCATCGCCGTGGACGCCCTGGGCAAGGACCGTGTCCACGCGGTGATGATGCCTTCGCCCTATACCTCGCAGATGAGCCTGGATGACGCGCGCGGGCAGGCCGAATCGCTGGGTGTGAAATACAGCGTGCTGCCCATCAACGACATGATGAAGGCCGCCGAGACGACGCTCGCCGGCGAATTCGCCGGGCTGGCCCGGGACGCGACGGAGGAGAACATCCAGTCGCGCTGCCGCATGGTGCTGCTGATGGGCATCTCCAACAAGACGGGCAAGATGCTGCTGACCACCGGCAACAAGAGCGAGATGGCAGTGGGGTATGCGACCCTCTACGGTGACATGGCCGGCGGCTTCGCCCCGATCAAGGACTGCAGCAAACTACTGGTGTATCGCCTGGCCGAGTATCGCAACTCCGTCTCGCCCGCGATTCCGCCGCGGGTGATCGAGCGTGAGCCGTCGGCCGAACTGCGGCCCGACCAGAAGGACAGCGACTCGCTGCCGCCTTATGAAATCCTCGACCCCATCCTCGAAGCTTTCATCGAGGATGACCTCTCGGTGGATGAGATTTGCGCGCGCGGCTTCGATCGGCCGACCGTGGTGCGCGTGCTGGACCTGGTGAAGCGCAATGAATACAAGCGCCGCCAGGCACCGCCCGGAGTGCGTGTTTCCCGACGGGCGTTCGGGCGCGATTGGCGCTATCCCATCACGTCCGGCTACCGGCGGTGACGAAAATGGGGACATTCTCCGTTTCCTAGCAAAAGGGGACGCACCTCCTCGAGGTGCGTCCCCTTTTGCTAGGAAACGGAGAATGTCCCCATTTTCACTCCGCTACTGCTTCTTCGCCGTCGTCGTGCCGTCCGACCCCCACGGCCAATACCACTTCTTTTTCTTCGGCGCGATGCGGCGTTCGCCGGCCTCGCCTTCGTAGTTCGCGCGATACATCGTGCGCGTCTGCGCGGCGAGCTCCTTCAGGTCCATCTTGTCGTAGCAGAAAATCAGCAGTTCCAGCGCGTCCCGTACGGCCGGCGCCCCGTCGAACTCCTCGATGGCGACCTTGGCGCGCTGTGCGGCGGCCACGTAGGCACCGCGATCCACGTAGTAGCGCGCGACCGCGATCTCGTAGTCCGCAAGTCGATTGCGCAGGTAGACCATGCGGCGGCGCGCATCATGCGCATATTCACTGTTCGGAAACTGCTCGACGACGGTCTGGAAAGCGGCGAACGAGCGGCGCGCCTGCGTCGGCGGGCGCTGGTTCAAGTCCACGCGGAACCAGCGCTCGAGGAAGTTGGGCAGTCGCTCGAAGTCCGTGAGGCCCTTCAGATACCACGCATAGTCGATTCGCGGGTGCGTGGGGTTCTCCCGGATGAAGGTGTCGGCCGCGTCGATGGCCGACTCCGACTCTCCGGCCTGGTAATAGCAGTAGATGACGTCGAGCCGCGACTGGCGCGTCTCGGCGACGAACGGGTACCGCGCCATCAACGCTTCGTAGATGCGGATGGCCAGCGGATAGTCGCCCGCGAGCAGCGCCCGGTGCGCGCGCTGGTAGACCACTTGGGGGTCGGTCATCGGGCCGGCGGCGCCATCGCGGCTCTTGCAGCCACTCAAGCCCAGGCCCAGCACCGCCGGGATCAGGGACATAAAAAGGAGTGCCCGGGGGCCGGCGCTACGCAGTGATCGCATGGAAGGAATTGCCGTTTCTCGTGTTGCCGGTGTGTTTGGTTTGAAATGGTCGCCGGACGCGTGAAGTATAGCGGCCCCCGATCCCCATTCGACCAGAACCCATCGGACCAGAAGGTTGAGCCCCAAGTTCCAGACCCATCGTCTCGAATTGCCCGCCGGATTCGCCGGCAAGCGGCTGGATCAGGTGCTGGCGCAATTGCTGCCCCAGTACTCGCGGACACGCATCCAGCGGTGGATCGACGCGGGGGCGGTGCGCATCAACGGCCTGGCGCCGCGCGCCCGTGACGTCGTCGTCGGCGGCGAATCCGTGGCCGTCGAAGCCAGACTCGAGGATGAGACCGCGGTGGCCGCCGAAGCGCTGCCGCTCGCCATCGTGCACCAGGACGCGTCCATCATCGTCATCGACAAGCCGCCGGGCCTGGTCGTGCATCCGGGCGCCGGCAATCGCGAGCACACCTTGCAGAACGCCTTGCTGGCGCATGACCCCGGACTGCGGCGCGTGCCACGCGCCGGGCTCGTGCATCGCATCGACAAGGACACCAGCGGGTTGTTGGTCGTGGCCCGCACGCTGCAGGCGCAGACCGCGCTGGTCGCGGCGCTGGCCGCGCACGAGGTGGAGCGCGAGTACCTCGCGCTGTGCACCGGCGTGATGACGGGCGGCGGCACGGTCGATGAGCCCATCGGCCGGCATCGCACGCAGCGCACGAAGATGGCGGTGCGCCGTGACGGCCGACGCGCGGTGACTCACTACCGCGTCGAGAAGCGCTATCGCGCGCACACGCTGGCGCGCGTGCGCCTGGAAACCGGGCGAACGCACCAGATCCGCGTGCACCTGGCTCACGCGGGCTATCCCATCGTGGGCGATCCGGTATACGGCGGGCGGCGTCGCCTGCCGGCTGGGGCGACCCCCGGTCTCAGGGCGGCTCTCGAAGCCTTCCGGCGCCAGGCGCTGCATGCCGCGCGCCTGAGCTTCGTGCATCCGAAGTCCGGCAAATCCGTCTCCTTCGAAACGCCCCTGCCCGCGGATTTCGCGAATTTGTTAGGCGCGCTGGAACGCGACCTCGCGGGCGCATGACGAATTCCGGTGCGCTGCTCGAGGTCGACTGGCCGTTGCCGCGAGGTGTCCGCGCCGCGTTCACCACGCGCGTGGGGGGCGTCAGCCGCGCACCGTGGGACTCGTTCAACCTGGGCGCGCACGTCGGGGATGACCCCTCGCACGTCGCGCTGAACCGGGCCCGGCTGCGCGAGCTGCTCGAGTTGCGCAATGAGCCGGCGTGGCTCGAACAGGTGCACGGCGCCAACGTGGCAAATGCCGATCTGCCGTTCGCCGATGGCCCACCGGTGCGGGCGGACGCGGCGGTCGCGAGCCATCGCGACACTGCCTGCGTGGTCATGGTGGCCGATTGCCTGCCCGTCTTGTTCGCGAGCCGTGACGGCGAGCGGGTGGGCGCCGCGCACGCCGGCTGGCGCGGACTCGCGGCGGGAGTCCTGGAGAACACGGTGGCCGCGATGGGCGTGCCCGCGCGAGAACTCACGGCGTGGCTGGGCCCGTCCATCCTGCAGCCGAACTTCGAGGTGGGCGCGGACGTCCACGATGCGTTCGTCCGCCTCGATGCGGGCGCGGCTGACTACTTTTCGCGCAATCCGCGCGGGCGCTGGCAGGCCGATCTCGTGGGCCTCGCGCGCCGCCGTCTGCAACGGCTGGACGTGCGCGCCATATCCGGCGGCAACTGGTGCACCTTCGCCGATCCCTCGCGCTTCTTTTCGCATCGACGCGACGGCAAGGGCGGGCGCATGGCCGCCCTGATCTGGCGCACGGCTTAGCCGGCAAACCTGCGTGCTAGCATCCGCGCCTTGGACACCCTTGCCTGGATCATTCTCGCCACGCTCGCCTCCGGCGTGCTGTCGGTGCTCGCCGCGGGCCTTTTTCTCGCCCTGCCGGGCCGGCAGCGCGAGGCCGTGCTGCCGCACCTGGTGAGTTTCGCGACCGGCGCCTTGTTAGGTGCCGCCTTGCTGGCGCTCATCCCGCATGCCGTGCTCGGCGCGGGCAGCGAGCATGTTCACGAGGTGGGCATCGCACTGATCGCGGGCATCGCGCTGTTCTTCGTGCTGGAGAAATTCCTGCTTTGGCGGCACTGCCATGACGATCACTGCGACACGCACACGGTCGGCGGGCACCTGCACCATCATGAGCACACCCACGACCACTCGCAGCTGCACGACGATGCGCGCCGCCGCGCCAGCGGCTCGCTGGTGCTGGTGGGCGATGCCCTGCACAACGTGCTCGATGGCGTGCTGATCGCCGCCGCCTTCCTGACCGATGTGCATCTCGGTATCGTGACCGCCTTGGCCATCATGGCGCACGAAATTCCCCAGGAAGTCGGCAATTTCGCCGTGCTGCTGCACTCGGGTGTGTCGCGACGTCGTGCTTTGGCGCTGAACCTGCTGACCAGCCTCACGGCCGTCATTGGCGGCGTCGCAGGCTACTTCGCGCTGGAGACCGCCGTCAGGCTGCTGCCGTTCGCACTGGCAGTGGCCGCCGCCAGCCTCTTGTATGTGGCCGTGGCGGACCTCATCCCGGGCTTGCACCGGCGCATCGATCCCCGTTCCAGCGTCATGCAGGTGCTGCTCATCAGTCTGGGTGTCGCCGTGATCACCTTCGCGGAACGCCATGCTCATTAGCGGCTTGCGCCGCGCGTCGGAAAACGGCGTCGAAGCGACGCCGTCCGTGAAGTACATATGGGGTCCTGCCTATTGAAACACTTGCGCGCGGGCCTCAGTTTGGGGGCCTATGCGAATGGACAAACTCACCAGCCGATTCCAGACCGCCCTGGCGGATGCCCAGTCCCTGGCCGTGGGGCGGGACCATCAGTTCATGGAGCCCGCGCACGTGTTCGCGGCGCTGCTCGACCAGCAGGATGGCACTACCCGCCCGCTGCTGGTGAAGGCGGGCGCCAACGTCGCCAAGCTGCGCAAGGACCTGGACGGCGCGCTCGAGAAGCTGCCCACCGTGCAGGGCACGCCGGGCGACGTGCACGTCTCGCAGGACCTGAATCGCCTGCTGAACGTGACGGACAAGCTCGCTCAGCAGCGCAAGGATGACTACATCCCGACGGAGCTGTTCGTGCTGGCCTCGTTCGAGGACAAGAACACTCTGGCGCGCCTGCTCAAGGATGCCGGCGCATCCAAGGCCGCCATCGAAAAGGCCATCGACCAGATCCGCGGCGGTGAGGCCGTGAACGATCCGCAGGCCGAGGAGAAGCGCGGCGCGCTCGAGAAGTACACCATCGACCTGACGGCGCGCGCGTCGGCCGGCAAGCTGGACCCGGTGATCGGTCGCGACGACGAGATCCGCCGCACGGTGCAGGTGCTCGCGCGGCGCACCAAGAACAACCCCGTGCTCATCGGCGAACCGGGCGTGGGCAAGACAGCGATCGTCGAAGGGCTGGCCCAGCGCATCATCAACGGCGAAGTGCCCGAGATGCTCAAGAACAAGCGCATCCTGGCGCTCGACATGGGCGCGCTGATCGCCGGCGCCAAGTTCCGCGGCGAGTTCGAAGAGCGCCTGAAGGGCGTGCTCAACGACCTCGCCAAGCAGGAAGGCCAGATCATCCTGTTCATCGACGAGCTGCACACCATGGTCGGTGCCGGCAAGGCCGAAGGGGCGATGGATGCTGGCAACATGCTCAAGCCGGCGCTGGCGCGCGGGGAGCTGCACTGTATCGGTGCC
>DASTRL010000021.1:0-3413 GCA_035761265.1 Steroidobacteraceae bacterium
CCGGTTTCCGCATCCACCACCACCGGCAGGTAGCCGCGGAAGCGGTCGGCCATGCGCCGCACGGGTGGCGTGGCGGCGGTGTCGGGCGTGGCGGCGGGCGGCTCCTGCGTCATCGCGCAAGGGTAGCAAAGCGTCGCGCGCGGTCCGCGACCACCCGGCGAAAGGACCGACCCGGCCGCCGTCGCGCGGTTCGTTCCTAGCTGCGCGGGAGCGCGCTCGGCAACGATGCGTCGTCGCGCTTCTCGCGCGGCGGCAGGGCATCGTCCCCCTCGACCAGGAAGCACACGCTCTCGGCGATGTTGGTCGCGTGGTCGCCGATGCGCTCCAGGTTCTTGGCCATGAACAGCAGGTGGGTGCCTGGCGACACCGCGCCCGCGTCCTGCCGCATCCAGCCCAGCAACTCGTGGAACAGCCCGGTGTGCAGCAGGTCGAGTTCGGCGTCGGCACCCCTCACGCGCTGCGCGGCGACCGCATCGCGCGCGCGGTAGGCGGCCAGCGCCTCACGGACCTGGCGGACAGCGCGCCGCCCCAGGGTCTGCAGGTCCTCGCGCGCGATCGGCCAGGCCAGGGTCAGGGCGCGCGAGCGCTTGGCGAGGTTCGCGGCCAGGTCGCCGATGCGCTCCAGGTCGGATGCGATCCGCAGCGCGGCGAGGATCTCGCGCAGGTCGCGCGCCAGCGGGCCGCGGAGGGCGAGGTGCATGACGTCCTGGCCGATTTCGCGCTCGAGCGCGTCGATCGCTTCGTCGTTGGCGACGATGCGCGCGGCCATGCCCTCGTCCGGGCGGTCGAGCAGGTCGAGCGCCGCCTCGAGTTGCGCGGCGGCCATGTCGCCCATGCGCAGCAGCGTCTCCAGCAGGTGCTGCTGGCCTTCGTCGAGGCTGCGGACGATGTGGTCATGGGGCTGGGGCGTCGTCATCGTGGTGTCCCGTTTGGTCGTTGCTGCCGTCCATGGCGTAGCGTGGTTGGATCGCCCGGCCCTGCGATCCGTGGCCGGGCGTTCGCCAGGCCGCGCGGCGGTGCCGCGCAGGCGGCGTGGCTCACCCGAATCGTCCGGTGATGTAATCCTCGGTCTGCTGCTTCGCCGGATTGGAAAAGATCGCGTCCGTCGGGCCGTGCTCGACCAGGTCGCCGAGGTACATGAAGGCGGTGTAGTCCGAGACCCGCGCCGCCTGTTGCATGTTGTGGGTGACGATGACGAGGGTGTACTCGCGCTTGAGCTCCTCGATCAGCTGCTCGATGCGGCTGGTGGAGATCGGGTCGAGCGCCGAGGTCGGCTCGTCGAGCAGGAGCACCTGCGGCCGCAGCGCCACCGCGCGCGCGATGCACAGGCGCTGCTGCTGGCCGCCGGAGAGGCCGAGCGCGTTCTGCTTCAGCTTGTCCTTGACCTCGTCCCACAGCGCGGACTGGCGCAGGGCCTGCTCCACGCGGTCCATCATCGCGGCCTTGGACAGCCGCTCGTGGTGGCGGATGCCGTAGGCGACGTTTTCGAAGATCGTCATCGGGAACGGCACCGGTTTCTGGAACACCATGCCGACCCGGCTCCGCAGCCGGTTGAGCGGGTAGCCCGGATCCAGGATGTCCTCGCCGTCGAGCAGCACCGTGCCGTGCGCCGCCTGGCCGGGGTACAGCGCGTAGATGCGGTTGAACACGCGCAGCAGGGTCGACTTGCCGCAGCCCGAGGGGCCGATGAGCGCAGTCACCCGCTTTTCCGGGATCTCCAGGCTGACGCTCTTCAACGCCTGCGCGCGGCCGTAGAAGAAGTCGACTCCCCGCGCGGAGAGCTTGGCGGGCGCGGCGGTGACTGTCTGGGTCGTGGCGGAAAACGGGGTGGAGAGCATGGCGTCGGGCATCGGAACCTGGCGGAACGGGGTGCCACGGGAGAGGGAGGGACGCATGGCGTCCACGCGGACGGGGGCGAGCAGCTCAGTCATGCGGCATGCGCCTGCTGGCGACCACCGCGCGCGCGACCAGGCCGACGGCCAGCACGAACAGGGTCAGGACGAAGGCGCCGGCCCAGGCCAGCGTGTGCCAGCCTTCGTACGGGCTCATCGCGTACTGGAAGATCACCACCGGCACGTTGGCCATCGGCTGGGTGACGTCGGTGGTCCAGTACTGGTTGTTGAGCGCGGTGAACAGCAGAGGCGCGGTTTCGCCGGCGATCCGTGCGAGCGCCAGCAGGATGCCGGTGACGATGCCCGGCAGCGCGGAGCGGTACAGTACCTGCAGCGTCACCTTCCATTGCGGCACGCCGAGCGACAGCGCGGCCTCGCGCATCTGCGCCGGCACCAGGCGCAGCATCTCGTCGGTGGTGCGCACCACCACCGGCAGCACGATGAATGCGAGCGAGATCGCGCCGGCCAAGGCGGAGAAGTGGCCCATCCGCGCCACGACCAGGGCGTACACGAACAGCCCAAGCACGATCGACGGCGCCGACAGCAGGATGTCGTTGACGAAGCGGATCGTGGCGCCGATCCACGACCGGCCCGAGTATTCCGACAGGTAGGTGCCCGCGAGCACGCCGACCGGCGCGCCGAAGGCGATGCCCAGCAGGCTCATCAGGGCGCTGCCGAAGAACGCGTTGAGCATGCCGCCCGCCTCGACCGGAGGCGGGGTCATCCGGGTGAACAGGTCGAGGTTGATCGACGCCAGGCCCTTGCTCAGCGTGGTCCACAGGATCCACGCCAGCCAGAACAGGCCGAACACGGTGGCCAGCACGGCCAGCGCCTGCGCCGCCAGGCTCTTCGCGCGGCGGACGCCGTACAGCGGCAGCGGGCTCATGCGCGGCCCTCCTTCTTCGCCAGCTGGCGCAGCATCAGGCGGGCGATGGTCAGCACGACGAAGGTCACCAGGAACAGCACGAAGCCGAGCGCGATCAGCGCGGACCGGTACATCTCCGAGTCGGCTTCCGCGAATTCGTTGGCGATGGTCGCCGCGATCGAGTTGCCCGGCATCAGCAGCGAGGCGGTCAGCTCGTGCGCGTTGCCGAGCACGAAGGTCACCGCCATGGTTTCGCCGAGCGCGCGGCCGAGGCCGAGGAAGACGCCGCCGATCACCGCCGAGCGGGTATACGGCAGGACCACGTCCCACACTACCTCCCAGCGGGTGGAACCGAGCGCGTAGGCGGATTCCTTCAGGCGCCCGGGCACGGTCAGGAACACCTCGCGCATCACCGAGGCGATGAACGGGATCACCATGATCGCCAGCACCAGCCCGGCGGTGCCCATGCCCAGGCCGAGCGGCGGGCCGGAGAACAGCGCGCCGACCAGCGGCAGCCCGCCGAGGTGCGCGTCGACCCGCGGATACACGTGCTCGGCCAGCACCGGGACGAGCACGAACAGGCCCCACATGCCGTAGATGATCGACGGGATGCCGGCCAGCAGTTCGATCGCCGCGCCCACCGTGCCGCGCATCCA
>DASTRL010000022.1:0-3896 GCA_035761265.1 Steroidobacteraceae bacterium
CAAGGACATGCACTTCTCGAGCCTCGGGCGAGAGTTCGGCCAGCGCCATGCGCGCGTCATGCTGGTGCCGGCGTGGGATTTCGATCGCGACGCCGAGATGGCGGCGAACATGACGCGGATGCGCGGCGTGGAAAGCGGCTTCACCGTCGTCCGTGCGGCGCGCAATGGATTGCTGTCGATCTCGGATGCCTACGGCCGCGTGCTGGCCGTGGAGCGCAGTGCCAAGCTGCCCGGAACCACGTTGATGGCGAACGTGGACATCGGTGCACCCGTGTCGACTATCTACACGCGCATCGGCGATTCGCTCGGTTGGACCTGCGTGCTCGCCGCGATCGTGCTGATGCTGGATGCCGTCAGGCGGAAAATGGGGACATTCCTCGTTTCCTAGCAAAAGGGGACGTACCTGCGGCAGGTGCGTCCCCTTTTGCTAGGAAACGAGGAATGTCCCCATTTTCCACTACTAGCCGGACCTGCGAACCACCAGGCGCGTCGGGATCACGGAATTCGTCGCCGACTCGCCGGCGATCTGTCGCAGCAGCGTTTCCACCAACAGTTCGCCGGCGCGGCGCGTGTCCTGCATGACGGTGGTCAGTGGCGGGTTGGTGAGGCTCGCGGCGGGAATGTCGTCGAAGCCCGCGACCGCCACGTCGCGCGGCACCTCGAGCCCGGCCTCCTGCAGCGCGCGCAGCGCGCCGATGGCGATGAGATCGCTGGCCGCGACGATGGCGTCGAACGCGATGCCGCGGCGGCGCAGCTCGCTGGTGGCCTGGAATCCAGATTCCTCGGTGGTGATCGCGTCGACCTGCAATGCCGCCGACATCGGCACCCGCGCTTCCATCAGCGCGCGTTCGTAGCCGCGGAAGCGGTCGAAGAACTCCGGGTAGTGAGAGGTGGCGTGTCCGAGAAAGGCGATTCTCTGGCGGCCCTGCGCGAGCAGATGGTGCGTCACGTCGTAGCCACCTTGTGCGTTGTCGGAGCCCACGGAAACCCCGGGCTCACTGGTGAGCACCGGACCCCAGCGCACGAAATGCGTGCCCTGCGCGACCAGGCGCTCGAGCCGCGGCTTGTATTCTTCATAGTCGCCGTAGCCCAGCAGGATGATGCCGTCCGCCTTGCGGCTGTCTTCATAGTCCTGCTGCCAATCCTTGGAGAGCTGCTGGAATGAGATCAACAGGTCGTAACCCTGGCGTGCCGAGGCGCGCGTGATCGACCCCAGCATGGACAGGAAGAATGGATTGATCAGCGAGTCGTCGGGCGTCGGATCCTCGAACAGCAGCAGCGCGAGCGTGTTCGAGTGCTGCGAGCGCAGGTTCGACGCGTTCTTGTCGACGCGGTAGTTGAGCTGGCGCGCGATCTCCTCGATGCGCTTGCGCGTCTCGAGGCTCACCACGGGACTGCCGCGCAGCGCGCGCGACACGGTCGGTTGACTGACACCGGCAAGAAACGCGATGTCGAAGGAAGTCGGTTTGTCGGACATCGCCCCCTCGCAAGAGGAGTGGATGATGCCCAAGGCCGTGGGCCAAAAGCTACCGCCGCGGGCGCGATCTACGGGCCATGAGTCAAATCAACGCGCTGCGAGTTGATTGAACGCAACACCATGCCCGGGCAGTTGCAAGGTACCGCTCCCATGGCGCCCTTCGGGCAGGCCATGGCCGCTGATCGCGCGACCCACGTTGAGCTTCGGCAACGTCACGCTCGCGAGCTCGGGTGAAAGGTTGAATGCGCACAGCAACGCGTCCTGCGCATTGAAGCGCCGGAACACCAGCACCGAGTCCGTGGCGGCGAGGAATTCGATGTCGCCGGAAATCAGCAGCTCCTGCTGGCGCCGCCACGCGAGCAGGCGCCGAAAGCCATGCAACGCCGAGGAGGGGTCGCGCTCCTGCGCCGCGACGGACAATTGCAGGTGCTGCGCGGGCACCGGCAACCAGGGCTCGCCGCTCGAGAATCCGGCACGCTCGTTCGAGTCCCACGGCATGGGCGTGCGGCAACCGTCACGGCCCTTGAACGCCGGCCAGAACGCGATGCCATACGGATCGCGCAGCGCTTCATAGGGAACCTCGGCCTCGCCGAGCCCCAGCTCCTCACCCTGGAACACGCACACCGAGCCCCGCAGCGCGCAAACCAGCGCCGTGAGCTGGGTGGCGAAGTGCGGCAGCGGCGAGCTGCCGCGGCCCCAGCGGCTCACCACGCGTTCCACGTCGTGATTGGAGATCGTCCAGCACGGCCAGCTGTCCGGCGCGCGCGTGCGCAGCGTTTCGACGGTCTCGCGGATGTGCCGCGGCGAGCTTTCGTTGCTCAGCAGTTCGAACGAGTAGGCCATGTGCAGGCGGCCCGGCTGCGTGTACTCGGCCATCGTCGCCGTGGAATCGTCGGAGGAGATTTCGCCCAGCGCCACCGAACCCGGGAATTCATCGAGCAGGCGCCGGATCTCCTCGAGGTAGGGCAGCATCTGCGGCTGCGTGTTGTTGTAGCGGTGCCATTGATGACCGTAGGGATTGTCGGCATTGAAGCCGCGCGCGCGCCGCTCGTGCTTCGCGCGCGGCGGGTTGTCGCGGAGCAGCGCATCGTGGAAGCAGAAGTTGATCGCATCGAGGCGCAGCCCATCGACGCCGCGCTCCAGCCAGAAGCGCAGGTTGTCGAGCGAGGCGCGCCGCACGTCCGGATTGTGGAAGTTGAGGTCCGGCTGGCTCTTGAGGAAGTTGTGCAGATAGTACTGCGCGCGGCGCGGTTCCCAGGTCCACGCCACGCCACCGAAGATCGAGAGCCAGTTGTTAGGCGGCGAGCCGTCGGGCCGCGCATCCGCCCACACGTACCAGTCCGATTTCGGGTTGTCGCGGCTCTGGCGGCTCTCGGCGAACCAGGCGTGCTGGTCGGAGGTGTGGCTCAGCACCTGGTCGACGATGACCTTGAGCCCGAGATCGTGCGTGCGCGCCACCAGCCGGTCGAAATCCGCGAGCGTGCCGAAGATGGGATCCACCGCGCGGTAATCGGCGATGTCGTAGCCGAAGTCGGCCATCGGCGACTTGTAGAACGGCGACACCCAGATCGCATCGACGCCGAGCGAGGCGACGTAATCGAGCTTCTGCAGGATGCCGGGCAGGTCGCCGATGCCGTCCCCGTTGGTGTCGAGGAAGCTGCGCGGATAGATCTGGTAGATAGTGGCGCCGCGCCACCACGGCCTGGCCGTAACCGAGGCGGGCGGGATCAGGCGTTGGACTGCGTTGTTCACTTGCGGCGGCAGCTTAGCGCAGCGGGATTCGCGCCCGCTGCTGCATACGTATTCGGTCTGAATACGTATGCAGGGCCCTGTCCGGCCGGCGGCGCGGGAACTACCATTCCGGCACCTCGCGCACTCGCGAATGTATGGACCCCGGGACCGGGGTCCATTGGGCCTCGCCGATCGACCCCCTCGGTTGGCGGGGCTTTCTTTTGTCCCCCGCAGATTCACGCCCCGACGCCCGGACCCGGGGCGACTCGTGAATACGTATGCATGGCGTTGCCAAGTGAGTGCCGCAGCCAACATCCTTCGCGTCAAGGATTTACTTGAACAATTCGTCTGGATCCGCGCGCTGCGTATCCGCGACCACAATAGTTAGGGAGGGGTGTCAGTGAAGAAATCCACCGAGAAGTTTTTGCGTGCCCAGTCGAAGCGGCGGCGTTCGCACCGTGAAGTCGGCACGACCGCGGGTTGCGCCATATTCCTGGCGGCCGGCGGTGTCGCGATGGCCCAGGACCCGGGCGCCGGCGCCAACGAGAACATCGACGAGGTGGTGGTCACCGGCCTGCGCAAGAGCATCGAGGACTCGATCAGCGTCAAGAAGGAGAACTCCTCCATCGTCGAGGTGGTCTCGGCGGAAGACATCGGCAAGCTGCCCGACGCCTCGATCGCCGAGGCG
>DASTRL010000023.1:0-8462 GCA_035761265.1 Steroidobacteraceae bacterium
TCGCGCGCGCCCATTCCGTGGAATCGCGACGCACCGGGCACGCTCACTCCCGCGGCACTGCGGCACATCGGCATCTACGCGTACCGCGTGGGCGCGCTGCGCCGCCTGGCGCAGTTGCCCCCGGGCCGGCTGGAGCAGATCGAGAAGCTCGAACAATTGCGCGCGCTCGAGAACGGCATGGAGATCCGCGTGGCATTGGCCGTGGAGCGGCCGCTCGCGGACGTCAACACCGCGGCGGACCTGGAACGCGCCGAGCGCGCACTGACGCTGCGGCCGTGAAGATGACCACGCTCACGGCGCTCAACGTCTACCCGGTGAAGTCCTGCCGCGGCATTGCGCTCGAGGCCGCGCGCCTGAGCGATACCGGGCTCGCCGACGACCGGCACTGGATGATGGTGCGGCCCAACGGACGCTTCGTGACGCAGCGCGAATTGCCGCGCCTGGCGCTGATCGCAACGGCGGTCGACGGCGCCGGTTTGCGCCTCGATGCGCCGGGAATGCCGTCACTGGTCGTGTCGCGCGATCTCGCCGGCGAGACCCGCGTCATCACGGTGTGGCGATTCTCCGGCGGCGGCATCGACTGCGGTGACGCGGCGGCACGATGGTGCACGACCTTCCTGGACACGCCGCTGCGGCTGGTGCGCTTCCACCCCGGACAGTCGCGCGTGTGCAGCCCGGAGTGGACCCAGGGACTGCGTGCGCTCACGGAATTCGCGGATGGCTATCCGGTGCTGATCATTTCGCATGCCTCGCTGGCGGACCTCAATTCGCGGCTGCAGAAGCCGCTGCCGATGAGGCGCTTCCGGCCAAACGTCGTGATCGACGGTGTCGAGGCCTACGATGAGGATCGCATCCATGAGATCAGCACGGCGGAGGTGACGTTGCGGATCGTCAAGCCCTGTACGCGCTGCGCGATCACCACGACGGACCAGGACTCGGGCGTGGTCGATGGCATCGAGCCGCTGGCCACGCTGAAGCGATACCGCTTCGACCGCGAGCTGGGCGGCGTGTGCTTCGGGCAGAACGCCATCATCGTGCGCGGTGCCGGCGCGACGCTGCGCGTCGGGGATGAATTCCAGGTGACCTGGAAGTAGAGCGTCGTCAGGACTTTCCTGACACGGCCTTCTACCGCTGCCGCTGCGCCATGCTGATCGTGGCGCCGGCATGGCGCGCGGAATTGTAGATCTCGACGCGGTCGCGGCCCTGGGTCTTGGCGTAATACAGCGCGATGTCCGCGCGGCGCGCCACCTGGTCGAAGAGCACGTCGCCCGACTCGAAGCTCGCCAGCCCCAGGCTCAGCGTGACGCTGACGTCCTGGTCGTCGATGCGCAATGGCTGATCGCGCAACGTGGTGCGCAGGCGCTCCGAATTCTCGTGCGCCTGCTCCATGGTGGTATCCGGGAACAGCACCAGGAATTCTTCACCGCCATAACGCCCGAACACTTCGCGCGTGTGCAGCGCCGTGCGCAGGGAAACGGCGAGCCGTTGCAGCAGCTGGTCGCCCACGGCATGTCCGAAGCGATCGTTGATCGACTTGAAGTGGTCGAGGTCGATGAGCCCGATGACCAGGCTGCCCTTGCCCTCGCGCGCGCGCGAGAGATATTCCACGGCCTTGCGCACGATCGCACGCCGGTTCAGCAGGCCCGTCAGCTCGTCGCGCTCGGCCAGCCGGATGAGTTCGGCGCGGTGACGGCGGTTGGAGAGCAGGGCGTAGCCGAGGAAAAAGGCCGTCACCAATCCCATGAGTCCCGCGATCGCGACCAGCTGAGTGGTGCGCGTCTGGCTGGTGAGCCGCTCCTCGGCGAGCTTCTTGTCCTTCTCGAGCAGCGCGATCTTCTGTTTCTCCTGATCGTTCTCGAATTGCACGCGCAGCTGCGCGACTTCGCGGATCCGGTCGAGCGTGCCCTGCTCGCGCACGCGCCGCAGGTACTCACCCTGGTCGTTGAAAGCCGACGCGTAGTCACCCACGGCCGCGTGTGCGCGCGAGCGCAGCTCGTACAGCTCGGCGATGTCGTCCGCGGGCTGTGCGCCACCCGGGGCGATGGCGCGGTCGAACTGCGCGACGGCCTCCCGCGAGCGTCCGAGCGCGAGGAACAGACGACCGCGCAATGCCGCCAACGTGCGGTAATCGTTGTCATCCATGCCGCTGGTCTGGCTCAGCGTGAGCTCGGCCTGGTCACACCATTCGCCGGCTTTCTTGAGCGCATTGCTTTCGATGAGTACGCCGCACATCCTCAGTTGCGACAGACCGGTGCCCACGCGATCACCGATGTTCTCGTGGATCCTGAGCGCTTCCTCCGCGGCGACCAGCGCCTCGTCGAGACGGCCAGAAGCTTTCAGGATGGCGGCGCGCCGATCCAGCGCAGTCGCGAGGCGGATCCGCGCCTTCTGCTCGCGGAAGAACGCGATGGTCTCATCGACCAGCGCCAGCGCCTGCGGATAGTCGCGCACCGAAAACTGCGCCATCGACAGGCGGCCGGCGGCCACCATGGCTTCCTCGCGGCTGGCATACCGGCGCAGCAAAGCGTAGCCGCGCAGCAGGTCGTCGAGCGCCTGGTCCGGATTGCCGTCGCGAAAATTGAGCCAGCCGCGATCGCGCAGCAGGCATCCCCGGGCGAGCGGCCGATCGCTGCCCACGGCTTCGATGACGCGCGTCAGCTCGACCGTGGCCGCGTCGATGCCGCCGACATTGGTCGAGACCAGTGCGCGCACGGTGCGCATGCGCACGGCCAGGTCCGACATGTCGCCGGCCGGGAGCAGCGCGAGACCGGCATCGGCATGCGTGATGGTCTGCCGGCTGAATCCGAGCTGTCGCGAGGCATCCGCGGCAATGGCGTGCAGCGCGGCGCGGCGCGTGGGCGGCATGTCACCGTCGGTGCTGATGGCGGCCGCGAGGCTCGGCAGTGCGGAGGCGGGATCGCGAAAGGCGAGCTCTTCCATCGCGGCGAGATCGCCGGTTTGCGCGCCCACACAGGCCGCATGCACATTTTGAGTCGCGACGACCAGCGCCAGGAGGCAACCGACACGCCGCCGGACCTTCCTGGAGAGCGGGGCAATCACGGCGGCTAGTCTACCCGCCGCGCGGGAACTCAGCGCTGTTTGACCGAATCCGGCGGCTGCGCGGTCTTGCCGGCGGCAGGCTCTGCGCCCAGTGGAATCGCGAAATAGCCGAAGCCGGAGCCTTCCTGCATGTCCATGGTGACCAGCACCAGCAGGTCTTGCGGGCCTTCTGCCGAGCGTGTGACCGAGAGTTGCTGCCGGTACACATCCGCGGCGCTGGCCTTCTGCACGCGCAGCGCAGAGGCGGTGAGCTTCAGCCCTTCGGCGCCCGTGACCGTGACCTTCAGGTTGCTGCCCGGCACGCGCGGTACGGCCGCCAGGTGCAAGGTCACGGACTGGCCCGGCAATGGCGGCGCATCGAACTGGTAACGCAGGCTGACCGGCACGCTGATCTTGGAGGTGGCGCGGGCGGTTCGCATCGATTCGACCGCAGGTTCACCCGGCGCCGCCGTGGGCTTGGGCACCGCCGAAGGCTCTTCGGGTGGTGGCGGCGTGGACTCCGGCTGGGCGGGAGCCGCGGGCGTTTCGCCCGGCGGCGCTTCCCCGGGCGAGGAGCCCGGCATCGAGTCGGGCGCCGGCGTTCCCGGAGTCGCCGGCGCGGTGGCGGGTTCGGGGGCCGGAACGGTTTCGGGCTGCGGCGAGCGGTCGCAGGCGGTCAGCGCACACAGGAGCACGACGGCCGAGGCCGAGCGCATTGCGATCGCGAATGGGTGGTTCATGGGCGCCTCATTGGATGGTGACCGTGAGGTCGTAGTCGCCGGGCGTGCCTTCGGTCGGCTCGCAGCCGTTGGCGCAGTCATACACATCGATCAGGTAATCGGCCGCCGCGGAATTGAAAGTCTCCGTTTCGGTCGCGGCCGGCCCATCCTGCCCCAGGGCTTCGAGCCTGAATTGCGACGGCGGGATCAGCCGATACACCTTGAAATCGACGTCGTGGTTGTTCGGATTGCTCGAGCTCGCCGTGATCGTCCGCGATCCGCCCGTCGAGGTGAAGCGGATGAAGCGGTGGTTGCCGAGCTTGTTGCCGGATTCGTTCGCCAGATCCGGCCCGCCATCGTTGACGGTGCGCAGAGTCACCTGCGGGCCGCCGACGATGGCCGTCGTGTAGATGGGCAGCGCGGCGATCTGTGGAATCGTGTCGGTGGGCGCGTGGTTCTCGTTCGAGCCGAAAGCATCGATGCCGGTGCTGTTGATGTTCTGCGCGGCGACCAGCGTATCGATGTCGGCGGCGCTGCCGGCATTCTGCGTCTTCAGGGCGGTGATGAAACTGAAGATCGAGGTGAACGCGGGGGTGTTCTTCTGCGCACCGGTCAGCACGTTCCAGATGGGCGTGAACCCGAGCGCCAGCGTGTCGTTGCTGTCCGGTGCCGCATCGAAAATGTCCCACAGGATCGACCACACCGAGGACTCGCTGCACCAGCAGCCGTAATTGCTGTTGACGCCCGGCGGATTCGTCGGCGGGTTGGTCTCGACGTTGAAGGTGCTCGAACGCTGCACGAAATTGCCGGAGTTGGCCGGCGTCTCCTCCACGAACGAATCGCGCGTGACCGGATCGTTCAGCACCATGGCGCCGAAGGCGTAGCCGAAGCCTTCGCCGAACGCCACGCGCGGGTCGAGCTTGTCGCCGATGCCGTGCTGCCCGCCGATGTTGTCCGCGCGCGAGAAATTGAATTCGATGTAGTGCCCGAATTCGTGCGCGATGACGTGCTGATCGAACTCATCGGTATCGCGCGTGACGTCGGCGGTGAGCACGATGTGCTGCAGGGGCGAGGAGCTGAAGAAGGTGCCGTCGACGACGGTGTTGTCCGTGGCCCAGTCCACGATCAGCGGCGGGAACACCGAGTTCGGCGCGGCGCCGAGGACCAGCTGGTAGCCCTGATACAAGGTGTCGAGGATCGCGAACGGCGCGGAAGCGCGCGTACCGATCACTGCGCCGGTGGTGCTGAAACCGGAGGGGATGAGGATGTCGTGCGCGCCCGAGCCTGCGTCGAACGGGATGCCATCGGTGTAGCTGTATGGCGGCGTCGCCGTGGCACTGTCGCCCAGATCGGAAACCGAGAAATTCCAGCTCGGCGCCGCTCCGGTACGCGCCATCTGGGCAACCACCTCGATGGTCACGTTGGCATTCGGCGCCACCGTCAGCAGGAAGTCGCCGTTGGCATCGGTCGAGCCGCGCGCGAGCTCGGTTGCGGTTCCGGACGCGAGGGCGCGAACCGTGACGCCGCGCGCCGGGCGATTCTGCGGATTGCTGTAGTCGAGGCCCGTATTGAGATTGATGCTGCTGAAGGGGATGCGGACGAATCTCACGCGTCCGTTGATGCAGCCTCCGGTCAACGGATTCACGGTGACGTTCACGGTGGACGCCGCGCTGCTCGCGCCGCGGTTGTCCGTGACCGTCAAGGAGAAAGTCAGCGTGCTCGCGATTGCCACGCAGGGCGCCGTGAATGTCGGCTGGGCGTTCGTGCCGCTCGAAAGCGTGACCGCAGATCCGGCCGTCTGCGTCCACGCGTAGCTCGCGACGGAGCCGTCGGAGTCCTGGCTGCCGGTGCCGTTCAGCGTCACGGTCACGCCCGCATCCACGGTCTGGGCAGGACCTGCGCTGGCGGTCGGCGGAACGTTGGGCGGCGGCGGCGGCGGAAGCGACGAACTACTGCCACCACCGCCGCAGGCGGACAGCAGGCTCAGGGAAGCGACCAACGTGAGGCCGGACAGGCAAGCTCGCATACCGCCTTATACCGGCGCGCATGCCGGGCCGCGAGTCGGAATCTGTCGCCAGGCAGCGCCAGGCCGGCCCGTGGGACGCAAATTGTGCGCGCGGTCACGCAGGGCGGGGCGCGCCGGACGCCGCGGGCGGGGATATCCCGGCGTATCGGGCGGGTTTGCCCGCGCTACGTCCGGGCCCCATCTCCCCGGAGCCTCGGCCGACGGGCAACATGTCATCCCGATGACGACCCGCATCCTGTTCGTGTGCCTGGGAAATATCTGCCGATCGCCCACCGCCGAGGGCGTGCTGCGCGACATCGCCGTGCGCGAGTTCGCGGCACTGCCGCTGTACGTCGACTCGGCGGGCACCGCTAACTACCATGTCGGTGAGCCGCCGGACCGGCGCAGCGTGGCGGCGGCGCGCCGCCGCGGCTACGACCTCGCGAGCCTGCGTGCCCGTCAGGTCGCGCCCGCCGATTTTGCGAGCTTCGACTACGTGCTCGCCATGGATCGGCCGAACCTGGAGCAGCTCCAGGTGCTCGGGCGCGGCGCCGTGGCGCGCATCGGGTTGTTCATGGACTTTGCGCCGCAGCTCGCCGTCGAGGAGATTCCCGATCCTTACTACGGCGGCATCGAGGATTTCGAACGCGTGCTCGACCTGTGCGAAGCCGCGGCCCGCGGCCTGCTGCGTTCGCTCGCCGCCCGGCGGCGCTGAAACATCCGCCCAAAGAAAAACCGCGCGTCCCCGGGAGGGACGCGCGGTTCATCGGTTGCGTGAGGCCTTACTCGTCGCGGCGGGTGTCGGGCGAACTGCCCGGCGACGACGACCACACCACGAAGGGCTTGGACGGCGGCGGAGGTGGCAGATCGAGTGGCGCCTGGGCATTCTCACCCCGGCTCTCGGAACGCTCCGGGGCTGACTCGCGGGGTGCCTCAGCGGGTGCCTCGCGCGGCGCTTCGTGCGAGGCGTGCCCACCCGGATTTGCGGGCTGGCTACCGTTGGCCTGCTGATCGTGGAACGCCCGCTCCTCGGGGGATGCCTCGCGCGCGGCGCTGAAGTCGCCCTCGCGTGCCTCGCCGGCGTATGGCTGCTGGCCACCCTCACGATTGCGGCTGCCGCCGCGACGACCGCGGCGGCGGCGTCGACCGCGTCCTTCGCCACGCGCGCCGTCGCCCGCCGGGCCATTGCCAGAGGTCTCAGCGGCGGATGCATCGGGTGCGCCACCGGCATTGGCGTCGGCCGGCGCAGCGGCACTGCCAGCCGCGGCATTCGCGGCCGCCTGTTGCTCGCGCTGACGTTCGCGCTGGCGCTCACGCTGCGCCTGGCGGTCGGCCTCGCGCTGCTGATCGCGTTCGCGGTCGCGGTTCGCGTCGCGTTGCCCGTGCGGCTGCGCCTGCGCCTGGCCACCCTCGCGATGCGAATCCTTGTCGCGGTGGCGTCCTGCCTCGCGATCGCGATCGCGGTTGCGGTCGCGCTCGCCATCGCGATGACGATCGCGGCCGCCTTCGCGGTGACCCTCCTTGTCGCGCCGTCCATGTGCGCTGCGATCGCGCCCGCGCTCGCGCTCGCCATCGCGATGCCGGTGCTGGCGGCCGTCACGATCGCGGTCGCGGTGCCGGTGATCGCGTTGCGAGCGCCGGCCCTCCTCACGCGCCGGCGTTGCGGTGACCGCCCCTTCGGGGGCCTTGCCGGTGAATAGATAGGCGAGGCGCTGCATGAAGCTCAGCCCGGTGGGAGCCACGACCACGTTGGCGGCCGCGGTGGGTGCCGGGACGTGCACGATGACCGGCGCCGGTGTGCTCGGCGCGGTGGGCACCACGGCTGCCGGCTCCTGCTGCGGCTTTTCCTGCTTGGTGCCGGAAGGATCGGCGACCGTCGGCCGCTCGGGCATCTTGTAGCTGAGCTGCTTGTTCTCGGGCAGGTCGATTTCGTCGGTCCGCACGCGCTTGATCGAATACTCGGGCGTCTGGATGTGCGGGTTCGGCACGATCAGCAGCTCGACTTCGCTCTTGTCCTCGAGCGTGCGCAGCCATTCCCGTTTCTCGTTCATCAGGTAGGTGGCCACTTCCACCGGCACCTGCGCAATGATCTGCGCGGTTTTTTCCTTGCGGGCTTCCTCGCCGATCAGGCGCAGGATGGCCAGCGTCATGGATTCCACCGAGCGGATGCTGCCGATGCCCGTGCAACGCGGGCAGACCAGGTGACTGGACTCGCCGAGCGAGGGGCGCAGGCGCTGGCGTGACATCTCGAGCAGGCCGAAGCGCGACAGCCGCCCGATCTGGATGCGCGCGCGATCCATCTTCACGGCATCGCGCAGCCGGTCTTCGACGTCGCGCTGGTTCTTCGGCGACTCCATGTCGATGAAGTCGATGACGATGAGCCCGCCGATGTCGCGGATGCGAAGCTGGCGGGCGACCTCGTCGGCCGCCTCGAGGTTGGTGTTCGTCGCCGTGGTCTCGATGTCCGAGCCGCGGGTGGCGCGCGCCGAGTTGATGTCGATCGACACCAGGGCCTCGGTGTAGTTGATGACCAGGGATCCACCGGAAGGCAATTCCACCTTCTGGGCGTACGCCGACTCGATCTGGCTTTCGATCTGGAAGCGCGTGAACAGCGGGATGTCGTCGGTGTAGCGCTTCAGCTTCTTTTGCGCCTCGGGCGGCATGAAGCGCGTCATGTACTCCTGCGCGGTCGCGAACGT
>DASTRL010000024.1:0-2331 GCA_035761265.1 Steroidobacteraceae bacterium
GATCAATTCCGTGGACGATCCGGCCGCGAATCCAAACGACCGCATCAACAATGTCATGAACACCTGGCAGGTGGACGAGAAGCTCACCACTGCCTTCCTGAAGTTCGGATTCGATGCCGACCTCGATGGCCTGCCGCTCAAGGGCAATATCGGCGTGCAGACCATCACCGCAGACCAGACCTCGCACCTGCACCTGACGAGCAACGTCATTCCCGCCGGCACGCAAACGTTGCCCATCACGGTGGCCAACGAAGGTGACAAGTACACCGACATCCTGCCCAGCCTCAACCTGTCGCTGGATTTCCCGAACGAGTACAAGCTGCGATTCGCCGCGGCGGCCACCGTGGCACGCCCGCGCCTCGATGACCTGGGCGGCGGCGCGAGCTACACGACAGTGAGCGATCAGGGCGTCCCGAAGAACTACAACGGCGAGCTCTACTACTGGGAACGCTCGGGTGGCGGCAATCCGAAGCTCAAGCCCTGGAGAGCGAATGCCATCGACCTCTCGCTGGAGAAATATTTCGGCAGCAGGGCGTATGTCTCGGCCGCCGTCTACTACAAGGACCTGAAGACCTACATTACGAACGAGACGACGATCGAGGATTTCTCGGGCGTGCCGCTTCCGCCGTTCAACCCGAGCGATCCAACCGCCACCTATTCGGAAGCGGACGCCAACCGCCTGGGCGCCTCGACGCTCAAGGTGAACGGCAACGGCGGTTACGTGAAGGGTGTCGAGTTCACGGCTTCGATTCCATTCTCGTTGTTCGCAGATCCGCTGGATGGTTTCGGCTTCATCGTCAGCGCGGCCAAGAACAGCTCCTCGATCGTGATCAACGGCAAGGACACGCCCATACCGGGCCTGTCCACGAAAGTCATCAACTCGACGCTGTACTACGAGAAGTTCGGTTTCTCGGCCCGCGTCAGCAACCGCTACCGCGACGACTTCGTCGGCGAGGTGCCGGCCTTCGATGCGACGCTGACGCTGAACAACGTCAGTGCCGAGTCGCTGCTCGACGCGCAGATCGGCTATACGTTCCAGACGGGCATGCTCAATGGCTTGAGCATCAACCTGTCGGGCACCAACCTCACGGATGAGCCCTTCGTGCTGAACAACATCGGCACCACGCCGTACAACCTCATCAAGTACCAGAAGTACGGTGCGGTGTACGCGTTGGCCGTGAACTACGTGTTCCAGTAGTCCCTCCCTCCGCTCTGGACGAGAAGGGCCCCGCCGGAGAAATCCGTCGGGGCCTTTTCTTGCCCCCACTTTCCCTGAGAAGCTAGGCGCGTGCCCACTCCCGAAATCAGGTCCGTCGTCATCGCCGGGGGCGGAACCGCCGGCTGGATGACGGCGTCCGCGCTGGCGCGCGTGCTGGGGCCGAGGCTCGCGATCACGCTGATCGAATCCTCCGAGATCGGCATCGTCGGCGTGGGCGAGGCGACCATCCCGGCGATCGCGCAGTTCAACAAGCTGGTGAAGATCGACGAGCAGGATTTCCTGCGGCAGACGCAGGGCACGTACAAGCTCGGAATCGAGTTCGTCGACTGGTACCAGAAGGGGCAGGAGTACATGCACGCCTTCGGGCCCATCGGGCGCGATCTCGCATACATCCCCTTCCATCACTATTGGCTGCGGGACCGCGCCGCCGCAGGCTCGTTGTGGGACTACAGCCTGAACTGGATGGCCGCGAAGCAGGCGCGCTTTGCGCCGCTCGAGCGCGTCCCCGACACGCCGCTCACCGGGCTGCTGTGGGCCTATCACTTCGATGCCTCGCTGTACGCGGCCTACTTGTCGCGACTGTCGCAGGGCATGGGCGTGCGGCGCGTGGACGGCAAGATCGCCGAGGTGCTGCAGGCTGCTGACGGGGACGTGCGTGCGTTGCGCCTGGAGGACGGCCGTCAGTTCGAGGCGGACTTCTTCATCGACTGCACGGGCTTTCGCGGCCTGTTGATCGAGCAGGCGCTGAAGACCGGCTACGAAGACTGGTCACGCTGGCTGCCCTGCGATCGCGCCATGGCCGTGCCTACGGCACGCACCTCGCCGCTGCTGCCCTACACGCGCTCGACGGCGCTCGAGGCGGGCTGGCAGTGGCGGATACCCTTGCAGCATCGCACCGGCAACGGCCACGTGTACTGCTCGGCGCACATCAGCGACGAGCGTGCCCGCGAGCAACTGCTGGCCCATCTCGATGCCGAGCCGCTGGCCGAGCCGCGGCCCATCCGTTTCACCACCGGCCGGCGCAAGCTGTTCTGGAATCGCAACGTGGTCTGCATGGGGCTTGCGAGCGGCTTCCTCGAGCCGCTCGAGTCGACCTCGATCCACTTGATCCA
>DASTRL010000025.1:0-7519 GCA_035761265.1 Steroidobacteraceae bacterium
CTTCACGGCACTCGGCGTGCCGGACGTGCTCGACACCAATGGCGACGGCCAGTTCGACATCGCGCTGCGCGACATCGACCCGGTGGCGAACAAGGGCAAGGCCTCGCGCGGCGCGTGGTCGAGCTGCGCGTCCTGCCACGATGACGGGCACTCGGACAATGTCACCTGGATCTTCCCCACCGGCCCGCGCCAGACCATCCCGCTCGAAGGCACCTTCGCGCGCAATAACCTGGACGATCAGCGCATCCTCAACTGGAGCGCGATCCGCGGCTCGCCGACGGACTTCAACAACAACTCGCGCGCCGTGCAGGGCGGTACCGGCTTCGCCACCAACGTGAACGGCGTCGACAAGTCCGCGCTGGTGTTCAACCACGGACCGACGCGCGGTATCAGCGACTCGCTGGACGCCATGAGCGAGTGGATCGCGACGGTGCGTGCGCCCATCATGCCGGCCATCGCGCAGGCGACGGAAGCCAGCGGGCGCGCGGTGTTCACCACGAACTGCGCGAGCTGCCACGGCGGCGCCAAGTGGACCAAGAGCCGCACCAAGGGGCTCTACCAGGACAACCCGCTGTTGCAGCAGGATCCCATCGGCCCGGCGTTCTTCACCGGTGTCACCAGGAACGACCTGGGCGTGGCGCTGGCCGGCCCGCAGGTGGTGAGCGTGACCCGCGCGAACAAACCCGATCCACTGTTCATGCTGGACAACGTGGGCACGTTCAATCCGGCGAGCCCCATCGAGATCCGCGGCGCGGGCGCGGTGGACGGTCAGAGTACCCAGGGCTTCACCGCCTTCGGCCTCGGCGGCTTCAACAGCCCGTCACTGCTGGGCGTCGCCTACTCCGGCCCGTACTTCCACGACGGCTCGGCGCACACGCTCGAAGACGTGGCCGCGCGTCACAAGCTGGGCGACGGCACGATTGCCACGAAGCTGACCGCCCAGGACCTCGCCGACCTGCTGGCTTTCGTGAAGAGCATCGACGACGCCACGGCCACGATGCCCAACGCCACCGACACCTTCATCCAATAAAGGGGGACAGTCCCTCTTTCCTAGCAAACGGGGACGCACCTGAGCGGTGCGTCCCCTGTTTTTTCAGGCCGACTTCCCCATCGCATTCCTGATCGCGCCGACGATGGCGAGCAGCACGCCGCCGCCCACACCGCCTCCGGCAATGCTGCCGATGACCGAGCTCACGTCCACGCCGCCGCCGCCCGTGCCCACACCGAGCGCATTGAGCAGTACGCCGCCGAGCCCGCCGCCCAGGATCCCGACGATCGAATTCCCCACGGTTCCGAGGCTGAGCTTCTTGAGTATGCCGCCGGCGATATTCCCGCCAACGGCGCCGCTGACCAGTTGCACGAGCAGGGTAACGATATCCATGAGACCTCCGGCATGATGCAAAGCGGTCCGATGATCCGCGCGTCCCCTACGCGCGGCATCGGACCAACGGCCGATTGCGCCTCAAAGCCTGTAAGAAGACGCCGCGGCGCGCAGCCGCGCTGACCCGGCGAGCATCTTCCTCGCGTTCAGCCACCACCATGGCGCGCACTCTCGCCCTTCTCCTGCTCCCGATCTTCGCCACCGTCCTTGCCGGCTGCCAGCCCGGCCCTCTGGACGACGCCGTGTCCCGCAGCGACGAGAAAGTCCTGGAGGCGCTGCTGCGCCTCTCCTGCAAGCTCGAAACCAAGGAAGTCATCTCGGACCTGCCGGCGACCCCATACGGCATCACCACGCAAAACGGCGCCAAGCACGATGTGCAGTTCGGCCTCGACCTGGCCGCGCGCCCGGCGCATCGCGCCCGCTGGCCGCAACGCAGGATCTGCAAGACAGCGCACGTGGTGCCCGAGGCCGAGATTCAGCGCGCCTTCGCCAAGGACACCCAGCCGCCGATGTGGATCGACTTCGGCAAGGCCTTCGATGGCGCACAGCACCTGATGCGCGTCTCGCTACCCGTGTATTCCCCCGACGGCAGCCGGGCCGTGGTCTATACCTCCGGCACGTGTCCGTTCGTCTGCGGCGCGGGCTTCTACCACGAGCTGCGACGCACGGGATACGGCGAATGGCAGATCACGCGCAGCGTGAACGCTTGGAAGTCCTCGTGACGACCTGACGCTTTGCCAGGCCGCGCCAGACCGCGCCGCTCAGCCGAGCACGAGCGACAGCGACGAAGTCATCCCCTGCGTCGTCGGTAGATAGTGGTCGACGAGCAGCGCGCCGAACAGCCACATCAGATAGGTGATCGAGAAGCGGAACACCTTCATCGGCAGATGCGCGCGCTCGGTGAGCTTCATCGCGAACGCATGCCAGATGAACATGCCGTTGAGCACCAGCGCAACGCCCAGATAGATCAGCCCGCTCATGCCCGTGACGAAGGGCATCAGCGTGACCGCCGTGAGCAGCAGTGTGTACAGCACCACCTGCAGCCGCGTGAACGGAATGCCGTGCGTGACGGGCAGCATCGGGATCCCGACCTTGGCGTACTCGTCCTTGCGCGCGATGGCCAGCGCCCAGAAATGCGGCGGCGTCCACACGAACACGATCAGGAACAGCAGCAGCGCGTTCGGGTCGATGGAGTTGGTGACCGCGGCCCAGCCCAGCACCGGCGGCGCGGCACCGGCGGCCCCGCCGATCACGATGTTCTGCGAGGTCGCGCGCTTCAGCCACACGGTATAGACCACCGCGTAGCCGATCAGCGAGGCGAAGGTGAGCACGGCCGTGAGCGTATTCACCAGCAGCACCAGGATGGTCATCGAGGCGGCGCACAGCACCGCGGCAAACACCAGCGCGGCGCGAGCCGAGAGTTTCCCCGTGGGCAGCGGCCGGCGCTTGGTGCGCGACATCTGCGCATCGATGCGCTCATCGAGGACGTGGTTGATGACCGCAGCGCTCGAGGCGGCGAGCGCGACGCCCAGATTGCCGAAGATCAGCGCGTCGAGCGGCGGGAAGCCCGGTACCGCCAGCAACGTGCCCACGATGGACGTGAACACGATGAGCATCACCACGCGCGGCTTGGTCAGCTCGTAGAAACTGCGCCAGCGCGTGGGGGCGGCCGCGGCAAGGTGGGGGGCGGGGGTGGACATCGGGGCCGCGAATTCTAGCCGTTCAGGAGAAATCGGGTACCGGGCGAAGCCTGCGGTTGAGCAGCACGGTGGCCGCGACCAGCAGCGCGGCGCCGGCATTGTGCGCGGCCGCCAGCGGCAGCGGAAACGCGCGCAACACCATGAAAATCCCGATGGAAAGCTGCAGCGCGAGCGCAGCCAGCACGGCCACGCCGGCCCAGCGTGGGCCGCGCCCCAGGCCACGGCAAGCCGCCAGCGCCGCCAACAGCAGCAGGACCGTGGCCAGCACCGCGCCCAGCCGATGCGTGAAGTGGATGGCGACGCGCGCGGGGTGATCGAGCACGCCGCCGGCGTAGTTGATGCCGAGGCCGCGCCACAGCACGAAGGCGTCCTTGAAATCCGCGTCCGGAATCCATTGCGCCTGGCACTTGGGGAAGTCCGGGCAGGCCACGGCCGCGTAGTTGCTGCTGGTCCAGCCGCCCAGGAAGATCTGCAGTCCCAGGGCGGCAAGCGCCAGCGTGGCCCAGAGCCGCGCACGCGCGCCGTCCTCGACCAGCCGGTTGCCCGCGAGCACGCTGCCGCCATCCACGGGCCGATCCTGCGCGCGCATGGTCAGCCACAGCCACAGCAGCATCGCGAAGGTAGTTAGTCCACCGAGCAGGTGCCCGGTGACGATCAGCGGCTTCAGCAGCCAGGTCACGGTGAGCATGCCGAGAATGCCCTGGAAGACGACCAGCGCCAGCAGCACCAGCGCGAAGCTCACGCTCACCCCGCGCCGGCCCCGCGCGACGATGCACAGGGCCGTGATGACGAGAATGATGAGACCGAGAGTGCTCGCGGCGTACCGATGGATCATCTCCACCCACGCCTTGCGCACGTCTTCGGCCGAGGCGTAGTGCTCGGCGCTGCCGGTGGGCGCGATGTGGCCGAAGCAGCCCGGCCAGTCGGGGCAACCGAGGCCGGAATTCGACAGCCGCGTGTAGCCGCCGAGCACCACGACGCACAGCGCCAGCAGCGCGCCGGCAAGCGCAAGACGACGGATCCAGGTCACTTCACGCATGGGGTCAGCCGATATGGGAAAGCCGCAGCAGCTTCTTGAGATCGGTGAGCAGGTCCTTGCTGGTGTGCTGCGTGGCATCGTGCCGCATCAGGAGATTGCCGAGAGGGTCGACGATGTACAGCGAGTGCTGGCGGTCGCCGGGAAACTGCCCGAGCAATGCCTGCGCCTCGGGGGAAGACGCATCGAGCGCGATCAGCCCGGGCTGCTGGCTCGCGAAGTAGTCGGTCGCGCAGCAATGCGCGGTGGCGAGGAATATGCGTTGTACGCGGGTCATCTCGTTGTTGAGCGCGAGCCGCGACTGGCGACCGAACACCAGCGCCGTCTGGCAGGCGTCATCGCAGGCGCCGTCACCTATATATATGAGAGACCACTTCTCCTTGAGCACCTCGGGGCTGGCGCTGTCGCCATCGGGCAGGCGCAGTCCGCGCGCCTCGAGCGGGCGCGGCGGCTGGATGAGCTCGCCCTTGCTGGAGGATCCCGCCGGGCGCCACAGCTTGCCGTAGTAGAGCGCGAACGAGATCGCCACCGGCAGGAAAAACAGGGCCGCGATGATCAACAACACTTGCCGGCCGCGGCGGCGCGCTTCATCCATCAGGACACCTTGCGAAAATTGAGGCCGAAGTAGAGCACGAGCAACACCACGGCAAAACCCCACCACTGGATGGCGTATGACAGGTGCCGCGAGGGCGGCAGGCCCGGTGGCGTCCACTCGCGCACATAGCCATCCGGCATCTGCGGGTCGAGCAGCAGCAACCGGCGCGTGAGCCGCGAGCCCAGCGCCGCTTCCAGCTCCTCGTGCGTGGGGAAGCTCGTGAGCTTTGGCCAGGTGGAATCCGTGGCCGGCGGCGCCCGGCCGCTGGCAAGGCCAGCCGCCGGGAGTTCCTCGATGCGCCCGGCGATGCGGCGCGGGGTCGTATCGTCCAAGGAAACATCCGGAAGCCGATCGCGGTAACCCGTGAACGGGACCCAGCCGCGGTTCACGAGCAACCTCGTGCCGCTATCCATCACGAATGGTGTGAGCACTTCGTACCCGGGCCGCCCGGCGTGCGAGCGATTGTCGAGCAGGAACTGGTGCTCGGGCTCGAAATGCCCCTGCACCTCCACATGCGCAAAGCGATCGACGCGCTCGAGATCGTCGCCGGTGACGTGCGCCGGGGCCGTGGTCTTGCCGTACTCCGCCCAGACCGCCTCCTTCGCCTGGCCCCGATGCCACTGCCAGCGTCCCAGGCTCACGAAGCCAGCCACCAGCAGGACGGTGAGCAGAGTCATCGGCCAGGATGGCTGGAAAGTCCGGCCAGCGAAGGAAAAGGGGGTCGGCATGGGGGCGCGCAGTATAAAGTGACGCGCATGGATCCCATCAAAGTCCTCATCATCGTGGTTCTCCTCGCCATCGTCGCGAGCCTCGGAAGTGCGTTGTTCCACCTTTCCCGGGGCAGGACCGCCGAGGACTCCCGCAAGATGGCCCGGTCTCTCACCATCCGCGTCGGCCTGTCGGTGGCGCTCTTTCTTCTGTTAATGGCGGCCTGGAAGCTGGGCCTGATCAAGCCGACCGGCACGCAATAACGCCATAAACCCGCGGTTTTGCGGGTTCTCAGCTTTACGGCGGCCCGGCGCTCCGCTATGTTTCGCCCCCCATGATTCGCAAGGCCGGCAAAACGACCATCAAGACCAAGCCCAGTGGGGCCTTGGGGTCGTGCGCGTAATCACCTTACGACCGGAATACCCGAAGGCCCCGCGAGGACAGAACCCCGCGGGGCCTTTTCATTTGGAGCAACGAAGAAATGTCATCGACCGCCGAGACCGTCCGTAACAAGAAGATTCCCGTCGTCGCGATTGCCGGGGCCACCGGCGCCGTGGGCGTCGAGCTGATGCAGTGCCTGGAGCAACGCAAATTCCCGCTGGCGGAGCTGCGTCTGCTGGCCTCGGCGCGCTCGGTGGGCAAGAAGATGAAGTTCCGCGGCGGGGATCTGCCCGTGCAGGAACTCACCGACAAGAGTCTCGAGGGCGTCGACATCGCGCTGTTCTCGGCGGGCGGCGCGCAGTCGAAGCGCTTCGCGCCGGCGGCGGTGAAGGCAGGCGCGGTGGTGGTCGACAACTCCTCGGCGTTCCGCATGGACCCGGGCACACCGCTGGTGGTGCCGGAGATCAATGCGGGAGAGCTGGCGAAGCATCACGGCATCATCGCGAATCCGAACTGTGTGGCCATTGTCGCCGCGACACCGCTGTGGCCGCTGCACCAAGCGCGGCGCATCCGGCGCATCGTGATGTCTACCTACCAGGCTGCCTCCGGCGCGGGCGCGGCGGCGATGGAGGAGCTCAGCGAGTCGACGCGGGCCTATCTGGAAGGCCGGCCGTTCACGCCGAAGGTGTTGCCACATCCCTACGCGTTCAACGTGTTCAGCCACAACACCAAGGTGGACCCCCAGAGCGGGTACAACGAGGAGGAGATCAAGGTCATGCAGGAGTGCCGCAAGATTTTCGGCGTGCCGGACCTGCGTGTGAGCGCTACCTGCGTGCGCGTGCCGGTGCTGCGCGCCCATTGCATTGCGATGAACGTGGAATTCGAGGCGCCGCTGTCGCCGGCCGAGGCGCGGGAGATCCTCTCCAGGGCGCCGGGCGTGCGCGTGGTGGACGAGCTGGAAAAGAACTACTTCCCCATGCCCGTGGACGCCAGCGGCAAGGACGATGTGCTGGTGGGGCGCATTCGAAAGGATGTTAGCGATCCCACGGGTGCGACGCTTTCGCTTTTCGTGGCTGGCGATCAGCTGCGGAAAGGCGCAGCATTAAATGCCGTTCAGATTGCGGAACGACTCATCGGCTGAGTCGTCATACCGGTTGAACATTTCCGAGCGAGGCTGCCGTCATGAACCATGAAATCTCGCATCACATTTCCCAGGGTGATCATGAATTCCGGACGGCGTTCGAAGCGGGCGCGATTGCGCCGGCGGACTTCAACCATCGCGCGCACGTGCGGCTGGCGTACATCTACCTCGCGACCAACGACGTGGAGCGCGCCACGTACCTGATGCGCAACGCCATCGTGAACTTCCTGAAGCACCACGGCATCGCGCCGATGAAGTATCACGAGACGCTGACGCAGGCGTGGATCCTGGCGGTGTTCCACTTCATGCACCGCACGACCTCGGCCGCCTCGGCCGATGATTTCATCGCGCGCACGCCGATCCTGCTCGACAGCCGCATCATGATGACCCACTACAGCGTCGAGCGGCTGTTCTCGCAGCACGCACGCCAGGCGTTCGTCGCGCCGGACCTGGACCCGATCCCGCGACATCACGCCGCGTGAAGAGGTGCCGGGTGAGGAAAGTGGGGATTAAAGAAATGGGGACATTCCTCGTTTCCTAGCAAAAGGGGACGTACCTGCGGCGGGTGCGTCCCCTT
>DASTRL010000026.1:0-7229 GCA_035761265.1 Steroidobacteraceae bacterium
GCCGGGAAGGCGGCCTTCGCGCTGGCGACGGCCTCGTTGAGCTGCGCGAGGTCGGCGCGCGGGCAACGAACCAACGCGCGGCCGGTGGCGGGGTTGATGACTTCCATGGTGGACGCGCCCGCGACCGGCTGTCCGCCGATCACGAGACTGAAGGGGCCAATGGCGGCTGCGACGATTCTGGGGCTGGCGTTCATGGCGTACTCCGACGCGCGGGTCTCGCGTGTGCGGAATCGAATATAGCGGCAGGATGCCCGCGGTCTCGACCAAAAGTGAATCGGGCCGGCCGAACGCTTCGCTGGGGCAGCCGCGGGCGTTCCGCGAGCGGATTGCCTAGAGGTTTCCGTGCAGCGTGTAGCGCGCCGACAATTCGATCCTGGTCTCGGCTGCAAACGCTGACTCACCGGACTCGGCGGTTCGTGCCGGGACGTTGCTTGCGACGCGCAGCCATTCGAGCGCGAAGCGCCAGCGGTCGTCACGCTCGAACGACCAGGCCGCGGTCCAGGCGTGCCCGCTCTCGCTGCCCGCCCATTTCGGGTGCTGGTCGAATTCGATCTCGAAATCATCGTAGCGTGCGGCCAGCTCGTGGCGACCCCAGCGCTTCGCGAGCAGCGCGGAGCGTGAATCGAATTCCCACAGCAGCAACCGGAACGGATCGATGGCGGTGTCGCCCTTCAGGGCCTGCACGAGCAGCGTCCATTCGTCGCCCGTCTCCATGCGCAGCGCCACGGCATCGAAGCGTGTATGCCATGCCATGTCGCGCAGTTCCGTGGCCTGCCGTGTGGGATCACCGCGGTTGTCGTAGTGCAGGAGGTTGAGTACGGCACGGTCCAGGTAACGCGCCTGCGCACCCACGTAGTAGCCGGCACGGCCGTCGATCTCGTGGAACAGTTCTTTCCTGGGCTTGGCGGGATCGGTCTGTACGCCGCCGACGCGCCCGAACAGCGTGGTCTGCCGGTCGTGCAGCGCGAAGCCGTGGTCGGCGAGCATGGTACCCGCCGGATCGTTCCAGCCGAACACGGCGCCGTCGAGCTGGACGTCGAAGTCGTGTCCCTGGCGCGTGCCCAACCACTCGAGCTGGCCTTCCAGGCCGATGGTGCGGATCTCCTCGCCGATCCACGAGCCGATCGCCGAGGGCGTGATGGTGTACGGAGTCTCCCATCCAGCCGTGCGGCTCTCGAGCGACAGCGGTGGATAGAACGCGCCCAGGCGAACGCGTGATCGCCAGCCGGCGCGTGGATAGGGACGGTATTCGAGATAGGCCTCGGTGAGATCGATCGGGTTCTTGTCGCCGTCGTCCCAGCGCGAGGCCTCGACGTGCGCCGTGAAAACCTCGCCGAGCGGCTGGTTCCAGGCGGCGCGCAGCCGGCCGAGCTGGACGCCGTCGTGGTCCGCGTCGAACCGCAGCTTGCCCAGGCCATCGTCCAGGAACGAGGTCCGGCCATCGGAATCGACGAGCCGCAGGTCGAGTGCGAGCTGCCACTCGGCGCCGCGCGCGGCGGCGCTGCATGCCAGGGCGCAGATCAGCGACGTGGCACCGAGCTTCAGTAGTCCCATGAGTGCGGCCGACCGGCGAGCGGCGCCGGGCGCAGGGATTTCGTCAGCCGGAACTCGACCGTCGATCGACCTGCCGACACCTCGACGACGCGTTCGATCTCGCGCGGTTCGGTGAGCAGCGGATGCCAGATGCGCACGTGCCAGCTGCCACCGGGCAGCTCCACGCTCCATGCGCCTTGCGCGTCGGTGCGCCCGAAGTACGGCGCATCGGTCACGACGATGTAGCCGATCATGTTGTCGTGGATGTTGCAGCCCAGCGTGACCACGCCTGGCTGATCGAACTGCACGGGTGGATAGGGCTTGCCGCGGTACAGCGGCAACTGGAATTGCCGGGCGTTCGAAAACGAATACACCTGGTGTCCGACCGCGTCGCTGTTCGGGAACTGCACGGTGGAGTGCACCGGGATCACGAGGACGTCTGGCACGAAGGCGAGATTCAACTGGTCCATGATGGCCTTGACCGGCGCCGCCGCGGGCTGGGGCTCAGCCTGCGCCTGCGCGAGCACCACGGCACCGGCGAGCGGCTCGCCGTCGCGCTTGAGGACCCTGACCGCCAGCGAAGACGCCTGGGAACACACGGTGAACGACAGCGCGAGCAGGGCCGCGCATCGCAGGTGGAATCCGCTGGTTTGAGTCGCAGTCGACACGTCACTCCCCGAGTCTCCGCGCGCCACCCGAAGTGGTGCGACGGAGCAAAGGAGGATTCGAGCCGATGCGCGGATTTCAGGCCGGACGCACGTCTCGCGGCGCGCGCGCCTCATTGCCCATAACGCGCAAACTGTGATGGCGTTCGCAATCCGCCCGCGGGCGGAATCGGCGGATCAGCGCGCGGCGGCGCCGTCGGCGTCCTTGTCGCGCTCGATGAGCGCGTAGGCCGAGTGGTTGTGGATGGACTCGAAGTTCTCCGACTCCACCACGTAGGCTGCGACGCGCGGCTCGTCGTTGAGTCGCACGGCCACGTCGCGCACCATGTCCTCGACGAATTTCGGATTGTCGTAGGCGCGCTCGGTGACGTATTTCTCGTCCGGTCGCTTGAGGATGCCGTACAGCTCGCAGGATGCCTCGCTCTCGGCGATCTCGATCAGCTCCTCGATCCACATGTGCTCGCGCAACTTCGCCGAAATGGTCACGTGCGAGCGCTGGTTGTGCGCGCCGCGCTCGGAAATCTTCTTCGAGCAGGGGCACAGGCTGGTCACCGGCACGACGACCTTGACCCACATGCAGGTCTCGCCGTCGCGCCGCTCGCCGATGAGGCTGGCGCGATAGTCCATGTAGCTCTCGACGCCCGACACCGGCGCCTTCTTCATGACGAAATACGGGAACGACATCTCGATGTGGCCCGCGTCGGCCTCGAGGCGTTCGGTCATCTCCGCGAGCAGGCTGCCGAAGGATTCCACCGAGATCTCGCGTTCGCGATGCAGGATCTCGACGAAGCGCGACATGTGCGTGCCCTTGAAGTTGTGCGGCAGGTTCACGTACATGTTGAAGTTCGCGACCGTGTGCTGCTCGCCAGAGGAGCGGTCCTTCACGCGCACGGGATGATTGATGTCCTTGATGCCGACCCGGTTGATCGGAATCTGGCGGGTATCGGCGCGGCTCTGCACGTCCTCGACGGTGAGCACGCGCGCCTGGGGGGCGACGGCAGTTTTCATAGGGGCCACAGTTTGCGTCCTTTCACGGGCCGATCAACCCCTCATTGGAGCTAAGGAGCCCTGACAGGCGATGAAATGCAGAAACGGCGCCTTATGTTCCGCTGGCGATCGCCTTCGAATGCGGCACGTGCTCCCAGAACCGCCGGACCGCCGACTCGAGGCTGGCGGGATCGAGCTCCGCCGCCGCGAGGCAGTCTTCGCGAGAACCGTGCTCGATGAACCGGTCGGGGATTCCCAGCGTCAGCGTCGGCAGCGGGTTGCCGCAGTTGGCGAGCAGCTCGATCACCGCCGACCCCGCGCCGCCTGCCACGGCATTTTCCTCGATGGTCACGAGCGCGGTATGCGATCCGGCGAGTCGCATCACCAGCTCTTCGTCGAGCGGCTTGACGAAGCGCATGTTCACGACGGTGGCGTCGAGACGCTCGCCGATGATCTCGGCGGACTTCACCATCGCGCCGAAGGCGAGGATCAGCAGCCCGCTCTTTCCCATGCGCCGGATCTGCGCCTTGCCCACGGGCAGCGCCGTCATCTCGGCTGCCGGCGCAACGCCCGGACCCTGGCCGCGCGGATAGCGCACCGCCGCCGGGCCCTCGAGCGTCGTGGCCGTGTACAGCATCTGCCGGCATTCGTTCTCGTCGGCCGGCGCCATGACGGTGAGGTTCGGGATGCAGCGCAGGAACGAATGATCGTAGCTGCCCTGGTGCGTGGCGCCGTCACCGCCGACCAGGCCGGCGCGGTCGAGCGCGAACACCACGGGGAGGTTCTGCAGCGCGACGTCGTGGATCAGCTGATCGTAGGCGCGCTGCAGGAAGGTCGAGTAGATAGCCACGACCGGCCGGAAGCCTTCGCAGGCGAGCCCCGCCGCGAACGTCACGGCATGCTGCTCGGCGATCGCCACGTCGAAGTAGCGCTGCGGAAACTGCTTCGAGTATTCGACCAGCCCGGAGCCCTCGCGCATGGCCGGCGTGATGCCCACGATGCGCGGGTCGGCCGCCGCCATGTCGCACAGCCACTGGCCGAAGATCTGCGAGTAGCTCGGACCGCTGGCCTTCTCCTTGAAGATCGTGCCGCTCTTGGGGTCGAACGGGCCCGGGCCGTGCCACTTGATGGGGTCTTTCTCCGCCGGGTCATAACCCTTGCCCTTTTTCGTGACCACGTGCAGCAGCTGCGGGCCCTGCAGGTTGCGCATGTTGCGCAGCGTGACCACCAGCTCCTTGATGTCGTGGCCGTTCATCGGGCCGATGTAATTGAAGCCCAGCTCCTCGAAGATGGTGCCGGGCAGGACCATGCCCTTCATCATCTCTTCCGAGCGCCGCGCCAGCTCCCACATGGTGGGCATCTGCCTGAGCATCTTCTTGCCGCCGGAACGCAGCGTCGAATACATGCGCCCGGAGAGCACCTTGGCGAAGTAGTTTGACAGCGCACCGACGTTCTCGGAGATCGACATGTCGTTGTCGTTGAGCACCACCAGCAGGTTGGTCTTGCGCGCGCCGGCGTTCAGCAGCGCCTCCCAGGCCATGCCGGCCGTGATGGCGCCGTCACCGATCACGGCGACCACCTTGCGCGCATCGCCATTCAACTCCGCCGCCACCGCCATGCCGAGCGCGGCGCTGATCGAGGTGCTGGAGTGCCCGACGCCGAACGTGTCGTATTCGCTCTCGGCGCGGGAGGGGAAGGGCGCGAGCCCGCCGCTCTGCTTGATCGTGCCGAGACGATCGCGGCGCCCGGTGAGCACCTTGTGCGGATAGGCCTGGTGGCCCACGTCCCACACCAGCCGATCGCCCGGCGTGTCGAAGACATAGTGGAGCGCGACCGTGAGTTCGACGGTCCCCAGGCCCGCCGCGAAATGGCCGCCGCGCGTCGCCACGCTGCGGATCAGGTATTCGCGCAACTCGGCGCAGACTTCTCCCAGGCGGTTCTCCGGCAGGGCGCGCAGATCGGACGGCAGATCGACCGAATGCAGCAGGGGGAAGTCTTCAGGGCCCGTGGACATTGCGAGCGAAGTTTACACGCCGGGCGAAGTCGGCAAGTGCCCTCAGCTCGCGCGGGACACGAGGAAGCCGGCGAACTCGCCGAGGTGCGCGAACTTCTCCGGCCAGGCCGCCAGTGCCTCGATGGCGCGATCGCGGTGTGCGCGCGCCTCGGCGCGCGCCTTTTCCAGCCCGATCACCGACGGATAGGTGGGCTTGACTCGATCCGCGTCCGCTCCCGCGCGCTTGCCGAGCGTCGAGGTGTTTCCCTCGACGTCGAGGATGTCATCCTGGATCTGGAATGCGAGGCCGACCTCGATGCCGAACCTCTCGAGCGCGGTGCGCTGCGCGACGTCGGTGATGCCCGCGGAGATGGCGCCCAGCAGCACGCTCGCCTGAATGAGCGCACCGGTCTTCTGCCGGTGCATGCGCTCGAGCTCCGCGAGGCTCAGGGTTTTCTTGACGGCTTCGAGATCGATGGCCTGGCCTCCGGCCATGCCGCGCGTGCCGATGGCGTCCGCCAGCACCTGCAGCATCTCGATGCGCGCGGTGGCGGCGATCGTGACGGGCGCCTGCGCCAGGACTTCGAAGGCGCGCGCCTGCAGCGCATCGCCGGTGAGGATGGCGGTCGCCTCGTCGAAGGCGCGGTGGCAGGTGGGTCGCCCGCGACGCAGGTCATCGTCGTCCATGGCCGGTAGATCGTCATGCACGAGGCTGTAGACATGAATGAGCTCGACGGCCGCCGCGGCGGCATCCAGCGTGTCGAGCGCAGCGCCCAGCGCTTCGCCGGTGGCGTAGACCAGCACCGGGCGCACGCGCTTGCCACCCGCGAGCGTGCTGTAGCGCATCGCATCGAGCAGTCGCGCGGTCGCGGCGCCGGGCATGTCGAGCGCGCGCGCCAGCACTTCCTCGATGCGGCGCTGGTAGAACGGAACGCGAGTGGAGAGAAAGTGTGCCGGATCCGCGCGCCGCGCCTCAGCGCCCGCTGTCATCGTCCTCGACCTCTTCCTCTTCGTCTTCCTCGTCATCGACGAAGGGCGCGATCTGCTCTTCGCCGTTGCGCGAGAGCAGCACTTCCACCTTCTGCTGCGCGGTGCGCAGCGCCGTCTGGCATTGGCGGGTGAGCGCAACGCCGCGTTCGAAGGTCTTCAATGCCTCTTCGAGCGGCACGTCCCCCTGCTCGAGTTTCGCCACCAGCGCTTCGAGCTCCGTCAGGGACTGTTCGAAGTCGGGCAACTTTTCGGATTTCGATGCTTTGGATTTCACGCGCGCGACTTTAAACGATAGGCAATCCCGATTGACGCCCGCGCGCGGGCAGTCGTAGAGTGCGCGCCACTCTTAGACCAAGTCTAATTGAGAGCCATTCCCATCTTTGTAGGCCATCTTTAGTAGGAGAGAGCCGTGAACCTGAAAGGCAGCAAGACCGAGAAGAATCTGAAGGACGCATTCGCAGGCGAGTCGCAGGCGAACCGTCGTTACCTGTATTTCGCAGCCAAGGCCGACGTCGAAGGCTACAACGACGTGTCGACGGTGTTCCGTTCGACGGCCGAAGGCGAGACGGGTCATGCGCACGGCCACCTCGAGTACCTCGAGGCGGTGGGTGATCCGGCCACGGGCCTGCCGATCGGCGAGACCAAGGCAAACCTCAAGGCGGCGATCGCCGGTGAGACGCACGAGTACAGCGACATGTACCCGGGTATGGCCAAGCAGGCGCGCGAGGAGGGTTTCTCCGAGATCGCCGACTGGTTCGAGACCCTGGCCAAGGCGGAACGCTCGCACGCCAACCGCTTCCAGAAGGCCCTCGACGCGATCTGATCGCGCCGTGAACGTAACGGATACCGGCATCCGCGAGGGCAGCCTGCAGGCGCCCTCGCGTCATCCGCTCGACTGGCGTTCACCGGCGTTCACCGACGAAGCCGCGCTCGAGAAAGAGCTCGAGCGCGTCTTCGACATCTGCCACGGCTGTCGCCGCTGCTTCTCGCTCTGCAACTCCTTCCCGACCCTCTTCGACGCGATCGACGCCAGCGAAACGCTCGAGCTCGATGGCGTCGAC
>DASTRL010000027.1:0-16870 GCA_035761265.1 Steroidobacteraceae bacterium
GAGCCGCAGTCGCGTGAGCAACGAAAGGGGAAAGCGCGCGATCTCACGGGATGAGGGCATTGGGCCGCATCGTACCTATTCCTGGCAGCGAAGCCCCAGTCCACCGTGGCAGACCACAACGTTGCAAAAAATTCATGAAAAGTCCGGCGTTGCGGTCACTCGTCGCGCGACCGCGCGTCAGGGGCTGCCAATGTACGTCGACGCGGGAGCCATGGGTCCACGACGCGCCTGGCTCCCGCCGCCTGCGCCTGGTCTCCAGCCATCGGCTAACTACGCGCCAGCGGTTCCGGCGATTCAACCCCGCCCGAGCGCCGCCAGACCCTGGTAACCGACGTACAGCCCCACCAGCACGATGAGCGCTCCGGAAACGTAAGGCGCCTTGCGCGCGAACCCGCCGAATCCCTGCCAGCGTTTCGACACGTGACGCACGCTGAGCGCGGCCAGAGTGCCGGACGCGACCATGGTGATCGCGAGCCCGATGCTGAAACACAGCACGAGCGTCGCGCCGAGTGCGATCTTCTCGAGCTGCAGGCACAGCAGCAGCACCGTGATGGAAGCGGGGCAGGGAATGAGCCCACCGGTGAGGCCGAAGAGCACGATCTGCCCGGTGGTCACCTGGCCGCTCGCAAACCGGCGGCGTATGTCATTCGCATGCGCAAGCTCGTGCGGGTCCTGGTAACCGGGCGCGGATATGTCGAGTCCTTCGTACTCCTTGATCGCATGCGCGTGATCGTGCTCGACGAATTCCACGTCGAAGTCATGGGTGTGACTGCCGTGCCCGATTTTCAGCCGCGCCACGAATTCGTGCGGCTCCGGGATCTCCTGCGCCGATTCCAGGAACGCATCGCGCGCGCGGAAGGTGAAGGTCTGGCGCGATCCGTCCGGCCGCTCCGTTTCGATGGAGACGGATTCGGCCGCCCATGCATGACCCGGCTTCTCCTGGCGCAAGCGAAAGCGCGGCGGAACGCCGGCTTCGAAGATTTCGAGCTCGACCACGCCATGCCCGGTGTCGACGCGCCGGATCGCTGCGTGCGAATGGTCGTGATCATGGAAATTCGCGGCCTCTCCGGCCCGCGCCGCGCGCCACGTGCGCCACAGCATCCAGAACGCGATGGCGATGATCAGCGCGCCCGAGACCACCTGGAAGTACGGTTCGCTGGTGTGCGCATTCCAGTTGCGTCCGAAGTACAGGCCCGCCATGGCGACGATCCATACGACCAGGGTGTGTGAAGCGGTCGCCGCGAGACCGAGCAGCACCGCCTGCCTGACCGTGCCGCGCACCGCGACGATGAACGCCGCCATCATGGTCTTGGAATGCCCGGGCTCCAGCCCGTGCAGGGCGCCGAGCAGGATCGCGCTCGGGATGAACAGCCAGGCGTTGCCCTGCTGCAGGAGGGTCGTGAACGATGTCATTGTCCTGTCGCTACAGGTATTTGGTGATGGCCTTGAACTCGCGGATCGCGCCGCGGACATTGCGGGATTTCGCGCGCACCGCATGATCGAGGCAGTGGTCGATGTGATCGTGCACGAGGGTGCGCTTCGCGCTCGCGATGGCGCTCTCGACCGCGTGGAGCTGCTGGGCGAGATCCAGGCATTCCCGGCCCTGCTCGATCATTCCAATGACCGTCTCGAGGTGCCCTCTGGCGCGCTTCAGGCGTTTGATGATTTCCGGATGCGATGGATGCGCTGACATGGATGGTCTCCTATCCCGGGGGAGAGGATACAAGACAACCGCCCCAAACGGCTTTTCACCGCAACTGCGATTCCGGCGTCGCGTAATGCACACTGATTGCATTCCGCGGCAATTCGCGGTTGAGTGCGCATCCAGGGATCGAGGTCCAATGTCGCGGCGAGCGGCGCTTGGACCGCCATGGCCGCATTGATTCGTTCATTACCGGAGTCTCATCATGCCCCGCATCTTCTCCGTGCTGATCTGCTCCACGAGCCTGGCGATCTCGATCGCGGCACACGCTGGCGAGGGCGACTGGTCGAAGGTCGACCAGCTTCTCGGCCGCAAAGGCGCGACGCCGACCGCCGAGATTCACCGCTATGGATTCCCGCGTTCCGATCTGCACGTGACCGTGGATGGCGTGACTCTCAAGCCGGCCTTCGCGCTCGGCGGCTGGGCCGCCTTCGAGACCATGCCCTCGGGTGGCTCGATGCTGATGGGAGATCTCGTGCTCCTCGACACCGAGATCAGTCCCGTCATGAAGAAGCTGCTGGACGAGGGTCTCGAAGTGAGCGCCATCCACAATCACTTGTTGCGAACTTCAGTGCCGATCTTCTACATGCACGTCGGCGGTCACGGAGAGCCGGTGAAACTGGCGCAGTCGCTGCGCGCGGCGCTGGCACTCAGCAAGACTCCGCTCGCCCAGACTGCGCCTGCCACGCCGCCGCCGCCGGTCGATCTCGACACCCCGGCGCTGGAGAGGAGCCTGGGCGGCAAGAGCTCGGCGAATGGCGGCGTCTGCCAATTCGGATTTCCGCGCGCGGAGGCGATCACGGAAGACGGCATGGCCGTGCCGCCGCCGATGGGGACGGCGACCGCAATAAACTTTCAACCGACCGGCCCGGGAAATGCGGCGATCACGGGAGACTTCGTGCTGATCTCGAGCGAGGTCGATCCCGTGATGAAGACGCTGCGCCAGAATGGCATCGAAGTGACCGCGCTGCACAGTCACATGGTCGGTGAATCGCCGCGCCTGTACTTCATGCATTTCTGGGCAAACGGCGATGCGCAAAAGCTCGCCCACGGCCTGCGCGCGGCGCTTGACGTGATGAATCTCAGGCGGGGCTCCTGAAGTCTCACGTTTCCTTCTGCAGATTCCTCCGGCGCAGGAGCAGGTACGCGGCCGGCACCACGAGCAGCGACAAGAGGGGTGCCGTGATCATTCCGCCGATCATGGGTGCCGCGATGCGTTGCATGACCTCCGACCCGGTGCCGTGGCTCCACATGATGGGCAGCAGGCCGGCGACGATCACGCACACCGTCATGGCCTTGGGTCGCACGCGCATCGCTGCTCCTTCGCGAATCGCCTCATGCAGGGATTCTTCCGAGGCCTGGCCGCGCGCGAGGCGATCCTCCCAGGCGTGTTTGAGATAGATCAGCATCACGACGCCGAACTCGGCCGCAACTCCTGCCAGCGCGATGAAACCCACGGCGGAGGCGATGGATATCGCATGGCCAAGGGCGTAGATGAGCCAGAACCCGCCGATCAGTGCGAATGGAAGTGTCGCCATGATGAGGGCCGCCTCGTCGAGCCGCCGGAAAGTCAGGTACAGCAGCACGAAGATCACGACCAGGGTGAACGGCACGACGATCCTGAGCTTGGCGGAGGCGCGCTCGAGATATTCGAACTGGCCGGACCAGGTGATCGAGTAGCCGGGCGGCAGCCGCACGCTGTTGGCTACACGCGCGCGCATGTCATTCACCGCGGAACGCAGGTCGCGACCGCGCAGGTCGACGTAGACCCAACCGGACAGACGCGCATTCTCGCTGCGCAGCATGGGCGGTCCATCGACCACGGTGAGCTTCGCCACCGTGCCCAGGGTGATCTGGGCGCCGTTCGCGGCGACGATCGGCAGCTGGCGCAGATCGTCCAGCGAATCGCGCAGCTCGCGCGGGTATCGCACGCTGATGGGAAAGCGCTGCAGGCCTTCGACCGTTTCGGACACCGTCTCGCCACCGATGGCGGCGCTGACGACACTCTGCACATCGGCGATGTTCATGCCGTACCGCGCCGCGGCGTCGCGCTCGATGTCGACTTCGATGTAGCGTCCACCGCTCAGGCGTTCGGCCAGCGCCGAGCTCACGCCCGCGACGCCTTTGACGGCGTGCTCGATCTCGAGCGTCAGGCGATCGATCACGGCGGGATCCGTGCCGGCGACCTTGACGCCCACGGGGCTCTTGATGCCGGTGGCGAGCATGTCGATGCGATTGCGGATCGGTGGCACCCACACATTGGCGAGCCCCGGCACCTGGAGCCTGGCATCCAGTTCTTCGATCAACTTCTCGGGCGTCATGCCGGCGCGCCACTGATCACGTGGTTTGAAGCGGATGGTGGTCTCCATCATTTCGAGCGGGGCGGGATCCGTGGCGGTTTCCGCGCGACCCATCTTTCCGAACACCCGGTCGACTTCCGGGACGGTGCGGATCATCCGGTCGGTCTGCTGGAGAATCTGCGACGCCTTGCCCGCGGAAAGTCCGGGCAAGGTCGACGGCATGTACAGCACATCGCCCTCATCGAGCGGCGGCAGGAACTCGCCACCCAGGCGCAGCACCGGCCAGGCCGTGAGCGCGAGCAGCACCAGCCCGGCCGCAAGGGTCATCTTTGGATGCTCGAGCACGCGATTCAGGATCGGCTGGTACGCGCGCACCAGCAGCCGATTGACCGGATTGCGTTCCTCCGCGGGTATGCGGCCACGAACGAAATAGCCCATCAGCACCGGCACCAGGGTCACGGCCAGCCCGGCCGCGGCGGCCATCGCGTAGGTCTTGGTGTAGGCGAGCGGTGCGAAGAGGCGTCCCTCCTGCGCCTCGAGCGTGAAGATCGGCACGAATGACAGCGTGATGATGAGGAGGCTGAAGAAAAGCGCGGGGCCCACCTGGATGCTCGCATCCGCGACCAACCGCCAATGCTCGGCGGCTTGCGGCGCGCGCCCGTGTTCCGCGCGCCAGCGTTCGAGCTGCTTGTGCAGGTTCTCGATCATCACGATGGCGGCATCCACCATGGCGCCGATGGCGATGGCGATCCCGCCCAGCGACATGATGTTGGCGTTCACTGCCTGGTAGCGCATGACGATGAACGCCATCAGCACGCCGAGCGGCAGCGAGACGATCGCGACCAGCGCGGAGCGCAGGTGGAACAGGAACGCGGCGCAGACCAGCGCCACGACGATGAACTCTTCGCCGAGCTTCCAGGTGAGATTGTCGACGGCGCGCTCGATGAGCGCGGAGCGATCATAGGTCTCGACGATCTCGACGCCGGCGGGAAGCCCGCGCTCGAGCTCCGCGAGCTTCGCCTTGACGGCCTCGATGGTGGCGAGCGCGTTCTTGCCGGAACGCATGATGATGATACCGCCGGTCACCTCGCCTTCGCCGTCGAGTTCGGCGATGCCGCGGCGCAGCTCCGGGCCGATCTGGATGCGGGCGACGTCGCCCAGGCGCACGGGCACGCCGCTCGAGTTCACGCGCAGCGGAATGGCGCGGAAGTCGTCGAGCGTCTTGAGGTAGCCGGTGGCGCGCAGCATGAACTCCGCTTCCGCGAGTTCCAGGACGGAACCGCCCGCTTCCTGGTTCGCGTTTCGTATCGCATCGATGACCGCGCTGTGCGTGATGCCGTAGGCGCGCAGCCGATCGGGGTCGAGCACCACCTGGTACTGGCGCACGGCGCCGCCGAGGGTGGCGACCTCCGCCACGTCGGGGACGGTCTTTAGTTCGTACTTGAGAAACCAGTCCTGTATCGCGCGCAACTGCGAGATGTCGTGCTTGCCCGTGCGATCGACGAGCGCGTACTCGTAGATCCAGCCGACGCCGGTGGCATCGGGCCCGATCGACGCCTGCGCACCCGCGGGCAGTCGACCCTGCACCTGGTTCAGATATTCGAGCACGCGTGAGCGGGCCCAGTACAGGTCCGTGCCATCCTCGAACAGCACGTAGACGAACGAGTCCCCGAAGAATGAATAACCGCGCACGGACTTCGCGCCCGGCACCGACAGCATGGTCGTGGTGAGTGGATAGGTGACCTGATTCTCGACGATGCGCGGCGCCTGGCCCGGATACTGCGTGCGGATGATCACCTGGACATCCGAAAGATCCGGCAACGCATCGAGCGGTGTCCGCGACACCGACCAGATTCCCCACCCCGCGACGACCAGCGTGGCCAGCAGCACCAGGAACCGGTTGCCCAGCGACCAGCGGATGATCGCGGCGATCACGGCTGGTGCCCCGATGGATCGTGCTCCGCGGGCTTCGCCGGAATTGCCGATGCCGGCGAAGACTCGGGCGCCGCAAGGCGCGACTCGGCGGACTTGAGGCTGGCCTCCGAGTCGATGAGGAACTGCCCGGAGAGCACGATGGAATCACCTGCCTCGAGCCCGGAGAGAATGACGGTCTTGCCCCCGGACTCCGCGCCCGTCTTCACCTCGCGCACCTCGTATCCCGCACCTTCGTGCGCGACGATGACGACGGAACGCAGGCCCGTGGCAATCACGGCCTCGCTGGGGATCACCAGCCGCGGCGCGGCTGGCGCAGCGGCGAATTCGACCGACACGAACATGCCGGGCAGGAGCCGGGTGGCGTGATTTTGGATTTCCACGCGCACGGGCAGCGTGCGCGTCGCGGCGTCGAGGTCGGGCAGGATGGCGAGCACCCGCCCGGCGAATCTCTCGCCCGGCCAGGCCGCCGCGGTCACGGAGACTTCCGCATCCTTCGATACCGACGATACCTGGGTCTCCGGCACTTGCGCGATGGCCCAGACCTTGCGCAATGAGTTCACGCGAAACAACGGCGTGCCTTCGGCGATCGCGGCACCTTCGCGCACCGCGAGCTCCGTGACCACCCCGTCGATCGGAGCGTAGATAGTCGTGGCGGACAGGACCTTGCGCGTCGTCTCGAGCTGCGCGATCGCGGATTGCGGAACACCGAGTACCTGCAGCCGCTCGCGCGCTGCGCTGCGTATCTCGCGGCCGCGCACCGACTCCGCGCCCAGCAGCGCCAGGTATTCCTCCTGCGCAGAGATCCACGCCGGCGCCACCAGGTCCGCGAGCGGCTGACCGCGTTTGACCGCCTGCAGGTTCGATTTCACGTGCAGCCGTTGCACATAGCCGGACACGCGCGACTGGACGACTTCGAGCAAGTCTTCGTCGAACGACACCGTGCCTACCGCGGTGAGTTGCGTGGACCATGGGGCGCTTTCGACCTTGCCGAGACGCACACCGAGGTTCTGGCTCGCAACCGGGCTGATCCTGACACCGCCATCTTCGCGCTCGTCGGCGTAGACGGGCACGAGTTGCATGTCCATGAAGGGAGATTTCCCCGGCTTGTCGAACTTGACGTCCGGCTTCATCGGGTCGTGCCAGTAGAGAATCCTGCGGCCTTCTTCTGTACGCCCCGGCGCCGCTTCTCCGGAGTGCCAACGCGTGAGGCCAAAACCCAATGCAGCGCCGATCGCGAGCGTTGCCAGAAGCGCAATGGAAAGTCTGGTGCGATTCATGGCGCGCTCCCCGCCGTCTCTGCGCCTGGCTGCAGGTAGCGCAGGTAGCTCCAGGCCATGCCGCGTTCCACCGTGAGCGCGGCCTTCGCGAGCAGCAGATCGGTCTCGGCAGCAAAGGCATCGACGATCGAGCTCACCCCGGCATCGCCGGCACGAAAGCCACCGAGCGCGGCGCGTGAGCGTTCTTGCGCCAACGGCAGCTGCTCATCGTCGAGAAGCCGCAGTTGTCCGCCGAGCTGCTCCCAGGAGATCACCATCTGGCTCAGCTCGGCGCCGTGCATCGCGAGCTGTGCTTCCCGCTCGGCGCGCGCCCGCCGCAGATCCGCGCTGCGGGCCGCGATCAGCGGGTTCTGGCGATTCCTTGTGAACAGCGGAAGGTCTACCGTGAACTGCAGCGTGCCCATGTCTTCATAGGCGGGCCCGCGTTTTCCATAGATGAGTTCCAGGCCCCACCCCGGGCGACGCGCGGCGCGCGCCAGGTCGACGTCGGCCTCGGCGACCGCAATGCGGGCATCGAGCGGCGCGATTTCGGCGTGCAGATGCGCGCGCTGGACCAGCGTCTCGGCGGAGCCCGGCAGTTCATCGAGCGACGGCAGGGGACCTGGCGCTGCGATCGCCTCGACGCCGATCCAGCGGGCCAGTTCGGCGGCGGCACGCTTTTCGTCGCCCGCCAATTGCAGCAGTCGACTCTTCAGCGAGACAACCGCCGCTGCCGCCGCCAGCGCATCCGCCGCCGAGGTTCTGCCGGCTCGCAACGAGGCGCGGGCGGAATCGGCGCCCAGGCGCAGATCTCCCTGCAGCGATTCGAGGTGCTGGCGCGCTTCCCGTGCGGACGCGAACCGCAGCCAGGCAACCGCGGTCTGCCGGGCCACATCGGCGCGCGCGGCGGTCAGTTCGGCGCGCGCGAGCCCGACCTGGGCGACGGCACGTTCACGTTCGCTCTGGCGCCTCGATCCCGAGGGGAAGGCTTGCATGATGCCCACCGTCGTCATGGACATCGGATCGCGCGTCGTCGAAAAGGCATCCGCGCCACCCAACGGAACATTCTCGACGCCGATCACCATGGCCGGATCCGGCAGGCGGCCCGCGCTGGTTTGCGAGGACTCCGCGGAATCGAGCGCGGCGCGTTGTGCCTCCAGTTGGGGAGCGCGATCGAGCGCACGCGCGATCGCGGCGTCGAAGGTCAGCACGGGCTCATCCGCGACGGCAGCGGAAATGCCCGCGAAGGCGAACAGCAGAAGGTGTGAAAATCTCATGGCCAGACATCCTGAGCAAACGAACGAACGCCGCGGCGCAGGTCGGGGTCGCCGCTGCCGGCGCGACGCTGCGCGTGGATTGCGCCGGAAATTCCGGCGGCTCAGGAATTGCTAGAGGCGCAGTCGCCTGGTGAGTAGATAGGTCGGAGATTGGGCCTCGACGCGCGGCTGGTGCCGAGGCTGTGGCGCGGGTTGCGGCGAAGCATCCAGCGACCGTGCGTCCAGCGTCCCGGAAAAGACGTCCACCGGCTGTGGATCCGGCTGGGGAATTTTCCGCGATTGCTCCGGCGCCACGATGGCTCGAGTGACCGAGGCCGGCGCCGACAGGCAATGGCCCGGGGAAGTCGTGCGGGCGCGCGCCGGATCAGGACACTCGCCGCAGGGCGGTTTCCCTGCGTCAGGGCAGCAATTGCCCTGCTGCGTGGCCGCCGCGCAGGTGACCGCCGGCGCCGCGAGACTGCACAGCGCGAAGCAGGCGACCAGGAGGCTTGTGAGACGGCGTGACTTCAATCCGGGCTCCGGATCCCAAACATGTCATCAGACAGCGGAATTCGGCCAGATGTTCACGGATTTCGCGAATCCGGGTCAAATGTATCTGAACTGGTTCACCAATCGGACCGCGTTCGACCGCGGGATTGCCGAAGTTGGATACGCAGTGACGCGGATGTAGGTGTCTTTCGACGATTCGAAGATGGGCGCGCAAAACCACGGAGGCAATATGAGAATTCCAGTTCGAATCGTCGCAAAGTCCCTGGTCCTGGCGATTGCCGGCGCAGCACTGCTGGGCACGGTGGCCTCGGCGGCCGAGCCTGCCCAGGAGAATCCCGCGGCGACCATCGCCACTCTGGAGAAGCAGGCCGCGGAGTTCCGCGCAGCGGCTGCCAGGCACGACAGCATGGCCATGATGCACCGCGGCGGCGCCGGTTCGTCCAAAGTCAATCATGAGGCGATCGCCAGGCACTGCGATGCGATCGCCAGGAATCTGCGCGCGGCGGCCAAGGAGAGTGAAGATCTGGCGGCGGAGTATCGCAAGGAAGGAGCCAAGTAGCCCGGTCCCGGGGAGTCGTATCTCGCGGCTCCCCGATTCTCGCATCAGTCATCCGTCTTGCGGAGCAGTGCCTTCATCTGCGCGATCTCGGCCCGTTGGCTGCGGATGATCTGACCACACAGCCGCTGGATCTGGGGATCCGTGAGGCTCGCCTTTTCGCACATGAGCACGGCGCCTGCATGGTGGGGAACCATCGATTTCAGGAACTGTTCATTGCCGACGCCGGCCTGCGTGCGAATGCCGAACCAGAATGCCAGGCCCAGCACCACGCTCACGGCGGCGATCGCCAGGTTCGCGCGCTTGTTGGGATACATCATTCCCATGAGCGCAAGCTCGATGAGCACCATCGGTGCCGCCATCAGCCCTGCCATGTAGACCTGGTTGACGTTCGGCAGCACGTTGTCGAAGACGTCCACCATGGCGTACATCAGCACGTACATGGCAATGAAGGAGAGCAGGGCCATCAGGCCGAGGCGGGGGTAGTGATGCATCTGCCTGGCGTGATCGCCGTGACTCGCATGATCCGTCGAATGCGAAACCCGCGTGCTGTGCTGCGCCTGTTCCATGGCTCCTCCAATCTTTCGACTGCTGGCAGCGTTGCACGACGTGATGGGCAGGAACATCGGCGCTCGCGAAGGGACGGGAAGACTTCGCGCTGAGGTTCGTCAGACTGCGTGGAATCCGGACCGGCGCCGCCATGCGTCGAGGCTGGCGCGACGCAGCGGTCCTGTCGGATATGTCGTACCGCGACCTGCGAGGCCACCTCGCAGCGGCCGCGAACCGGTACCTCCGGCCGAACTATTCCTCAACCACTCTTGCGGCGCGCGCCCCGGCTGTCCGCCTCCGGCGTCCATGGCTTGCCGGTGCGCGATTCGATGTACGCACGCATGAGTCGGCGAACGACCTGGGAGGGTGTCGAATCCTCCTCGGCGCACAGGCGCTCGAACACGGCCTTCTTGCGCGGATCGATGAGGATCGTCAGGCGCGCGGTGCGTTCTTCCAGAGCCAAGGAAATCCCCTCGTGTGAATGGGTGCGCATTGCATGATAATACTATTCACATTTGAGAGCCATCCTGCAACACTAGCGCGACTTTTGCTGTCTGCGGACCTGCGGTGGCTTTCGGCTCCTTTTCTCCACTGGGCACGTACATCTGCCTCCTGATCGGCTGGGGAGTCATTGGTGCGCTCGGGTTGCTGCGACCCGCCAGCGTGACACTGGTGCGCCGGCTGCTGTTTCCGCTGGGCGCACTGCTGGGCGTGGGGATGGCGGCAGTGGCTCTCATCGGGATCTCCGCCCCGGTTGAACACTTCCTGCTGCCGGTGGGACTTCCCGATCTGCCGATGCACTTGCGGCGCGACGCGCTCAGCGATGCCTTCCTGTTCCTGCTGGGCGCGGCGTCCGCGGGCATCTCGATCTTCGGCGCGGGCTACTTTCGCGCGGGCGAGGGAACGGCACCGGGGCTGCTGTGCCTGCAGTACCACTTGTTCCTCGCGAGCATGGGTTTCGTGCTGCTGGCGGATGACGCGTATGGATTCATGGTGTCGTGGGAGACGATGGCGCTGTCGTCCTATTTCCTCGTCACGACGCAGCACCGGATTCCCGAAATCCGCAGCGCCGGGTTCCTCTATCTGCTCATCGCGCACCTGGGTGCGATCGCCATCCTGTTGTCCTTCGGCGTGATGCAGGGCGGCAGCTGGCAGTTCACCTTCGACGCCATGCGGTCCGCCACGCTCGCGCCGAGCTGGGCCGCGGCCGCGTTCGCGCTGGCATTGTTCGGCTTCGGCGCGAAGGCAGGGCTCGTGCCCTTGCACGTCTGGCTGCCGGAGGCACATCCCGCGGCGCCTTCGCCGGTCTCCGCGCTCCTGAGCGGCGTCATGCTCAAGATGGCGCTGTACGGCATCCTGCGGGTCACGTTCGACTTGTTAGGCGATCCGGTGTGGTGGTGGGGTCTGGTCCCGGTCGCGCTCGGCCTGTTCACGGCCATCTATGGCGTGGTATTCGCCGCGGCGCAGACCGACATGAAGCGGCTGCTCGCATTCTCGTCCATCGAGAACATCGGCATCCTGTTCACCGGGGTCGGCCTCTCCATCGTCTTCATCGGCGTGGGAATGTCGACGCTGGCCGCGCTGGCGCTGATCGCGGTGCTCTATCACGCCATCAATCACGCCTTCATGAAGAGCCTGCTGTTCCTCGGCACCGGATCGGTGTTGCACGCGACGGGCGAACGCAACCTCGGCCGGCTGGGCGGGCTCATCCACCGCATGCCCTGGGTGGCGTGGCTGACTCTGGTCGGCGCGCTGTCGATCGCCGGGCTGCCGCCGCTCAACGGCTTCGTCTCGGAATGGCTGCTGTTGCAGGCATTCCTCTCCGCGCACGAGATACCGCGCACGTTCGTCAACATGTTGCTGCCGCTCGGCGCCGCGGTCGTCGCGCTGGCGGCCGCGCTGGCCGGCTACGTCATGGTCAAGTTCTTCGGCGTGGTGTTCCTGGGGCAGCCGCGCGAGGCCGGCCTGGCGAAGGCGCATGATGCGGGCTGGCTCGAACGCGCCGGATTGCTGTGGCTCGCGGCGGGTTGCGTGGCGCTCGGCCTGATGCCGACGCAGGTGGTCGCGCTGCTCGCGCTGGTGCCCGCGCAATTGGGACTCGCCGGGGCGATGCCGGACGCCTCGAGCTGGTGGCGGCTGGTGCCCGTGACCGGGCGCGAATCCGCCTATGCGCCGCTCGTGTTCCTGTTTGCGATCGTCGCGACCATCGTCGCCACCGTGGCTCTGGTCAGCCATTTCTATCACCGGCGCATCCGCCGGGCCGCCGCCTGGGATTGCGGCTTCGCGCGGCTCGATGCGCGCATGCAGGATACGGCGGAGGGCTTCGGCCAGCCGATCCGGCACATCTTCCTGCCGTTCTTCGACATGCAGCGCGAGCTGCCCACGCCGTTCGATCGCGCGCCCCGGTACCGGGTCGTCGTCGGTGACCGGTTCTGGAGAACCATCTACCTGCGGGCGGCGGGCTGGGTGCAGCGCGCGGCCGAGTCCATCGCCTGGCTGCAACAGGGGCGCATCGCGACCTATCTGCTGTTCAGCTTCATCACGCTGCTCGTACTGCTGGCGTTGGTGCTATGAACCCGCTGCACTGGCTCACTCAATTCCTCGGCGTGCTGGCCGCGGTGCTGGCGGCGCCGATCTTCATGGGCTGGATCAACCAGTGCCGCGCGTGGTTGCAGAACAAGTCGGCGCCGCCGCTGCTGCAGCCGTATCGGGCGATCCGCAAGCTCTTTCACAAGGATGCCGTGCTCGCCACGGGCGCCTCGTCCTTGTTCCGCATCGCGCCGTACGTGGTATTCGGCTCCATGGTGTGCGCGGCCGCGGTGATCCCGTCGCTCGGCACGCGCCTGCCGTTCTCCGATGCCGCCGATGCCATCGCGCTCGTGGGCCTGTTCGCCACCGCGCGGGTGTTCATGGCGCTGGCGGCGATGGATGTCGGCACCGCGTTCGGCTCGCTCGGCGCGCGGCGCGAAATGCTGGTCGGCTTCCTCGCCGAGCCCGCGCTGCTCATGGTGATCTTCCTGGCTTCGCTGATCGCGACCAGCACGGCGCTGCCGGCGATCTCCGAAGGGCTGGCCACACGCACGCTCGCGTTGTATCCGAGCCTGGCGTTCACGGGCGTGGCCTTCCTGCTGGTGCTGCTGGCGGAGAACGCGCGCATTCCCGTCGACAATCCGGCCACCCATCTCGAGCTCACGATGATCCACGAGGCGATGCTGCTCGAGTATTCGGCGCGGCACCTGGCGCTGATGGAATGGGCCGCGGCACTCAAACTACTGAACTACGCCTGCATCGGCTTTGCGCTGTTCCTGCCGTGGGGAACTGCCACCGGCGCCGCGCCCACGCCGGTGACATTGCTGGCCTCCATCCCGATCCTCGGATTGAAGCTGCTCGCCACGGGTGCCGTGCTGGCGCTCATCGAGACCGTGTCGGCCAAGCTGCGCATCTTTCGCGCGCCGGAGTTCCTGGCCACGGCCTTCCTGTTGGCCGTGCTGGGCCTGCTGGTCCATCTGCTGCTGGGGGCCTGAGCCGATGAGCCATCTCAGCCTCGACCTGCAGCTGCTCAATGCCTTCGCGGCGTTGCTGCTGCTGTTGTCCTTCGCCATGCTGTCGCAACGCCGTGTCGTGACCATGGTCAATCTGCTGGCGCTGCAGGGCGTGTTGCTGGGCCTTGCGACGCTGCTGCTGGCCTGGCGCACGGGCAACAACCACCTGTACGTCTCGGCGACGATCACGCTGGCGTTGAAGGCGATTTTCCTGCCGTGGCTGCTGCACCGGCTGATCCGGCGCCTCGGCGTCTACTGGGACAGCGAGCCGCTGCTGAACATCTCGGCGACGATGCTCGTCGGGCTGCTGATCGTGATCTTCGCCTTCGGCCTGGCGCAGCCGATCGCGGCGCTGGCCACCACCTCGACGCGCAGTTCCATCGGCATCGCGGTGGCCGTCGTACTGCTGGCGTTCCTCACGATGATCACGCGGCGCAAGGCGATGTCGCAGGTGGTGGGGTTCCTGTCGATGGAGAACGGGCTGTTCTTCGGCGCGATGAGCGCCACCTACGGCATGCCGATGATCGTCGAGCTCGGCGTCGCGCTCGACGTGCTGGTCGCCATGCTGGTGCTCGGCGTGTTCTTCTTCCAGATCCGTGAGCAGTTCGACAGCCTCGACCTGCATCACCTCGAGTCGCTCAAGGAGGAGAAGTAGCGTGGACTTTCTCTTCCTCCTGGCCACGCCGCTGCTCGGCGCGCTGTTCCTGGCATTCTTCGGTGCGCGCCGCTGGGCGCCCGAGGCGAATGCGGCCTTCAGCCTCGGCACGTTCCTCGCCGCCTGCGCGCTCACGGTGCGCGTCATCGGCGAAGGCAACCTGAGCGCGGCCCATGAGCAATTCTTCATCGACCCCTTCAACGTGTTCCTGGTGACGCTCACGGCTTTCGTGAGCCTCACCACCGCGCTCTTCTCGCGCCCCTACATGCGCATCGAGAGCGAGCATGGGCGCGTGAAGCCCGCGCAGCTGCGCCTGTTTCACAGCATGTACCAGATCTTCATCGCGGCCATGCTGATCGCGCTCACCACCAACAACATGGGGCTCATGTGGGTCGCCATGGAGGCGGCGACGCTGTCGACGGTGCTGCTGGTGACGCTCTACCGCACGCCCGCCAGCCTCGAAGCCGGCTGGAAGTATTTCATCCTGTGCGGCGTGGGCATCGCGCAGGCGCTGTTCGGCACCATCCTGCTGTACTTCGCGGCCGAGAAGGTGCTCGGCGCCGAGGGCATGAGCGCGTTGCTCTGGACGCATCTGAACGAAGTGAAGGGCCAGCTCGAGCCGACCGTGCTGAGCCTGGCGTTCGTGTTCCTGCTGGTGGGCTACGGCACCAAGGTCGGCCTCGCGCCCTTGCACAACTGGTTGCCGGATGCGCATGCCGAAGGCCCGACGCCGATTTCCGCGGTGCTGTCCGGGCTGCTGCTGAACGTCGCCATCTATGCCGTCGTGCGCTGCAAGGTGCTGGTCGAGGGGTCGCTGCACTCGATGTTGCCGTCGCGCATGCTGATGGGATTCGGACTGGTTTCCGTCGTGCTCGCCGCGTTCTTCCTCTGGCGCCAGCGCGACATCAAGCGCCTGTTCGCGTACTCCTCGATCGAGCACATGGGCATCATCACCTTCGCGTTCGGCATGGGCGGCGCCGTGGCGAACTTCGCGGCGCTGCTGCACATGACGGTGCACTCGCTGACCAAATCCGCCATCTTCTTCGCCGTCGGCCACGCGGCCCAGAAGGCCGGGACACAGATCATGGACGACATCCGGGGATTGATCGTCCTCAGCCCGACCGTGGGCTGGGGGTTGATGCTGGGCACGCTGGCGATCCTCGGGCTGCCGCCCTTTGGCGTGTTCGCGAGCGAATTCCTGATCCTCACCACCGCGATGCGCGAGCAGCCCTGGGCGACACCGATCCTGCTGCTCGCGCTGGGCGTGGCTTTCGCGGCGATCTTCCGCCGCGTGCAGCCGATGGTCTTCGGCGAGACCACGGCGAAGCGCCTGCCGCATCCGCCCGCGTTGCTGCCGGTGTTCGTTCACCTGGGCGCGGTGCTCGCGCTCGGCTTGTTCATTCCTTCCTATCTCGCCGCCTGGTTCCGGCTGGCGGCAAAGCTGATTGCAGGTGCCTGAAATGGAGCTGCAGAACTGGATGGATCGGTCCACGCCACTGCCCGGAGCACCGGGCGCGCGGCGGGTGGAGGTGCGCCTGCAGGAGTGGCGCGCCTGTGCGCTCGACGTGGCGGCGGGCGGCGGCCGACTCCTGGCGCTGTGGGCCGATGGCTCGGGCCGCAAGCGGGTACACGCGGCGTTCTACTGCGGATCCGCCGTGCTGGTTGTCGTGCTCGAGCTGCCCGAAGGCGCGACCGACTACCCGGGTCTCGCGGAAATCTTCCCCGCCGCGGATCGCATGCAGCGTGCCGCGGCCGATCTGTGCGGCGTTCGCGCGCAGGATGCGGACCACAGGCCGTGGCTGCGCCACAGCGCGTGGCCGGCAAACTACTTTCCGCTCGCGGACGGGATGCCGGCCGGCATCGTGGCCCGCCCGCTCGTCGACGACTATCCATTCGTGCGCGTCGCGGGCGATGGCGTGCACGAGATTGCGGTGGGACCGGTGCACGCGGGCACCATCGAACCGGGACATTTCCGCTTCTCGGTCGTGGGCGAGAAGGTGCTCAAGCTCGAAGAACGCCTGGGCTACACGCACAAAGGTATCGAGCAGCGCTTCGCACAGTTGCCCTTGCTCGAAGGACACCGGCTGGCGGCGCGTGTCTCGGGCGATTCGGCCGTGGCCTACTCCTGGGCGTACTGCCAGGCTCTCGAAGGCCTGGCGGGCTGCGAGATCCCGGCCCGCGCCACGTACCTGAGGGCGTTGGCGCTCGAGGCCGAGCGCATCGCGAATCATCTCGGCGATCTGGGAGCGCTCGGCAACGACGCGGGCTTCGCGTTCGGGCTCAGCCAATTCTCGCGCCTGAAGGAAAGCTGGCTGCGCGCCAGCGAGACGGTGTTCGGCCAGCGCTATCTGCTGGACTTCGTCGTGCCCGGCGGCACGGGCGGCAATCCGCCGCCGAATGCGCTGGCGGAGTTCGCGGCCTGCGCCGCCAGGATCGCCGATCAGTCGGCGAGCCTGCGCGACATCTACGACGAGCACGCCGGCGTGCGCGATCGATTCGTCGGCGCGGGCCTCGTGGCGCCGCAGCTCGCCCGGCAGCTCGGTCTCACGGGCCTCGCGGGCCGCGCGAGCGGGCAGGCATACGACCTGCGCGTCGATCTGCCTGGTGAG